>NZ_JBFANV010000101.1:0-36279 GCF_040674955.1 Nonomuraea sp. NPDC049695 | reverse complement strand
GACCCGGACGTCGCAGACCTCGTGACGGACGTCCTGCGCGCGGCCGGCGAGATCACCGGCGGCTCGGCCGCCGTGTCGGGGCCCCGATGGGGGAGCATACGCGCTCGACCTGCGCGGCCCGAGCATGGCGGTGGACACGGCGTGCTCGGCGTCGCTGGTCGCCCTCCACCTGGCCGTGCAGGCCCTGCGGTCCGGCGAGACCGACGTGGCGCTGGCCGGCGGGGTCAACCTCATCCTGTCCCCCGGCGAGACGCTGACCCTGGACGCCGCGGGCACGCTGGCACCGGACGGGCGGAGCAAGTCGTTCGACGCCGCCGCCGACGGGTACGGGCGGGGCGAGGGCGCGGTGGTCGTGGTGCTCAAGCGGCTCGCCGACGCCGTACGCGACGGAGACCGGGTCCTCGCGACCGTCCGCGGCAGCGCGGTCAACCAGGACGGCCGTACCGCGGGCATCATGGCGCCGTGCGGCCAGGCGCAGGAGCACGTCATGCGCCGCGCGCTGCGGCAGGCGGGCGTCGAGCCGGGCACGGTCGGCTACGTCGAGGCGCACGGCACCGGCACCGCGGTCGGCGACCCGCTCGAAGCCGGCGCGCTGAGCGCTGTCTACGGGAAGGGCCGGCCGCCGGAGCAGCCGTGCCTGATCGGCTCGGCCAAGTCCAACATCGGTCACCTCGAGGGCGCCGCCGGGATCGCCGGCCTGGTCAAGGCCGTCCTGGCGCTCGAACGCGGTCAGATCCCGCCGAGCCGGCTCGACACGCCCACTCCGGCCGTCGACTGGGAGGGCGCCGGGCTGCGGGTGGTCGACGCGCCGACGGCGTGGCCCGGGTCCGCGCATCCGCGCCGGGCCGCGGTCTCCGCCTTCGGCTACGGCGGCACCGTCGCCCACGTCGTACTCGAACAGGCGCCGCCGGCAGAGCCACCCGCAGAAGGGACCGCGGGCCGGCTGTTCCCGGTGTCGGCCGCGTCGCGGGCGGCGCTGCGGCAGGCCGCGGGAAACCTCGCCGGCGTCGTCGGCGACCTGCCGGCGGCCGGCGTCGGGCACACGCTCGCGCTGCGCCGCGCCCACCTGCCGCACCGGGCGGTGGTGGCGGCGGAGGATCCGGCCGCGCTGGCCGACCGGCTGCGCATCCTGTCGGCCGGCACCCCGCACGACGCGGTGACCACCGGGCAGGTGCTCGTCGATCCCGGTCCCGGCCCGGTGTTCGTGTTCTCCGGACACGGCTCGCAGTGGGCCGGCATGGGCCGCGAACTGCTGGAGACCGAGCCGGCGTTCGCCTCGGTGGTCGACGAGCTGGAGCCGGTGTTCGCCGCCGAGATCGGCTTCTCGCCACGGAAGGCGCTCACCGAGGACGAGCTGACCGAGGTGGACCGGATCCAGACCATGATCTTCGTGATGCAGCTCGGCCTGGTCGAGCTCTGGCGGGAGTACGGGGTGCGTCCGCACGCGGTCATCGGCCATTCGGTCGGCGAGATCGCCGCCGCCGTGACGGCCGGGGCGCTGAGCCGCCTGGACGGAGCCCGGTTGATCTGCCGGCGCTCCCGGCTGCTTCGGCGGGTCGCCGGTCGCGGTGCGATGGTCATGGTGCAGCTGCCGTTCGCCGAGGCGGCGCGGCTGCTGGGAGACCGTGCCGACGTGGTCGCCGCGATCGCGTCGTCGCCCGGCTCGACGGTCGTCTCCGGCGATCCCGACGCCGTGGCCGAGGTGCTGACCGGCTGGCTCGAGCAGGGGATCCCGGCCCGCCGGGTCGCCTCTGACGTGGCCTTCCACGGGCCCCAGATGGATCCGCTGCTGGCCGAGCTGACCGCCGCCGCGGGCGACCTGACGGCCGACGCCCCCGGCATCCGCGTCTACTCGACGGCGCTGGACGATCCACGGACCAGTCACGGCTTCGACGGCGCGTACTGGGCGGCCAATCTACGCCGGCCGGTGCGCCTGGCCGACGCGGTCGCGGCGGCCGCGGCCGACGGATACCGCGCGTTCGTCGAGATCTCCCCGCACCCGGTGGTCACCCACTCGGTGCTGGAGACGCTGAGCGCGGGCGGGCACGAGGAGATCTTCGTCGGCGCGTCGTTGCGGCGCAACCGCCCGCCGCGCGTCACCCTGCCGGCCAGCGTGGCCGCGGCCTACTGCGCCGGCCTCGATGTGGACTGGCATCGCCTGCAACCGGCCGGTGGGCCGGTCGTGCTCCCCACGTACCCGTGGCAGCACCGCAGGCACTGGCGTGCGCCGTCGGCACCGGACACCGCCGGTCGCGGCCACGATCCGGACACGCACACGCTGCTCGGCGACGGCATCGAGCTCGCGGGCTCCGACGTACGGCTCTGGCGGACCGGCGTGGACGACCAGACCCGGCCCTATCCCGGCAGCCACGCCATCGAGGGCGTGGAGATCGTGCCGGCCGCCGTGCTCGCGGCGACCTTCTTCGCCGCCGCCGGAGGTCAGACGCTCGGCGAGGTGACGATGTCGGCGCCGCTGCTGACCGCCGACCGCCGTGAGGTCCAGGTCGTACGGCAGGGAACCGGGCTGCGGCTGGCCGCCCGTACCGCGGGCGAACCGGACGCCGCCTGGCAGATGATCGCCACCGCGACGGTGCCCGCCACGCCGGGAGAGGCGCCGGCCCCACCGGCGCACGCGCTCACCCCGGCGGAGCCGGACCTGATCATGCAGCGGCTCGCCGCCGTGGGAGTGCCCGGAACCGGGTTCGACTGGACGGTCGAGGAACTGCTGCGCGGCGACGGCGCGCTGCGCGCCCGGGTACGGTGCGGGCCGGCCGCCACGTGGGCGCCCGTTCTGGACGCGGCGATGTCGGTGGCGCCGAGCGCGTTCCCCGGCGATCCGCTGCTTCGCATGGTGACGCACGTCGATCGGCTGGTCGCGGTCGGAGAGCCACCGGACACGGTGGACATCGAGGTGTGGCTCGACCCGGAGCGCGCCGACACGGTGCAGGTACGGGTGACCGACGGCGCCGGTGACGTCGTCGGCTGGCTGTCGGGGCTGCGGTACCCGGTGATCGACGTGCCGGCACCCGCGGAGAACGGCGCCGACGGCGCGCGGCCCGCCGAGTCCATCGCCGACCTGGGGCCGGAGGAGCTGCGCGCGTTCCTCCTGGAGGAGGTCGGCGCGCAGATCGCCAAGGAGATGCGGCTGGCCCCGGGCGACCTGCAGCCGTACCGGCCGCTGGTCGAGCAGGGGCTGGACTCGGTGCTGACGGTGGTCGTCCGGCGGCGGCTGGAGAAACGGTTCCGCTGCTCGCTGCCGACGACCCTGCTGTGGCAGCAGCCGACCGTCGCCGCGGTCTCCGACTACATCGCCGGGCTGGTGTCCCCCTCAGGTGCCGAAGCGGGGTGAGGGAGGTCAGGCGGTGGTGAGGGTGGCGGGGTCGGTGTTGGAGCCGCAGAGCACCACCGCCACCCGCTCGCCCGGGGCCGGGGTGTAGGCGCCCGCCAGCAGCGCCGCGTACGCGGTCGCGCCGGCGGGCTCCGCCGCCACCCGGTGCCGCGCCCAGAGGGTGCGCCGGGCCTCGATGATCGCCTCGTCGCTCACCAGCACGCTCCGCACCCGAGGCGACGAAAGGATCTCGAACGGGATGGCGCCGAGCCTGGTCGCGCCCAGCGCGTCGGCCGCCACCCCGCCGACCTCCACCGGCACCGGCTCCCCCGCCCGCAGCGCCTCGTGCAGGGTCGGGATCCGCTCGGGCTCCACCGCGACGATCCGCGGCCCGGCCTCATGAACGGCCCCAGGCGCACGTCCTTGCGCGCCCCCGGGCGTACCTCCCGGCACGCCGCCGGAGGTGCCCAGGGTGATCCCGGCGGCGAAGCCTCCGCCGCCGACGGCGACCACCACCGTGTCCACGCCGCCCGTCTGCTCCACGATCTCCAGCCCCGTGGTGCCCTGCCCCGCCACCACCTCGGCCTGGTCGTACGCATGCACCGCCAGCGCGCCCGTCTCGGCGGCGCGCTTGGCGGCGGCCTCGGCGGCCTCGGAGTAGATGGCGCCGGTCTGCGTGACGTGCGCCCCCAGCGCCGCGAGCCCCGCCACCTTCACCGGGCTGGTCACCTCGGGCACGAAGATCTCCGCCCGCACCCCCAGGGACCGCGCCGCGTACGCCACCGCCAGCCCGTGGTTGCCCCCGCTGGCGGCGATCACCCCGCTGGGCGGCAGCTCACCGGCCGACAGGATGCGGTTGAACGCCCCCCGCACCTTGAACGACCCCGAGTGCTGCAACAGCTCCAGCTTGAAGAAGACCCCGGCCGAGATTTCGAGGACCGGCGTGCGGAGCACGTGCCCGTCGATACGACCGGCCGCGGCCAGCACATCCGAATAATCCACAGTGTCACTATGCCAGGGCCTGTGAGATGTCGGCCCAGAGGTCCTCGGGGTGCTCGATGCCCACCGCGATGCGTACGGTGCCCTCGCCGATCCCGCTCCTGACCAGCTCCTCGGCGCTCAGCGCGCGATGCGAGGTGGTGGCGGGGTGCAGGACGAGCGTCTCCACGCCGCCGAGCGAGGGAGCGAGCAGCGCCAGGCGTACGGAGCTCATGAACTTCTCCCCCGCAGCCCGCCCGCCGGCGAGGTCGAACGAGAGCACCCCGCCGAAGTCCGACAGCAGCTTCCCGGCCAGCTCGTACGAGGGATGCGAGGAGAGCCCCGGCCAGTGCACCGCGGTGACGGCGGGGTGCGAGGCGAGGCGGGTGGCGAGGAAGCGGGCGTTGGAGCAGTGCCGTTCCATGCGCAGCCCCAGCGTCTGCAGCCCCCGCAGCGACAGCCAGGCCGCGAACGGGTCCGCCGAGGCCCCCAGCTCGATCGCGAAGTGCCACACCTTCTCGTAGAGGGAGTCGGAGGCGAAGACGGCGATGCCGCCCACCACGTCGGTGTGCCCGGACAGGTACTTGGTGGTGGAGTGGACGACGATGTCCGCCCCGTGTTCGATGGGCCGGGAGAGGAGGGGTGTGGCGAACGTGTTGTCCACCACGGACAGGATCCCCAGCTCGCGGGCCGCCGCGCACATCCCGGGCAGGTCGGCCACCAGCGTCATCGGGTTGCTGATCGTCTCCAGGTAGACCAGGCGGGTCTCCGGCCGGACGGCGGCGCGCAGGGCGGCGGGGTCGTTCTCGGGCACGTACGACACCGTGATCCCGAACCTGCCCACCAGGTCGTTGATCATGGCGGCGGTCCCGCCGTACAGGGAGGCCTGGGCGATGAGGTGGTCGCCGGGCTTGAGCAGCCCGAGCAGGACGGTGTTGATCGCGCCCATGCCCGAGCCCGTGGCGATGGCCGCGGTCCCGCCCTCCAGGTCGGCGACGGCCAGCTCCAGCGAGCGGACGGTGGGGTTGGTGTAGCGCGCGTACACGAACGGCCCGTCGGCCCGGCCCATCGCGTCGGCCATCACGGCGGGGTCGTCGAAGCTGAACCCGGACGTCTGGTAGATCGGCATGGTGATCGGGCGGCTGCCCTCGATGGAGGGTTGCGGCACGTGAACGGCGCGGGTCTCCGGACGGAGCATCTCAGGACGGGATTCGGTCATATACCAAGGATCGCCGCGGAGGAGGCCCGATGTGAGAGCCAATACGGCAGAATTGGTCCATGAATGGGGCCAATCTCGATGATCTCGTCGATCTGCTGGGCCGCTGGGCGTCGGGCCGCGGCCCGCTCTACCTGCTGCTCGCGGCCAGGCTGCGGGCCCTGATCGACGACGGCGTGCTGCCGCCGGACCAGGCCCTGCCTCCCGACCGGGTGCTCGCCAGGCGCCTCGCGGTGGGCCGGGGCACCGTGGTGGCCGCGTACGACCTGCTGCAGCAGGAGGGCCGCGTGCTGCGCCGCCAGGGCAGCGGCACCCGGGTGGCCGCGCTCGACCTGCCCTCGACGCGGACCGCCGACAGCGTGGCGGCCAACCCGCTGCTGCTGCACCTCCTGCACCCGCCGGACGGCGTGCAGCTCCTGACGTGCGCCGCGCCGGAGGACCCACCGGCCGCGATGTTCGAGGCGTACGAGGAGGCGAGCGCGCGGCTGGCCGGGACGCGTGACCTGGGCTACCAGCCGGCGGGCAACCCGGCCCTGCGCGCGGCCCTGGCCGCCTACTACACCGGCCGCGGCGTGCCCACGACGGCCGACGAGATCATGGTGACCACGGGCGCGCAGCAGGCCATCACGCTGCTGACCGGCCTGCTGCTGGCGCCCGGTGACACGGTGCTGGCCGAGACGCCGACGTATCCGGGCGCGCTGGAGGTGTTCCGGCACGCCGCCGCCGTCATCCGGCCGGGAACGGCGGAGGACCTGCGCGAACGCCCCGCCCTGGCCTACTTCGTCCCCACCGGCCGCAACCCGGACGGCTCCATCATGGACCGCCCGGCCCGCAGGCGGCTGACCGCGCTGGCCGCCGAGCACGACGTGCCGCTGATCGACGACGAGGTCTGCGCCGAGCTCTGTTTCACCGGCGAGACTCCGCCTCCGCTGGCCTCGTTCAAGGGGGGCGAGAACCTGATCTCCGTCGGCTCGCTGAGCAAGCTCGTCTGGGGCGGCCTGCGGGTCGGGTGGATCCGCGCGGCGGCGCCGCTGGTCTCACGGCTGGCCAGGCTGCGAGCCGTGCACGACCTGGGCGGCGAGGTCTTCAGCCAGCTCGCCGCCGTCGCCCTGCTGCGCCGCCTGGACGAGGTGCGCGCGGCGCGCGTGCGCACGTTGCGGGAGCGCCACGACCACCTGTGCGCCGAGCTGCGCGCGCACCTGCCGTCGTGGTCCTTCGAGCCGGCGCTGGGCGGCCAGACCATCTGGGTACGGATCCCGCGCGGCGACGTCGACTCCTTCTCCCAGGTCGCGCTCAGGCACGGCGTCGCGGTGCCGCCGGGGAGGTCGTTCGACCCGCTCGGCGGGCACGCCGACCGCACGCGCGTGCACTTCCTCTTCCCGGAGCAGGAGCTTTCGCGAGCGGTGAACAACCTGGCCGTGGCCTGGGCGGACTACGACGGATCGGGCCGCTCGGTCTCCCGCCACCCCCTGATCGTCTGACAGGGTGGACCCCATGGAGACGACCTTCGTACTCGTGCACAGCCCTTCCGTCGGGCCGTCGACATGGGCGCCCGTGGCCGAGCTGCTGGAGCGCCGCGGGCACGCGGCCGTGGTGCCCGACCTGACCGGCGTGGCGGCGGGCGGCGCGCCGTACTGGCCCCGGGTGGTGGAGGCGGTGCGCGCGGCCACCCCGGACACTCCCGTCGTGCTGGCCGTGCACAGCAACGCCGGATTCTTCCTACCGCTGATCAAGGAGGGGCTGGGCGAGCGGGTGGTGGCGTGCGTGTTCGCCGACGCGCACATCCCGCCGCGCGACGGCCTGATCAAGGTCGCGGAGGAGAGCTTCCTGCCGTTCCTGCATGACCTGGCGGGCCCCGACGGCGTGCTGCCGCGCTGGACCGACTGGTGGGACGAGGAGGACGTGGTGGCCATGCTGCCCGATCCCGCCGTACGCATCCGGGTGGCGGCCGAGCAGCCGCGGCTGCCGCTCGACTACTACACCCAGCTCGTCCCCGTGCCCTCCGGCTGGGACGACGTCAGGTGCTCGTGCCTGTGGTTCGGGCCGCCGTACGAGAACGTCGCCGAGGACGCGGCCCGCCGAGGCTGGCCCGTGACCCGCGTGCCCGGCATGCACCTGCACCAGCTCGTCGACCCGGAAGGCGTCACGGAGGCGCTGCTCAAGCTCTCGCGGAAGTCGTGAATTCTTCACTGCCGCCCCGCGACCAGCCCCGGAACACTCGTACGCATGACAGCGATCAACGTGCACGGGCTCAGGAAGAGCCACCAGGGGTTCGAGGCGGTGAAGGGCATCTCGTTCGAGGTGGCGGAAGGTCAGATCTTCGCGCTGCTGGGCCGCAACGGCGCGGGCAAGACCACCACGATCGAGGTGCTGGCCGGCTTCCAGCGGCCCGACGGCGGCACCGTGCGGGTGCTCGGCCTCGACCCGTACGCCGACCGCGCGGCCGTCAGGCAGCGCACCGGGATCATGCTGCAGGAGGCCGGGTTCTTCCCTGACCTGACGGTGGCCCAGACCGTCGACACCTGGCGCGACTTCACCGCCGCGCCCCGGGCCCGCGACGAGGCGCTGGAGCTGACCGGGCTGACGGCCAAGCGGACCACCAAGGTGCGCCAGCTCTCCGGCGGCGAGAAGCGCCGGCTCGACCTGACGCTGGCCCTGCTGAGCCGCCCCGACGTGCTCTTCCTCGACGAGCCGACCACCGGCATGGACCCCGAGGCACGCAGGAGCACGTGGGACGTCGTCCGCGACCTCGCCCGGCAGGGCACCACGATCCTGCTCACCACGCACTACCTGGACGAGGCGCAGCGCCTGGCCTCCGCCATGGCGATCATGGACGCGGGCGAGGTCGTCGCGTCGGGCGACATGGCGGAGACCCTCGCCGCCCGCTCCGGGCGGGTGGCGTTCCGGCTGCCCGCGCACGTGGACCCCGGCGACCTGCCGCTGCCCGTCACCGTGGAGGGCGAGACGGCCGTCTGCCGCGCCGACGACCCCGACCTGGCCGCGCAGACGCTGCTGACCTGGGCGGCCGGCCGCGGCCTGCGCCTGGCGGGCCTCGAGGTGCGCCCGGCCACCCTCGAAGACCTCTTCCTGGAGAGCGCCCGATGAGCCTGACCGCCACCTACCGCCTCGGCACGCGCCTGTTCTGGCGGGACAAGAGCATGCTGTTCGCCTCGGTGATCACCCCGGTGGGGCTGGTCGTGGGGATGCCGCTGCTCATGAAGCAGGTGCGCGACGCCTCGTCGGCGGCCTCGATCTTCCAGAGCTCGATCTCGGTGCTGCTGGCGATCACCGCGTTCATGAACGTCGCCGTCGCCCTGACCGCCCGCCGCGACCAGCTCATCCTCAAGCGGCTGCGGGCGAGCCGGCTGACGGACGGGCAGATCCTGATCGGCCAGATCGCCAGCACGGCCACGCAGACCGTGGCCCTGATCATGCTGTCCACGGTGGCCGTACGGTTCGTGGCCGGCGTGCCGCTGCCCGCCGACCCGCTGGGGTTCGCCGCCATCACGGTCGCGGGGTCGGCCGTGCTGTCCCTCCTCGGCGCCGCGTACACGGCCGCGATCCCGCGCTTCGAGCTGGCGGCCGCGTTCACCATGCCCGTCTTCCTGGTGGCCGGGGTCTCCGCGGGCGCGATGGGCCCCATCCCGCTGCCCTCGTGGCTACGCCCCGTCCTCGACCTGCTGCCCACCACCGCCGTCGTGAACGCCGTCAAGACCGGCGACCTCGCCGTGCCCGCCCTGGTGCTGGCCGCCTGGACGCTCCTCGGGCTGGTCGCGATCCGGCTATGGTTCCGCTGGGAACCTCGCAGATCATAAGAAAGGTCATCATCGTCGCTGTGGTCTCGTCATCGGCCAGGAAGCTCGCCGGCGGTCTCATCATCGCCGTCTCGGTCGCCTACACGGTGATCGCGCTGCTCTACTTCCGGTGGGGGCCGGGCTACGGGGCGGCGAGCGGGGTCGCGATCCTCGCCGTGATCTCCACGCACTACCTGAACATGCGGGCGGGCCTGCGCGGCGAGCGCCCGCCCCACTTCCCGCTCACGCTCGTGCTCCAGGCGGTCGCCACGTACCTGCCGGATTTCCTGCTACCCGGCGGGATGTCGGCGGTGTCCGCGCCGATGCTGGCCGGGACGCTGCTGGTGTTCCTGCCGCTGGGCTGGGGCGGCGCGCTGGTGGGACTCATGATGCTGTACGAGGGCGCCGTGCTGGCGACGGGCTCCGACCTGGTGGTCGTGCTCTTCTACACGGTCACCGTGCCGACGACGGGCGCCATGATCTACGCGCTGGTGCGGTTCGTCCGCGTGGCCGCGGACCTGGAGCAGGCCAGAGCCGAGCTGGCCGACGCCGCGGTGCTCAAGGAGCGCCTGCGCATCTCCCGCGACCTGCACGACGGCCTCGGGCGCAGCCTCACCGCGATCGCGCTCAAGGGCGACCTCGCCTCCCGGCTCGTGGAACGCGACCCCACCGCCGCCCGTACGGAGATGGGTGAGCTGGTGCAGGTCGCCAGAGAGGCGGCCCAGGATGTACGTCAGGTGGCCAGGGGCTACCGGGCGATGTCGCTGACGGGCGAGGTGGACCGGGCGGTGGCGCTGCTGGAGTCGTCGGGCATAGGCGTGCAGGCCCACCTGGCGGACACGGCGATGCCGAGACGCTCGGAGGAGGCCCTGGCCTGGGCCGTACGCGAGGCGGTCACCAACGTGCTGCGCCACAGCAGGGCCACGACCTGCACGATCACCACGTCCGTGAACGGCGGCACGCTCCGGCTCGAGGTGGCCAACGACGGCGCCCCCGAGTCCGCGGGCTCCGCCGGAGGGGGCCTCACGGGGCTGGCGGAGCGGGCGGCCCAGGCAGGCGGCTCCTGCACCGCCGCCCCGACCGGCACCGGCGGCTTCCTCCTGGCCGTGGAGGTCGCAGCATGATCAGGGTGCTGCTCGCCGAGGACATGCACATGATCCGCGCCGCGCTCACCGCCCTGCTCCGCCTGGAGCCGGACATCGAGGTGGTCGCGGAGGTGACCCGGGGCGACGAGATCGTGCCCGAGGCCCTCCGGGTCCGGCCCGACGTCGCGGTCGTGGACATCGACCTGCCGGTCGTCGACGGCATCACCGCGGCCGCCACGCTCCTGGAGCGCCTTCCGTCGTGCCGCGTCCTGGTGCTCACGGCCATGGGCCAGCCGGGCCACGTACGCAGGGCGCTGGCCGCGGGCATCGAGGCGTTCCTGGTCAAGGACGCGCCGGGCGACCGGCTGGCGGACGCGATCAGGCGCACCGCGTCCGGGCTGCGCGTGCTGGACACCGAGCTGGTGTCCTCGGCCATGCAGTACGGCGAGAGCCCTCTGACGCCCCGCGAGTCCACGGTGCTCAAGGAGGCCGCCAGGGGCGCCTCCGCCGAGGAGATCGCCTCCCGCCTCCACCTCTCCCCCGGCACCGTACGCAACTACCTGACCGGGGCGATCACGAAGACGGGCGCCCGCAACAAGATCGACGCCATCCGCATCGCCGAGGACGCCGGCTGGCTGTGACCCTCCTCTGGGTCAGATGTCGGTGATGCGCAGCCCGGCGTGGGCCTTGTAGCGGCGGTTCACGGAGATGATGTTGGCGGTGAGCGCCTCGATCTGGTGAGCGTTGCGCAACCGCCCCCCGTACACGCCGCGCACGCCCGGGATCACCTCGGCCAGCGCCTGCACCGTGTCGGTGGCCTCGCGGTCGTCGCCCAGCACCAGCACGTCGAGGTCCACCTTCTCCACCGCCGGATCCATCAGCAGGACCGCCGACACGTGGTGGAAGGCCGCCACCACCCGGCTGTCGGCCAGCACCGCCGCGGCCTGCTGCGCCGCGCTCCCCTCCTCGACCGGCAGCGCGTAGGCGCCCTGCTTGTCGAAGCCGAGCGGGTTCACGCAGTCGACCACGATCTTCCCGGCCAGCTCGGCGCGCAGGGACTCCAGCAACGCCTTGTGCCCCTCGTACGGCACCGCCACGATCACGATGTCGGCCTGGGCGGCGACCACGGCGTTCTCGGCGCCGGTCGCGCCCGCCCCGATGTCGCCGGCCGCGTCCTGGGCGCGCTGCGCGCTACGCGACCCGATCAGCACCTGATGCCCCGCCAGCGCGAACCGCCGCGCCAGCCCCTTCCCCTGGTCGCCGGTGCCGCCGAGGATGGCGATGGAGAGTCCGCTCACGTCTGTCATACGCCAGATAATGCCACCTCGCCGAACGGCCCCCGACCCGCCCACCCCTACCGAGCTGCCCTTCCACCGGCCGAGTGGGTGGCCAGCGGCCGGCCGGGCCCGGGCGATGCCGAGCGAGCAGCCGGCCGGGCCCGGGCGAGGCGGGCCCGGCCGGGACGCGGGTCAGCAGTTGCCGGTGGCGGGCAGCCCGAGTATCCGCAGGGCCAGCCATTCGATGGCCAGCGGCCCTCCTTCGACGGCCCCCGAGACGTGGTCGGGCGCGGGCAGCGCGGTCCACCGTACGGTCACCCCGGCCCGGCAGTACTCGGACCGCAGGGTGGACCCCACGGCGAGCGGGATGATCTCGTCGCCCTGCGCGTGATACAGGAACATCGGCACCCGCGGAGCCACGGCGCCCAGGCGGTTCTGCCCGAGCCGGACCAGCCACTTCGGCTGGTTGAGCAGGTCGACCGGGCTCAGGTCGGAGAAGCTGAGCCCCGCCAGCTTGCCGAGGTCGCCCACGCAGTCGTCGGCGGCGTCGGCGAGCAGGGCGCGGCCCCGGTCGTTGAGGTCGGCTTGGAGGTTCAGCTCGGGGTAGGCCGCGTCGAGCCCGACCCCGGCCGCGGCCGCCAGGCCGAAGTTCGGCCCGCCGTCCAGGTGGTCGGCGACCGCGTGCAGGTCAGCGGGCACGCCGCCGGCCGCGACCCCCTTGAGCCGCAGCTCGGGCGCGTACGACGGCTGCAGCTGCGCCGCCCACCCGGCCGACGAGCCGCCCTGGGAGTAGCCCATGACGGCGACGGGCGCCCCGCTCGACAGCCCGGCCCCGGACACGCGGGTGGCGGCCCTGATCGAGTCGAGCACGGCGTGCCCCTGCGAGATCCCGGCCATGTACGTATGCGGCCCCGGCGTGCCGAGCCCCTCGTAGTCGGTCATGGCCACCGCGAACCCCTTGAGCAGGAAGAGACTCACCAGCGCGAGCTCGGCCTCCCGGCCCTGGCTCATGCTGACCGAGGGGGCGCACTGGTCGCCGAGCCCGTGGGTGCCCACGGCGTACCCGATGACGGGGCGCGCGCCGAGCGGATAGCTGCTCTTGGGCACGAGCAGCGTCCCCGACACGGTGTTGAGCGCGCCGGTGGCGGAGGTGGAGTTGTAGCGGAGGTGCCAGGCGTTGACCGGGACCTCCAGCAGCTTGCCCGGCAGGAGGTAGACGGTCGTGGGCTGGGCGGAGACCACGTCTCCCGGAGCCGCGGCGCGGGCCGGGGTCGTGGTGAGGGACATGATCAATAACAGGATCATGGACATGCTGACGCGGACACGTAAGGTCATGTGCCGCCCCTCTCCGTGAGGACCACATACTTGGGACGGCGGCGCCGCGAGCCGATCGTTACCCGGGAGTAACCCCGTGTCAAGGGTTGAAATGACGCGGAAACGCACCTCGTGTCAGCACATCACTTCCGGATCAGCCACCCCCGGACGTGCGGGTCGTGCACCATGGGTGACATGGACTCAGGATCGGTGGCCCTGCTACGCGAGCTCCTGGCCGAGACCGGCTGGCTCGAACGCGCCCGCGAGCTGGGCGTCGCCCTGCGTGCCACCCGCTCGCCCGGCGGCCTGCTCCTGGTCGGCACCCCTGACGAGGAGCCCTGGCACCTGACCGCGCACCTCGCCGACGAGGCCAGGTTCTCGGGGCTGTCGCAGCTCACGCCCACGCTGGTGCGCTGGGCGCCGCCCGCCGACGCCCCCGCCCACCTCCGCGTCGGCCTGGAGCGCCTGGAGCGGGCGGCCCGGGGCGAGACGCTGTTCGTGCTGACCGAGCAGCAGGCGCCGGTGCCGCTGCTCGAACGCGTGAACGACGCGCGGCGCACGGGCGCGACCATCCTGGCCATCGAGGGCGGTGACCGGGAGCTGGCCGGCCTGGCCCATGACGCCATCCAGGTGCCGCGCGAGGGGCTGGTGACGTTCGACGGGGCGCAGCACCTGGTGAGCGCGGCGGCCGGAGAGCAGGAGCGCCGCCCCGGCCTGCGCGAGCGCCTGGCCCGCCTGCTGGAGAAGGTCAGCGGTCCCCAGCTGGCGGACTAGCCAGACGGTCCTCGACCGGCGGCTCGGCCGTGCGGTCCTCAGCCGGCTGGCCGGCCGCACGGTCCGCGGCCGGCGGACCGGGCAGGCGTCCGCTCAGCGACGTGCCGAGCGCCGCCGTGGTCTCCTCGATCGCGCCGATCACCACGGCCTGCACCGGGTCGGGCTCCCCCGATCTCGTACGGCTCACCCGCGTGACGGCGTCGAGCCTGCGCGCCCCCACATCCCGGATCTCGCTCACCCGCACCTCGCCCTCGGGCACGTCCAGCAGAGCCAGCGCGGGCACGATCGCCACCCCGTGCCCCGCCGCCACCAGCGCGAGCGTCGGCCCGAACTCGGTGATGACGTGCACCTTGCGCGGCTCGAACCCGTGCAGCCCGGCCAGCCGCTCCAGCGCCTGGCCGCACGCCTGGTTCGGCTCGCCGGCCACCCACGGCTGCTGCATCAGGTCGGCGACCGTATGGGGGTCGGGCCAGTCGGGCGGCAGCACGATGCGGTACTCGTCCACGTAGAGCAGCCGGGTGCTCAGCGACGGCTGCGACAGCGCGGGCAGGCTCATGTCCTGTTCGGTGATGAGCACGTCCACGGCCCCCATCCGCAGCTCCTGCAGCGCGGGCTGGCCGTAGATCTCGTGGATGGTCGGAGTGATCTTGGGGTGGCGTGCGGCCAGGTCACGCATGGCGGGGACCAGCACGTGCTTGATGACCGTGGGGAAGGCGGCGATGCGCACGGGACCGGCCAGGCGTTCGGTGAAGCGGGTGAGCTCCCGCCTGGCCTCCAGCAGCTCCTCCTCCACGCGTTCGGCGTAGCCGGCGAGCACCCGTCCGGCCGGGGTGAGTGAGACGCTGCGCTGGGAGCGGTCGATGAGGGCCAGCCCGACCTCGCGTTCGAGCTGGGCGAGTTGCTGGGAGACGGCGGAGGGGGTCAGGTAGAGCGCCTCGGCGGCCCGCATCACGCCACCGCGGCGGGCGACCTCGTGGAGAATGCGCAGCCGCCGTGGATCAATGTCCATGCAGGTCAGCTTACGCGCACCTTTAGGTTTCTTTATTTGTGCTTCAGCACCTTGGATCCGGACAATGGCCGCCATGGATCTCGTCCTCGCCGCCGCCGGCTGGGCCGGCGCCGCGCTGCTGCTGGCCGGGTACGCCCTGGTCACATCGTCCCGGTTATCCGGGGACGGCGTGACGTACCAGATCGTCAACCTCGCCGGCTCGGTCGGGCTGATGGTCAACAGTGCTTACAACGCCGCCTGGCCGTCGGCCGGGCTCAACCTCATCTGGGCGGGCATCGGCGCCGTGGCCCTCGTCAAACTCGCGCGAGCAGGAGTCTCCAAATGATCGTCGAACTCAGTCACCGCATCGTGGACGGGATGGTCACCTATCCCGGCATCCCCGGCCCGAAGCTGGGGACGCACCTGAGCCGGGAGGACTCGCGCGCGGTGTACGCGCCGGGCACGGAGTTCCACATCGGCGTGATCACGCTCGCCGCCAACACCGGCACCTACCTGGACACCCCGTACCACCGCTACGCCGACGGGCCCGACCTGTCGCAGGTGCCGCTGAGCAAGCTGGTGGACCTGCCCGGCCTGGTGGTCCGCGGCGGCGAGGGCCGGCAGGTGGTGATCGACGAGGGTCTGGACGTACGCGGAAAAGCCGTGCTGATCCACACCGGCTGGGACCGTCACTTCGGCACCGACGCCTACCTGCACGGCCACCCCTACCTCGCGCCCGGGTCGGCGCAGTGGCTGGCCGAACAGGGGGCGGCGCTGGTGGGGATCGACTCGCTCAACATCGACGACACCCCGCCGCACGGCGAGCGCCCCGCCCACTCGATCCTGCTGAAGGCGGGGATCCCGCTGGTCGAGCACCTGACGGGCCTGGCGGAGCTGCCCTCAGGCGGTTTCCGCTTCCATGCCGCGCCCCCGATGGTCGCGGGCATGGGGACCTTCCCCGTCAGGGCGTACGCGATCGTTCCCTAGTCTTCTTCCTCAGCCTCGTCCCAGGCCTTGTTGCGGTCGGCGGCGCGCTGCAGCGCCCCGGCCGCCTCCTGCTCTGAGGCGTAGGGACCCATCCGATCCTTGTTGGGGCAGCCCTGCTCGGGCTCGACCCGCATGTGCTTGAGACAGAACCACCACTGGCCTTCGCTCACGAGGTCAATTCTGCCCCGTAGACTCATGTTTCATGACGACACTGCTCCAGCCCGGCCGAGTTTCGCCCATGCGAAAGGTTCCCGCCCACATCGAGCGGCCGGAGTACGTCGGCAAGAAGCGCCCCAGGACCGGCGAGTCCGACGTGAAGAGCCCCGAGATCATCGAGCGCATGCGGGTGGCCGGCCGGATCGCCGCCCAGGCCCTCGATGAGATCGCCAAGCACATCCAGCCGGGCGTCACGACCGACGAGCTCGACCGGATCGGCCACGAGTTCCTCATCGACCACGGCGCCTACCCGAGCACGCTCGGCTACAAGGGCTATCCCAAGTCGCTGTGCACGTCGATCAACGAGGTGATCTGCCACGGCATCCCCGACGACACCGTGCTCCAGGACGGCGACATCGTCAACGTCGACATCACCGCCTACATCGGCGGCGTCCACGGCGACACCGACGCCACCTACCTCGTGGGCGAGGTGGACGAGGAGTCGCGGCTGCTGGTGGAGCGCACGCGCGAGGCGATGATGCGGGCCATCAAGGCGGTCGCGCCCGGACGGCAGCTCAACGTGGTCGGGCGGGTCATCGAGGCGTACGCCAAGCGCTTCGGCTACGGCGTCGTGCGCGACTTCACGGGCCACGGCATCGGCACGAGCTTCCACTCCGGGCTGATGGTGCCCCATTACGACGACCCGTCGCTGCGGGTGGAGCTGGTGCCGGGGATGACGTTCACGATCGAGCCGATGCTCACGCTGGGCACGATCGAGTACGACATCTGGCCCGACAAGTGGACCGCGGTGACCAAGGACCGCAAGCGCACGGCCCAGTTCGAGCACACGATCGTGGTGACCGAGACCGGCAGCGAGATCCTCACCCTCCCCTGAGGTCCGGGAGGGCGGCGGTTCGTCACCGGCGCCTGGGCACCACCCCGGTCACCGTCGTGCCCTGTCCCTGCACGCTGTTGACCGAAAGACTCCCGCCCATCTCCGCGAACACCGCCCGCATCCTGGCGATCCCGCTCCCCGTGCCCGTGGGGGGAAAGCCCTGCCCGTCGTCGCTGATCGTCATGCGCAGCCCGCTGTTGGAGACGGTCACCGCGATGGACACGGTGTGGGCCCGGCTGTGCAGCTCGACGTTGGACAGGGCGTCGTCCATCGCGGCCATGACGCCGCGTAAGACCCGTGAGGAGACGTCGGTGGCGGGCAGCGCCCAGGTCTCCACGACGATCCCCGTGCGCTCGGACCACTCGGTGAGGTAGCTCTCGAGCGCCTCCCCCAGACTCTGCCCCCCGCGCATCCGTGTCTCTTCCGACAATGGTTTCGCCTTCCTCGGCACGCCGGTCCCGCGCCGGTCCCCACTCCGGCGCTCCAACCTGGCGGTGCGCATCCCCCCTCAAGGCCTACGCACGCTGACTGATGCGGTTATGCCCGTCTCCCCTGCGAGACAGGCTACCGGCCGGTCCAGAGACGTGTAGTGGGAAGATAGAAGGCCATGGCCGAACCGCTACTCGCCCATGCGGCCGCGGGAGAAGGGCTACTCGCCCTTGTCGGCGCGGTTGAGGCGGGCGAGATAGGCGTTGTAGGAGTCGAGGTCGGCATCGCCCCCGCCCGAGCGGTCGGCCCGCCTGTCGGTGCGCCGGGCCTGCCGCTCGTCGTCCCTGTACCACTGCGCGGCGATGGCCAGCAGCACGAGCAGGGTCGGGATCTCGCCGAACCCCCACGCGATGGCCCCGCCGTCGCTCTGGGTCTGGAGCAGCGTGTCACCCCAGGTACGGCCGAGCTGCTCGTACCAGCCGGAGGCGATCACCGTGCCCATCATCATCAGCGCGATCCCGAAGAACGCGTGGAACGGCATGGTGACGAAGAGCATCAGCAGCCGCCCGACGTACGGGAGCCGGTTGGGCCCGGGATCGATGCCGATGATGACCCAGAAGAACAGGCACCCGCTGAGCAGGAAGTGAAGGGTCATCCAGATGTGCCCGAGATGCTCTTGCATGGCCGACTCGAAGAGCGGCGTGAAGTACAGCGCGTACGTCGAGGCCACGAAGATGGCCGTGGCGACGCCGGGATGCGTGATGACCTTGGCGAACCGGCTGTGCAGGATCGTCGTGATCCACTCCCGCGGCCCCCGGTCGCCCCGGCGCGCGGCGGGCTTGAGCGCGCGCAGCGCCAGGGTGACGGGGCCGCCGAGGACCAGGAAGATCGGCACGACCATGGAGAGCGTCATGTGCTCGATCATGTGGATGTCGAACATGACCTTGGCGTACCGGGACAGGCCGCTCTGCGTGGCGAAGACGAGCAGGGCCACCCCGATGTACCAGGAGACCGTGCGTCCCCACGGCCACTTGTCGCCGCGCCGTATCAGCCGGTAGACGCCGAGCCCGTAGAGGCCGCCCAGCACGGCGGCGACCGCGGCGAAGAACAGGTCGAACCACCACAGGGTGAACACGTTGCCGAGCGTGATCTCGGGGGGAAGCGGGAAGCCGAGCAGCTCGAACGCCCGGTCGGCGGGCACGCTGAACTCGGGCGGCGGCGTGCGCGACAGCGCCACGGCCACGCCGACGGTGGCGAGCATGAGCAGGAACTCGCCGGAGGCCAGCCGGGTGAACGCGTGGGGCCTGCCCTTCCGCAGGTCGGCGACCGTGCGCTGCCTGTGCCAGTAGCCCACGTAGCCGAGCAGCACGAAGGCCACGATCTTGGCCACGGCGAGCAGGCCGTACTGGCTGGTCCACAGGTCGGACAGCGCACCCAGCCGCGCGACCAGGCTGAACACCCCGGAGACGCCGACACCGGCGTAGCACCAGACGGCCATGTCGGAGAAGCGCGCCGCGGCGATCTCGAGCTGCGGCTGCCGGCGGATCGCGTGCAGGGCCAGCACGGCGAGCCCGCCCACCCACAGCGCGAGCGCGAGCAGGTGCAGCGACACCGCCGACGTGGCCAGGTCGTGGTTGGGCGAGGACGAGCTGTGCCCGGTGAGGGGCACAGGCAGCAGCGTCGCCAGCGCGAACACCAGCAGCCCCGCCGCGGCCCCGGCGGTGATGGCGCCGCGTGAGAACAGCGCGATCGCCACCCCGAACAGCACCACGAGCGTGAGCGCCACGCCCTGCGTGGTCTGGGTGGCGTAGCTGGTGAGGAAGGGGCCGCTGAGGATCTCGGGCACGGTCCTGCCGATGGACTCGGCGGTGCCGAACACGATGCCGGCGAAGGCCGACCCGGCCCAGGCCAGCGCCGCCCACGAGGCGGCCTTGACGTATTCGACGCCGCTCCTGCCGAGCACGCCCTTGTCGTTGGGCAGCAGCGCGGCGGCCATCAGCAGCAGGCCGACGGTGGCCAGGCCCGAGACGTCCATGGCCAGCTTGGACAGCGGCAGCCCCCACCGGACGACCGCTCCGGAGTCGGGCAGCCCCGGGATGATCCTCGGGAACGCGCGGCCGCCGGCGATCATGCCGATCACCAGCGCGACGACCGCGGCGGCCGCCCCGGCGAGCCCCAGACGCGCCGCCTTGCTCATGGCTTCTTTCTCCGCGCGCTGAGCAGGAAGCCGATGCCGATGCCGATGAGCGCGCCGATCACGATGACCAGCCAGACCGGGAACGTCCCCGCTTGGGAGGCCGACGCCTGGTCAGTGGCCGCCGCCGTCTCACTGGCCGAAGCCTGGGCCTGGGCGGGCGCACTGGCGCTTGCAGATGCCGCGCTCTCGGAGACGGCAGGGGTGGGGGACGGCGGCGTCTCCGCCCCCTCCACCTTGAACGGGATCTCGCCCTCGATGGGATGCCCGTCGGACGACACGACCCGGTAGGCGATCGTGTATTTCCCGTCGGGCAGCGGCCCCTCGACCGCCTGCGTCACCACCTTGCCGTCCGCCTCGGGCTTGCCGCGCTGATGCTCGGCGTCGCCGGGACCGCGCACGATGACGTACGGCAGGCGCACGCCGGCGGTGAACTCCAGCCGCACCTCCTCAAGGGCCTTGACCTCGGCGCCCTTGGCCGGGGAGCTGCTCTTGAGCGCGTCGTGCGCCAGCGCGGGCGGGGCGGTGACGAGCACGAGCAGGGCGGCGGCGACAGCGGCGAGTGCCGCGAGCGGGGATCTCTTCATGACATCCTCAAGGCTACCGACGCCGCCACCCGGTCCTGACCTCGCTACAGCCCCGCGCAGGCCAGCGCCCGCTGGTAGGCCTCCACCGCGCCGTCGGAGTCGCCGAGCTGCTCCAGCGTCTCGGCGGTGGCGTACCAGGTGGCGGCCGAGCGGCGGGAGTCGGGCAGCGGGACGAGCCAGTCGCGTACGTTCGCCACGTACCTGCCCGCGTCGTCGAGGCGGCCGGTGGAGCCGTAGATCGAGCCGAGGAGGAGATTCGACTCGGCACCCAGCACATGCCCGAACTCAGGGAGCAAATCCCTGGCGATCATGGCATGCTCAGCGGCCTTGTCGAGGTCACCTGTCATGTATTCCGCGCAGGCCAGCTCCATGTGGAGGCGGGCTCGGTCGATCGTGCTGGTTGAGGTCCCCTCGAACTCCGCAACCGTCTTGCGCAGCACGTCACGTACGGCCGCGGCCTCGGCGGGTCGGCCCCTGAGCCGCTTCTGCAGGAGCGCTAGGCGCATCCTGGCGATGCTGCGGGGCTGGCCGTTCTCCAGCTGCACGGCCATAGCCCTCTCGGCGAATGACAACGCCTCCTCGTTGTGGCCGGTGGCGTAGGCGACATTGGAAGCCATCCAGTTGGCGGCCACGATCGAGCGGGGCGAGCCGAGCACGTCAGCCGCGTTGAGCAGTTCGGCCGCGAACTGGCGAGCCCGCAGCAGGTCGCCGCGCTCCATGTAGGCCGACAGCAGAGTGGCGGCGAGTTCGACAAGGAGATCGGTCCACTGGCGGCCGTTGCCGCCGAGCATCTGCTCTCCTACCTCGACCGCCTCGGTCAGCCGCTCGCTGTCACGGTAGACGCGGCAGAGCACCATGGCGATCTCAATGCGGCGCTCGGAGGGGAGCTCCTCGTCGCGGAGCCTGAGGAGCATGGGGATCGCCTGATCGAGATCGCCGCAGGCCTCGGTCGCGAGAGCGAGACCGAATTCGGTGTCTTGACGAAGTGCAGTGAGCCCTGTCAGGTTGTTGTTCGCCAGCAGCTCGGCGAAGCGCGCGCGGGCCTCGTTGACTTCACCGTTCTCGAGCGCGAGCCTCGCGTAGCCGAGGGCCAGCTCGATGTCCTCCATCTGCTCGGCAGTCACGCCATTGACGAGATAGGACAGCGAGCAGTCGAGTTTCTGGGCCAGCAGCTCCAGGACGGCGGGGGTAGGGGTACGCTTGCCACTCTCGATCAAGGAGACATAGCTGTCAGACAACTCGGGATGCGCCAGCTGCGCCTGCGACAGGCCGCGCTGTCGCCGAACCGTCTTGATACGGAGTCCGACCAGGTCAGAGGTAGTCACAGTCGTCGCTCCCTGAGAATATGAGTCCATGCAAGCCCACATAGGCGAGGGAGAACCCCCATGCGTATGCGCATTGCCCTGTCCGTTCTGGTCGCCGCGATCACTGTCGTGGTGACCACTGGTGGTAATGCTACGGCCGCGAGTGCCGAAGTGTCGCCTGTCTACCAGAGTATGGACGAGAGTCATTGCTGCTGACATAGGCCGGTGAGAGAGGGCGCATGGCACGTGCTAATCCTTACCAGTGCCTCCAGCCCGCACGCTGGGGTAGGCGTTTCGTGTGTGCGCCCCTCTTCTCGCATCCATCTCATTGGCATGCGATCCCACCTGCACCGCTGACCAGCGCGGGGCACGAAGCCTGCCGGCTCCGCCCATAGGCTGATCTTCACGTTACCGGCCGCGTCTACATTCCCTCTACAACGCGGCTCGGGCCTTTACGCAACGGCCATTCTGATTAAGCTGACGCAGGTGTATCCGTTCGCGATCAACGGGAGGCGCATGACGGCCGGCCTGGCGCTCCGATTTTTGGGCCCGGTCGTCGGCATGATCGACGACCAGGTGATCGATCTGGGGACACCGCGCCAACAGGCAATCATGGTGATGTCGGCGACGCGTTCCGGGCGAGTGGTCATCATGAGCCAACTGATCGAGGGCTTGCGGAGGGCTCTCCCCCTCCCAGTGCCAAGCAGCACACCTACATCGCGGGGTTGAGGCGGGTATTCTTGCTTGCTGCTGAGCCTCGTGGGGCCAGTCGGCGTACCGATCTGCCCACACAAGGGGCGGCCCTGGGCTGTTCCGGACGAGATTCGAAGTCATGGGGCCGGATTGTGCTCGCCAGACGGGGCATCCTCGCCACTCTTACTGATCTTGACTTCGACGGCGCCGCCAACAAACCTCTCTTTATGCCACGGCGATTCTTACTACGCTGCCTGCTTGACGGAATTCAGGGGCAAGTCGAGGGGGTCATGTGAGCGAAGGGATCTTCATCCGCCTTCTCGGAGAGGTGACCGCCACGTTTCGCTACCGAGACTCTGCAGAACCCATCGCCCTCGGACCGGCCAGGCAGCGGGCCGCCCTCTCGATCCTGGCCGCGGCGGCACCCCGCCCCATCCCGATGGGGCGGCTGGTCGCCGGTGTCTGGGGCGAGGACGCCCCGCGCAATGCCGAGCAGAGCGTTTACACGTATATCGCCGGCCTACGCCGCGCCTTCGAGCCCAATCGCGGGCGGCGCGAGCCGTCGCAGGTGTTAGCGGGAATGCCGGCCGGCTACGTCTTGCGAGTGGAGCCGACCCAAGTGGACGCGCTGCTGTTCGCCGAGTGGATTGAGGAGGCCAGGCGAGCCCAGCGCGCCGGCGACGACAGCCGGGCCGTCCATCACCTCGACGAGGCCCTGGCGATGTGGCGCGGCACCGCGCTCAGCGGGCTATCCGGTCCGTTCGCGGAGACGGAGCGCGTTCGCCTGGAGCAACTCCGGCTTGCCGCGCTGGAATTGCGCGCTGAGAGCCTGCTACGCCTGGGCCGCCACCGGGACATCACCGAAGAGCTGCAGCACCTCGCCCGCCAGAACCCCCTGCGTGAGCGGGTCCGCGAGCTGCTCATGACGGCCTTGTTCCGCTCGGGCAGCCCGGCCGAGGCAGTGAAGGTATATGAGGAAGGCAGGGTCGTGCTCGCGGAGGAACTCGGCCTGTCGCCCGGCGAAGGGTTGCGCCAATGTTACGAGATGGTGCTGCGTGCCGATGCGGCACTCACACCTAGCGCGCCGGCGCCTCGCCAGACACCACACCAATTGCCCCGCCCGCTGGCGGGGTTCGTGGGCAGGTCCGCGGCGATCGTGCACCTGAAGGAGCGGCTCGCGCCATGGGATGAGACGTCGCCGAGCCCATTGGTGATCATCACCGGGCCACCGGGAGTCGGCAAGTCAGCGCTCGCCGCCCATGTCGCCCACCTGGCCAAGGACCGCTTCCCCGATGGGCAGCTCTACGTCAACTGCCGGGGCGCCACGCCCGAGTTACCTGCACTAACCCCGCTCGACGTGCTCGGGCGGTTCCTGCGCGCGCTCGGCGTGCCGCCCAGCTCCGTGCCCACCGACCTGGACGAGGCGGCGGCCGCGTGGCGCAGCCGCCTGCACAACCGGCGAGTGCTGGTCGTGCTCGACGACGCCGCCGACCTCACGCAGATCCGGGCATTGTTGTCGGCCTCGCTGGGCAACACTCTGCTCGTGACCAGTCGGGAGACCATGAGCTGGAGCGAGGACGCCTTCCAGGTGGAGCTCACCAGGATGTCCCAGGCGGAGTCGGCCACGATGCTGGCCAAGCTCGCCGGTGCGAGCCGGATCTCAGCTAACGCGGGCGAGACGGCCAGGCTCGTCCGCCTGTGTGACGGTCTCCCGCTGGCTCTACGCATCGCGGGGGCGCGACTGGCCAGCCGCCCTGACTGGAGTGTGTCCGCGCTGGCCTCTCGCCTGAGCGACGAGCGGACCCGGCTGCATGAGCTCGCGGCTGGCGACCTGGCGGTCCGCTCCAGCCTGACCGCCAGCCACACCGCGCTCGAACGCGGCTCGCGCCCCGTGGACCGGCTGGCCGCGCGCACGCTGTCGCTGCTGGGAGTCTTGCACGTCCCCGAGGTGACCGCGGAGGCGGCGGGCGCGCTGGTCGGCGTCAGCTCCGGTGAGGCAGAAGCGGCCCTGGAGCGGCTGGTGGACGCCCACCTGCTCGATCGTGTTGGGCACGGCCGCTACCAGTTGCACGACCTCGTCCGCCTCTTCGCCGGCGAGTTGCGACCCAGCGACTGGCGCGAGCCGCTGATCCGCGCACTGTCGTATTACGCCGCCTCCACACGCCTGGCCAGCCACGTCAGCGACCCACACCGCACGCAACTGGCGGCCCCAGTCGACGCGGTACCCCACGAGGTCCGCACCGCGGATGAGGCGAAGGCATGGCTGAGCGACGAGGAGGCCGTCCTGTCGGCTGCGGCCTTGCAGGCCCTGAACTCCCCCGACGACACGATTGCCCGGCTCGGCGTCAACCTCGCATTCGGCCTCCTCTGGCGGCAGGAACGCGCCTACCACATCACGGAGATGAAGGAGCTGAACACGCTGGCGTTGCGGGTGAGCGAGCGCCTCTGTGACGAGGCCAGCGCCCTGCTCGCGCACGACCACATCGCCAACGCCCTGCGTTTGACGGGACGCACGGACGAAGCCGTCGCCCACCTGCGGGCCGAGCTGGAGCTCGCCCGGCGGCTCGGCGATGCGTTCGGCGAGATGCGTGCGCTGGGCAACCTGGCCAGCACTTACAACTCGGGAGAACGTTACGAGGAGTCGCTGCCCTGGGCGGAGCTCCAGCTCGCGCTGGCCAGGAGCATCGGCGCGAACGTGGGGGTCCGGTACGCGCTGATGTGCATGGGGGACTCCCACCTAGGTGCGGGACATCCGGAGAAGGCGTGCGAGGTTCTGCGTGAGGCGCTGGCCGCGGCCGAGAAGGCGAGAGACCGCTTCCACGAGGCACAGATCCGGGCAGCGCTCGGCGAGGCCCACGTCGATCTGAACGACCCGAAGCAGGCTCTGCCACACCTTCTCAGAGCTCGTGAGCTGTTCGAGGCGAGTGGTTACCGGATCGGCAAGCTTCGTTGCCTGATCGGGCTGTCGCGCGCGTACCGGTTGCTGGAGTATCCCGAGCAGGCACTCTCCTACGTCACCGAGGCGGCCGCATCCGAGGGCGGACTCGGGCGAGCTCGCTGGGAGCGCAGACTGAGGGAGGAGCAGGCGGCCGTGGCCGCAGCACAGGCGGCTGCCTGGACGGACCCGCGTCCCTGAGTGCCAGGAAGAAATCGACCTCCTGCCTGACCGCACCGCCGATGTCCTGGAGGCCTGGCTGCGCACCCATCCCAACGTGCAGGTCGTGTGCTGGGACGGCTCGGGCACCTCCGCCACCGTTGGAAGCGATCCGCCGCGCACGGCGTCCGCACAGACCAGGAAAATCGGCCCGCAGGGTGTGGGACTACCCTGCCGTGCTCGGATCAGGGGACGTGCCCGCGTCGGGTGGCATCAGAGCCGACCCGAGAGCGCGTCGCGTAAGACGTCGTAGTAGCCGAGGCGGTGCTTGGCGGCGATAGGCAGGAAACCACGCACGGGCATACCGATCATCGTGCCTCGCCATGCAGGATCTGCTCGAAGATGCGTCTGGCGGTCGCGGTCAACGTCCATACGGTTTCGTGGACTGTCTGCTCCGCGCGGTCGTTACGGCGGACGAAGCCCTGGCCGGCGGCGGCGCACAGTTCGTACGTTGTTTCGCGGCATTCGCAGGTGTGCGAGATAACCCGGATGCGTGAGACCCGAGGGGTGAGTTCGTACCAGGACAGCCTGACGTGCCCGGGCAGGGGTGGTTGAACGTGCGGACCGTGGAAGTCGGCGAGCTTGTCGACCGCCATGTCACCTGGTCCTTCCCTCGAAGATCTCGACGAGGTTCTTGAGGGCGAGATCGACGCGAGCCATGACGAGGTCGTGGATGTGATCGCCGCCTGGAGGCAGTCGGTAGCCGTGCTTTTCCAGCACGGCCTGGACCTCTGAGACCAGATGACGTGTGAAGTCCCCATCCGTGGCTGGGTTACGCATGGTGTCGGCCCCCTTTTATCCGGCCCGTCTTGACGCTGTATAGCCGTGGCGGGCTGACTACCTGGTGACAGGCAGTGTACGTCGCTCGTCCCTCCCATACAACACGTCTATCTCGTCTAGTACGTCTAGCCGGTGCTACACGTATCGGGCGTAAGCATCATCTATGCCCGTCTCTAACGTGTAGTCCGTGAAAGTCGACCAGCTTGACCCGATGCCGATCTACGAGCAGCTTGCGCGGATCATCAGGGAGAAGATCAAGGCCGGTGATTTGCAGGAGCGGCAACTCGTTCCTTCCGAGAGTTCGCTACAGCAGGAGCACGGCATTGCTCGCGGTTCAGTCCGGCGCGCCATGGAACTCCTGCGTGATGAAGGCTGGGTGATCACCATCCAAGGGCGAGGGACGTTTGTGGCACCCCGACAGACCTGGCCAGACAAGTAAACCCCCGTATCGGCAATGGCTGATGCATGGGTACGAGTGGGGCCGCGACACCGTCAGAAAGCCATCGCCGTCTGGTACGAGGTGGGCTTGGTCATCGCGATCCAGGGCCGCGCGTAGAGTCCCCGCCGGGAATCAGGCTGAGCCCGAGTCGCGGCAGGAGTCAGGCGAGCCCGTACTTCTGCCTGATCGAGGCGGCCCCCTCCTCGGGCACCTCAGCTGGCGTACGACTCAGGGCTTGGCGCAGTTCACCCATCGATCGCCTGCCCGGAGGCGCGGCCTCGGCCAGGCACCTGGCGTGCCCGGCCTCCTCCACACCGCCCTTGATCGCGGGGCCCGATCGAGGCGCCGCTCAGCCCCACGCAGAGGCGGGTGTCGGGCAGAGCAGCCACCACCCGGCACTGACGCGCAGCCGCTCGGCCAGGTCGGTCGTAGTGCGCTCGCGCAGCGGCACCACGGCGACCGCTCCGTCCGTGCCCGCTTGCCGCGGGAGTTGCTCGGCCAGACGGCACTCAACCCGGCGACCTCCTCCATGCGGCTGCGTTCCAGGCTGACACAGGCCGCCAGTGGCCCGCCCGATCAGGTCGCCGTCGCAGGCCAACTCCCAGCCATCAGCCCGCTGCTGCACAACCCCGCCACCCTCACCGATGACGAGCAGCGGCACATGGACGTACCCACCACCGCTTGCCTACTACTGGCAGGCCCTACAAATCGGCATCGATGATGCGCGCCCACGCAATCATGGAGCTGTTCAGCATCTTCCATTGGTCCGTGCCCGGTGCTGCATCGATGTAGCCGTAAACGAGCCCTTGGCCTGCCCGCTGGTGGAGATCGGCGAGAGTGACGTGATCTCAGCGAATTGCTGGTAGGTAGTTGTGCTCGAAATGGGTGAGGACAAGGGCGGCACAGGCGATGTCGCCGATTGCGCTGGGGCTGGCGGTGATGTGCTGGAGAATGCGCCAGCGCCCTTTGAGCAGGGCAAACCCGCGTTCGCCGAGACATCGCAAGGCGCGTAGGAGCCGGTTGTAGGTGCGGTTGTCCGGGCTGAGGATCTGGTTGCCTGCGGGCTGCTTGATCGGCGTATGAATGCCGATCTCGGCGCCGTCGTAGCCGCTGCCGGCGAGGGTGGGCAGGCCGGCTGCGGCTGCGGCGTACAACGCGCCCAGCACGTGCGCGCGAGCGGCGGTCAGATCGTGGACTGAGCCCGGCTCGACCTCGGCGATCCACAGGGGAAGCCCGCTGGGTGCCGAGAGTGCTTGGAGGTTGCCGGCATGCTGGTGGGCCTTGCCCGAGTGCCAGGCGTCGATGGGCTCGCCCTTGACGCTGAGGGCCTGCTCGGCGCAGCGATCGATCGGAATCAGGGTGCCGTCCAGGATCACATGGGCCAGCCCGTCGTCCTGGGCGCGGTCCAGAGCCTCGTGCAGATCAGGGGCTTGAGCTGCGAGGACGTCGATTCTTTCGGCGATGTAGCGGTAGGCCGTGGCCCGGGAGACGCGGTGATCGCGGCCAAGTTTGGGGATGTCGGACTCGCCCCGGAACCAGCGCAGAACCAGCACCGCCTGCCAGAACGGGGTGAGGGCGCGGCTCCCTTTGGGAGTGCCGAGCCGTCGACGTTCGTCCTGCAGCAACCGGGCAACGTACGTAACCAGTACACGGGAGACGTCGAGCGTGGCACGATGAGCAATCACGTGGAGCCTTTCGGCCGACGGGGATTCTTGTGGTGAGAACTCATCTACCGGAGGCTCCACGTCTGTCTCCGGCCTTCGACGACTTCTCCCGAAAGGCCCGAAACGCCACCACGGGCGTCCCGAAAATTCCCAATCGCCCGAATTATTTCTCTGAGATCACCTCAGTGAGTCCAAGGTGGCGAAGCAACGGATCAGCGTCCGGGCCGAGCCTGGTACTACATTCGTAGATCCGGTGGGAGCGGATCGCCGCGCTGCCGATAGTGGCTGGTCAGGGCGCGCGTCTGGTGAAGCCGCCGGAATTCGACCAGGCCAGGACATGATCGATGGCATTGGCCGCAGGGATGAACAGCCGGGCCAGAACACGGCGAATCTCGGCGAGGGAGAGCCGCAGGAGCCTCAACGCGGCGACGCCTCCAGAAGCGGATGGGCTTTTCCCTCGTCGGTGGCCTCATCAGCATCGGTGGGCAGGGTGACGCGCGTGACGGCCAGGAACGCCAGTGCGAGCATGGCGATGGTGAGAAGGGCGGTTCGCGAGTTGATGTCCCTTTGATCGCTTGCACTGCATGAGGAGGGCTGGTCACGGGCTCGTTGCCGGGTTACGGACGCGGCTGGGCGAACAATCCTGGCTCGGTCTCCACGAGAATGCCGAGGGTGACCAGGCGTTTGAGCTTGGCGCGGGTGTTCTCGATGTTCTTACGTTCCAGGGGCAGGTCCAGGGCCGGGCAGAGGTCGCGCGCTCGTGTGGGTTGGCCGCCGGTCATGAGGGTGAGAATCTGCTGATAGGACGGGTGATCGGGGACCACGGGAGCCGGTGGCAGCGGGGGTGCCGGATCGGGCTCGGCAGCCAGGAGGAGCAGGGTCTTGCGGGTGATCCGGAGGTGATCGAGGTCCTGGTCGAGCTCCTGTAGGCGGGCGGTCAGCTCCTCGATCTGGTCTCGTGCCTGTTCGATCTGGCTGGTCAGGGCTTCCTCGCGGGCGTCGATCCGGTTCAGCAGCCACGTGCCGGGGTCCGGGGTGCTCATACCGAGCGCCAGCTGGGGGTGGAGGTGTCGGTCAGCTGGCGGGTCATCGCGTCGGTCATCGCCCAGTACACGCGCGATTCGGAGCTGGCTGGATCGTGTTCGTAGTCGCCCATCAGCTTCGGATCGATCCCCGAGTATCCCCAGTCGGGTGGCTGCGCGACCGCCGGCGGCGTCAGAGAGGGCGGCGTCGGGGTTGTGTCGGCGTGGGCCGGAGGATCTGCCGGACGATGTGCCGGCGGTTGTTCGGGAGACGGCTGGGGAACCGGCGAAGGCGTCGTCATGGCGGGTCTCCGGCATGCTCGACAACAGTCGGATCTTCCCACACCCCAAAACTCCCGGCGAAGGGCGCATAACGTATCAGCATGGTCATCCCCGGCTCTTGAAACGCCCAGACGCCGGGATGTACGCAGAAGACGCCCTCCGAGTTCACCCGTAACGATCGCGCCCACCGACGTGGCCGCAGTGGTGACACACTCGGCCACGACGAAGTCTGGGGGCAAGCAAGTGGATCTGTAGCTAGAGCTTGCTAACCTCAGCTATTCAACCGGGGCGGTAGCTGTGCTCTAGAACATGAGAAAAGGTGCCCCTGAACTGCAAGGATTCGGGTGTCGAAGCCATATCCGCTGCAGAAGCAGGTGCACCTGTCTGGTGAGTGAGCGTATCGGGTGGGATCGCCGGTTGTCTGTCACAGCCGATGGAAAAGGGCTGGTGGGTCACGCGGGCGCGGTCCTGCTGCACAAGCTCGCCGATCGGGTGGGGCTGACCGCAGCGCTCGGCGGACTGTGGGCGGGCGGGCAAAGCGCGACTTGGCGCGACCGCGCTCACGTCCTGGTCACCCTGGCCGCAGCGATCACGTGCGGCGCGCGGAGCCTGCTGGAGGCCGAACGGCTGCAAGCCCACCACGCTGTGTTGTTCGGCGCAGCGCCGTCGGACTCCACCATTCACCGCACGCTGGCCGGCCTAGACGAGCCGATGCTCGCCCGCATCGCCATAATGCGGGCCGGGGTACGCCGGCACGTCTGGCAGCTGCTGCACCTGCGTCCGGGCGGCTTCCCCTGGCTCACCGTGGCCGGCAAACGGCTACGCGGATGGATCGTCATCGACACCGACGCCACCATCATCACCTTCGCCTCCGACAAGATCGGCGCGGCGGTCACGTTCAAGAAAACGTATGGCTTTCACCCGCTGGCCTGCTGGTGCGCCAACACTCAGGAAGCGCTGGCGATGCTGCTGCGCCCCGGCAACGCCGGCAGCAACACCGTCGCCGACCACCTGCGGGTGCTCACCGATGCGCTGGCCCAGATCCCGAACTCCTGCCAGGCCAAGATCCTGGTACGGGTGGACGGCGCGGGTGCCACCCACAACCTGCTCACCCACCTGGAGAAACTGAACACCGCCCGCCGCACGGTGCGTTACCTGATCGGCTGGACGATTACCGACCTCGATGAGCAGGCGATCACTCGGCTGCCCGCCACCGCCTGGACCGACTCTCTCGACCAGGATGGTGACCTTCAACCCGGTTACCACGTCGCCGAACTCACCGGACTCAACCAGCGCACCGGCTGCCCGGACGGCATCCGACTGCTGGTGCGCCGGGTGCGTCCCTCGGCCCGGCACCGCAAGAACCTCACCGCCTTCGAGACCCGGACCGGCTGGAAGTACTCCATCGTCGTCACCAACATCGGCCGCATGTGGGGCATCGCAGGCTCCCACCACCCGCAATGGCTGGACGCCCTGGCTCGCGCCCACGCCGTCGTCGAAGACCGCGTCCGCGCTGGCAAGGCGATGGGCCTGCGCAACCTGCCCAGCAAGAACTGGACCGTCAACGCCGGCTGGATGCTGACCGCCAACCTCGGCCACGACCTGGACTGCTGGCTACGCCTGCTGACCCTGCACGACCAAGACGACCTGGAACACGCCGAACCCGACACCATGCGATACCGGCTCTACCACCTGACCGCCCGCCTGGCCGCCCGCGCCCGCCGCCGCCACCTGCGCATCGAACGTACCTGGCCCTGGTCCCAAGCCTTCGCCCTGGCCTGGCAGCGCCTCACCGACCTACCCGCTCCCGCCTGAGAGCCGGCCTCGACCACGACGATCAAGGAAGGAGCCTCATCCGGGCACGTGGAACCCGGCGCCTCCGCAGCGTCATGCGACGGCCCGCCCCACCCGCACCGGGGACATTACGGGCAAACCGCGGAGCCGCTCACACAGCACAGCCCACTGAAGAATCGAGGCTAACTTGGGCTTCGTCCTATTTCCGGGGCGACACACTATTAGTGATAAGACCGGGCCGACCTCACCGCTCCGCCAGCCGGTCAGCTGACGATCTTGAAGCGGGCGTGACCACGAGGATGCTGCGGGCGGTGGTCATGTCATGGACAAGGCCGGGTTCAATTCAGCCGTTCAGTTTGTGGTCGTCTTTGGGCTACCGACCAGGAAGCCACTTCCCGAGGCCAGAGTCTGCGCACTACCTTCGGGTCTACACCGTGCGTACTCGCCTTGAGTCAGCGGGTATTCGGGGTGGGGCGGCGGAAGGTGTTGGCGATGACAGAACCGAACCGGTCGATCTACGCGTAATCGTGCGCACGCCGCAATTGATCGTCGTTCCGATCCGGGTTACTGCACGCAGGAGCACCGAACAACACCATGTGAGTATGACCGAGCCGCGCATCTTGCTCTGGGGCCGACCTCCGCGGCAGATACAGATTCTGCGTCCAAGCTGGAACGGTGGGGGTTCCATCGGACCTATTTACGATATTCGGGGATTGCCTGAAAGATCTCAGCCGCCTTGACGTCCGGACCGGTTGCATATGCACGAACAGTTTCGGGTGGTCCATCAATCACGAATCCGTAGATTTTCGAGTCGGTGGCCGCCATTCGTAACAGTCCTAAGTCAAGCCCAAGTTGAGCTAATGCCTTGCCATCCGAAGGCTGAAGCATGCCGACCCAGCTCTTGAACTGTGCTACGACATCCGTATCGCTCTTGCACGGAGGCAAGAACATGCTCTCGCATCCCGGTCCCATGCGCCAGAACACCGGTCGGCGCCCAGAGACAAGAGGAGAGAAAAATACGTCGGTAATGAAACCGGTCGGAACCTTTTTAAGATCCGAAGGGTGTAGCGGGTCTTTGAGTTCTACCACCGCGAACACGCGAAGTGATTGAGGCATGCGCGCGAGCGTTTTATCGATGCTCAGCTCAGTTCTGTTGCGCACTCCTTGGATGAATCCTGTCATGGCGGTTGCCGGCAACTGGGGTGCACTCCTGATCGAAGTGCCGGTTCCGTTAACAGATACTTCATATCGCTTAAGCCATGGCACCGTCTTAGTGATGCCCTCAAAGCCGAGCGGCTTAACGCTGAATGGAAGTCTTAGCTCGTTGGCGCTATTCTTCTCCGTCAGGCTTGGGTCATCAACCTCTATATAATATTCGGGGTTCGCGGCCATTATGGCGTTACCGATGACGGCCCGTATTCGCTGCGCATCCGACTGGCTGGCGGACTCATTTATTCTGGGTGTTTGGGCCTGTGTCGATGCAGCTGCTGTGCAACTCAAGCACGTTAATGCTAAAACCGCTCCTAGAGTTGGCCCCTTGATGGGGCTAAGTGCCACCATGTGGCGCTCCCTTGTGTAGTTTTTCTTGGTGCCGTAATGATGTAAGCGGGAGGCGGGGACAATGCTGCATCGTACCCGCCTCCCGCGTTGCGCCTAGTCTACAAGATCAGAGGGCTAGTAGAGACTACCATCGCGCTCGCGCCAGCCCGTACTAACAGACTTGAGAGGAAGGATCTTTGTCTTCTTGCAGTAGTTCCACCTCTTCGGCTCGGGCGGATGACATTGAGCGTCTTCCTTGGGAGAGACATAAGTCTCGAGTTGGAATTCTCCGTTGATGAAGTGATTGTAGGTGGGAAGAGAGCATGCTTGTGTTCCGGATTGCCAGCATCGCGCTTCGATGGACTTGCTGGCATAAGAGATCTCCAGAAGTCCAGTTCCAGACTTAGTCTCTGCCACAATTTCCGATGGGCACTTTTCGTCGCCAGTTGCTTCGACGCCAACATTGAAACTGCCCGAAAGATTGCCCTTGTATTCGAGACTTATGCCGCCCTCGAAGACGAACTTGGTCGTTGACGATTTAAAGCATGGCTTGGCAGTCATGCGGATCTGCGAGTGGTAATAGATATACTTATTGCGGGCGGCCTCCGATGCGCTCTTCTTGCCCTTGACTTTCGGCTTCCAGAAGATCGTTGGGTGTGTGTAGAGCTTTGCCCAGTTGCTAAAGTTCTTGATCCTCCATGTTGTCTCATCCCAGCCGAGTGCGCCCTTGGTCCATATTGACCGTCCCCTCATGAGAACTTTCGCACCCTTGACTGGGGAATACTCAACCATTGGCGTGAGATAGGGGCCGATTCTCTCCCACCCGCCAGTGTCTCCTGGGTCAGGAGGGCCAGCGGCGAGACGATTTGAGAGGCCACTGGAAGCTGGGGGATCGAATATGTTAGTGGGCACTCCTTGGGCATCGATATCCCAGTCGCCGAAGTCTGTACTGTCCTCTTCGCTGTCCATAGGAACATCGATAATGGTAACGTTACCGCACCTGTCGAAGACGAAAACGGAGACCGTGAACTCGCTGGGGTCGACCTCGCCTGAGGTGGCTGCAACTGCAGCGCTGCTCGTTTGCGATTGGGTCTGAATCTTCCAGGTTCTTGATATTCCGGCTGTAACACGCACGGAACCATCCGCAGCACCCTGGACTACTGCATTATCCAGGCTGAGAGTGGAGTCGACCCGTGATTCGCCTGCCCTCTGCATCGCTGCCCGTTGTTTGACCAGCTGTTCATTCAGCAGCGAGAGTTTGGCTGTGCTCGGCGCTTCTGGGGTAACGCCGGGCGCTTCCCAAATGGTTGCTGCGCGGCCTTCCAATACAGCGTCTTGCGCCTGATAGTAGTGTTTGATCCGATTGATATACTCCGTCGCTCCCGATTCTGCGATCGTTGAATTCCTGGCCGAGCTGGGCGGTGTATCCAGGAACGGAATGCATGATGTCGCAGAACTGGGTGGCGGAACAGCCTTTGGCGTCAAGTTTGCCGACTCCCAGTCGCTGACACCGAAGGCGGTCTTGGCTCTCACCATGACCGTGTAACTCTGGCCATTCGTGAGTCCGGTAAGCGTCACGTACGGGATCTGTACCTCGAGAGTCTTAACGGAGGTACCACTACTGTCTGTGACCTTGACATCGTAGCCGTCGAATGTGGCGGTGCTGCCAGTGCTTTCCGGAATTCCCCAACTGGCCGTCCCACCGCCATCGCCTGCTGAAGCGGCGAGGTTCAGAACGCCGCTAGGCGGTGCAGCCGGGACGTAGGTCAGTGTCATCGAAGGCTGTACTGCTGCAGGATCCTCTCCGAGTGTGATTGTCTCTTCTCTGTTGGATGTAAGCATCAACCACTTGTGCTCGTTCCTTGCGATGTCGGCCTGCGTGCCGTTCATCGGAAACGGGTAGGTCGTGTCAGGCTCTACATCTGCGGCCAGGTCGGAGCCCTTCGTCTCAGACGTGACAGTGGACTTTAGCGGGGTCGCGGTAATGACAGTGTCTGCTGGACATGGTCCAGATGGACAACTCGGAGCGCCCAGTTGCAGGATGCTTTCGGTGACCACTGCTCCAGCGGGCAACTCACTCAGGTTGAGAGCGATAATCGCGACGGTCTTGTCGATGCCACTTCCGCCAAGTCGCATTACCGTGGAGTCCTCAACTGCGCACGGTTCACCGTTGCATGCCGTCGGATCGGTCTTGGCAGACTTTATGACGAAGCTATCTTTGCCCAGGGACAGGTGTCGGATTTCCTCCTCCGCGTCAGGCGGGGGCGTACCGGGGGTGGTGAAGGTGACTGGCGCGGTCTTCGAGGTGCAGACCTCGTCGGCTGCTGTCTCGCCGTTTGCGCAGGCGACCATTTGCCACTTGTACGTGGTGCCGGGTTGGACCGTGTTGGCGGGGAGTTGGAAAGATGCGCGTTCGCCGCCGTTGACGGTCCGGATGCCGAGTGGTGCTGCGCCGACGGGTGTGCCGTTGTTGTCGTAGAGATAGTACTTGGCCGTGACCGGGCCGCCGGAGGGGCGGTTGACCATGCCGGACAGGATCGGCAGAGTCGGTTCCTCCATACCGGTCTGCGTGTCGGAGGGCAGCACCGGTGCGTCGGAGGTGATCCGGTAGGCCGGGCTCTCGTTGCAGGAGGGCGGGGTGACGCCGGTGCGGCAGGCCTTGACGACGAACTTGAAGCTGGCCGGGTTGTCCATCGTGAAGGTCTTGTCGATGACCTGGCCGGAGGGGATGCCGGTGTGCGTGGTGGTGTTGGTCGAGATGACCAGTGCGCGGATCTCCTGGGGGGTGAGTGCTCGCTGGTAGACGCGCAGGTCGTCCACGGCGCCGTCCAGGTTTGCCGGGTTGCCGAGGATTCTGCCGGTGCCGACCTCGAAGGCGCCGCGCGCGTTCCAGTCGGCGGTGTAGTCGCCTTCGCCGGCCAGTTCCCCGTCCACATACAGCCGGACCTTGTGCGCTGCCCGGTCATATTGCACGGCCAGGTGCGTCCATTGGCCGATCTTGGCTTGCTTCTCCGCCTGCACGCGAGTCAATTGAATGCTGCTGGGGTTGTCCTGATTGATGATCTCGAACGCCCAGCGCCGGTCGAAGTCCGCCATACCGGAAACCTTGTAGCCCAGGGTGAAATGGGGCATGTAAGTGCCCATCTGGGAGAGCACCGCCTGATCCTTGGTGCTGCTGTTGAGGCGCACCCAGGTGGCCACGGTATAGGTCTGGTCAGTGTTGATCAACGGTTTGCCCGCACTGAGCGTTGCCCCTGGTGCGAGGTTGACCGCCCGCCCGAGCTGGCCGGGGACACGACTGTAGGTCCCGTACGCAGTGCCGTTGTTCCCGTTGCCGGACGAGTCTGCTGCGGTGGCGCCAGAGGCTTCGTCGAGCTTCCACAAGGCGGTCTCGCCCGTGGGGAGCTGGACGGGGGGAGGGGGCATGGTGGAGTCGTTGACGGTGACGGTGTAGTCCAGCGGCGTCGCCTCGGGAACGCTGGACTTGTAGGTCACCTTGACGTTGGTGCTGCGGGCGATGGCGTCGTTGCCGCTGATGGAGTCGATCGACTCGGCGGTCACGGTGGGGATCTCCGGCGGCAGCACCCAGTCCACGCTGAGCTTGGG
>NZ_JBFANV010000100.1:0-38186 GCF_040674955.1 Nonomuraea sp. NPDC049695 | reverse complement strand
CTCAAGGTCCAGTAGCTATGAGTGCTCACCCACCGGCGGCTGTCCAGGCCCGAGTCTGCCGGAGCGGCTGGACTCGTTAAGAGTGATTAGTAGCTCTGTGTAATCATCGCTACTCTTCGTGTTCTCAGAAATGAGGAGTTCTGATAGCGATCATCATCGGTTCCCGCGCGTCCCCGAGCGGAACGCAGTAGTTCAGGCCCCCGTCGTTGTCCGACAACAAGCTCAGCGACCGCACCACTCCATCCATCCCGGTCGGGCGCCGCTGCTCCTTACGGAGGAGCTGGACTCGAAGCTGCTGATTCGTCGCCGCTGTTTCGAGTGCGTTGGGTGATGGTGTGTTCGAGGCCGTCGAGGAGGGTGTGCAGGCCGAACTCCTGGGTCGTGGTGGCCGAGGGGATGGCCATGGTGGTGGCCAGCAGCGGGAAACGGTCGGCGTTGCGGAGTAGCAGGTCGCGCATGATGGGGGCGGCGCTGCCGTCCGTCCAGGTCTGAGTGCCTTGGGTGGCGGCTGGGTGGGTGGCGCGGATGTGGTGGGAGACCAGCATGACCGCGTCCAGCCGTTCGCGTTCGGTCAGGGGCGTGTCGGCCAGAGCGCTGAGGGCTCTTTCGGGCCATCCAGTTTCGCATGGACCCATGACGCGGTCGCCCACGGTGATCGACGGCAGCCAGGGGTGGCGTCGCCAGGCGGCGGACAGTTGGCGGGCGTACTCTTCCAGCTTGGCCCGCCAGCCGGTCACGCCGCTCAAGTCGGGGGGTGTGCCGACCGCCGCCTCGATCATGATTGCACTCAGCTCAGATTTGCCGTTGACATAGCGGTACAGGGCCATTTTGGTGAGGCCGAGCTCGGCGGCTACCCGATGCATCGAGACCGCCTCCAGTCCCTCGGTATCGGCGACCTTGACAGCGGCGTCGGCCACCTGGGCGAGGTCGAAGGCGGGCCTGGGGCCCCTGGTGCGCGGCTTCCGCAGGCCCCACAACAGTTCGGCCAGTGCCATCGGATCCTCGTTAGCCGACATCGCAGCCTCCCACTTGCCCACCCTAGAAACTGTATCTATGATACACAGTGTTATGGAGACACAGTTAGTCGCCGAACTCGGGAGCAGGCGGCGTGGCTGAGGAGTTGCACCGTCGCAGACAAGGAGCGGACTATGTCCAAATCAGTGCTCGACATGTCAATGTCGCTCGACGGGTACGTCGCCGATCCCAACGACTATCTCGGTGGCGACGATGGCGAGCGGCTGCACAAGTGGGCTGACGCGGGCCCGCAGACCGGTCCGTCGTCCGGGCCGATCCAGCAGTTCCAAGGCGAATGGAAGGCGGCCGGTGCGGTCCTCGCAGGGCGGCGGACCGCCGAACTCATGGATCACTGGGGAGGCGATCACGACGGTCTCCCGATCTTCGTCCCCAGTCACCGGCCGCCCAGCCCGGCCGCCCGTTGGGGTCATCCGCTGGTGACATATGTGAACGACGGGATCGAAAGCGCGATGGCGCAGGCGAAGGCCGCCGCCGGGGGCCGGGACGTCCAGGTGCGTGGCGGCGCCTACACGGTGCAACAGGCACTCGAGGCCGGGGTACTGGATGAGGTGCAGATCCATCACATCCCGGTGCTGCTGGGCGCCGGCCGCCGGCTGTTCGACGTCTTGCCGTCGGAGATCGAGCTGGAGATCGTTTAGGTGATCGACACACCGGAGGCCACCCACATCCGCTACCGCATCCGCCGCTGAGCCGATCGGTCACCGACCCAGGCCAGCGCTGAGGCCAGCGGCGCTCCGCCTCTCCTTTCCGGAGATGGGCACCGAGTACGAACTGGTGCGGTTACCTGTCAATCTCTTTGAGGTGACTTCGGCTAATCCTGTGTGGTGTTCGGTGGCTCTTCTCGGCCGACGGGCGTGTTGATCTGTAGGCGGCCCGGGCGACATGGCGGCTCCCTTGCAGCCAAGCCTCAACAGCCCCTCAACTCGAGATTAACCTCTGAGCTGGGACTCTTCTCTCGCGGCGCGGTTCTGGTTCGTCTTGTTTTCGGGGGACGGGTGACGTGGGTTGGGCCGGAGCGTGATTCGACGTAGTGGGTGTGCTCGCGCAGCATGACGGCGATTTGCTCGGCGAGCTTGGCCTTGCCGCCGTAGTAGGTGATGGGGGGCAGCACCGTGCTCCTCCTACGCCGAGACCGGCTTGTCGGGGTCAAGGTGGCGGTAGATCGTGGCACGACTGACGCCGAGCCGGTCGGCGATCTGCTGGACGGTGTAGCGCCGCTTACCGTCCTCGCCTTTCACCTCGTACAGCGCGCGGGCCATCTCCACGCCGTGCTCATCCAGGGCGGGGGGACGTCCGCCGACGCGGCCGCGTGCCCGGGCCGAAGCCAGCCCTTCAAGGGTGCCCTCCACGATGAGCTCGCGGAGGAACTCGTCGAACGCGCCGAACATGTGGAACTGCAGCTGCACCGCCTCGACCGCAAGACCGGGATCGCGTGCAGCCGGTGCGGCACCCGCAGCCAGACCACGGTAGTCGCCACCCTCGACGCAGACTGGACCAGGCTCGTCGACCGCGGCTGCTACGACGCGTGGAGCAAGCAGCTCGGGTGAACCCCGATGCACCGGATAACAGCCTATTCTCCGGTACATGACCCTCCCGGCCATCCCCGCGACCTGCGTCCGAGCATTCGTTCGACGAAGTTGCGGGCCCAGACGACCTCGTTCTCCCGCTCGTATTCGAGGAACTCCACTCACGCTGCAGCGGCGGCGATATCCAGACTTTTCATCCGCGCCCTGTTGGTCATCATCTTGGCGAGCAGCCGGCCGGCGATCGGCCGCCGGGCGAGGCGGATCATCACGGACCGAAGCAGCAACTCGGCGCGGTTGCCTGGGGTGAAGAAACCGCGCATGCTCACACCGCTGCCGAGGTGGTGGTCGATGAACGGGCGCAGGTGGTCCTCCCAGTCCTGCAGCGCTCGTGGCACGTCGTGCGGGTGGCGTTCCAGCATGGTGCCGAGCAGGTCCGCCCCGGCCAGGCCGGTGGATGCCCCCATGCCGGAGTAAACGGTCAGGCACCACGCGGCGTCGCCGACGAGCACGACTCGGCCGCGGTGCCAGTGGTCGAGGTGCACCTGCTCGGCGGAGTCGAACAGGTGGTCCGGGGCCTTCTCGAACTGGTCGAGCAGCCAACCGAGCGTGGAGCCGGTGGGCTCGGGGCCGTAGGCGGCGCGCAGCGAGTCGATGGCCGGCCGGGTGAACTCGGCGTCCACGTCGTCGGTGCGGTAGGAGAACAGCACCGACGGCGGACGGTCGGCGAACGAGAACACCCACACCGATCGGCCCGCCTCGCCCATGTACAGCCCGTCCTGTAGGCGGTAGCCAGGTACCGGCTCGGGCAGGCTGTACACGGCGATCATGTAGTTCAGCCGACGGATCGGGCTCTGCCCGGGCTCGAACGCAAGCCGGCGCACCGTCGAGCGCAGTCCGTCTGCCCCGACCACCAGGTCGAACCGTTCGACGGTCGTCGTCTCCGTCGTCAGGTCGCGGATCTCGACGTCCACCCCGTCGAGGTACTGGTCCAGCGCGATCGGCACGGTCGAGTACCGGATCTCGACCTCGTCGGGCAGGGCGGTGAAGGCCGCGTCTTCGATGTCGCCCCGCATCACCATTCGAGACCCGCCGAACACATCGGCGTAGCCCACACCGCGGCGGCGCCGGCCCGTGCGGTCGACGTCGTAGCTCACGCCTTCCGGAGCGAAGCGATTCGGCACCGCATCGGCGATGCCCAGCCGTTCGGCGGCGGCGAGCCCGGTCCCGAACAGGGCGATGAAGTATCCGCCGCGGCGCCGCTCGGGGGCCTTCTCCAGCACCACCACGTCCCAGCCCGCGCGATGCAGTCGCAGCGCGGAGGCGATCCCGCTGATCCCGAGGCCGACCACCAGGGCCCGCTGTCGCGATGTCGTGTTCTTGTCCATGGGATTGCGGTCCGACATTGTCGTGTCCTCCATCTGGTTGGGGTGGGTCGGCCGTTCAGGAAGCCGAGGATGTGGAGTCGTCGAGGCGGGCGAGGAAGTCGAGGAGTGTGGCGTTGACCTCGGCGGGACGCTCCTGCTGCTTGCTCAAGATCATCCTGTGGCCCCTTTTGGGCCTACCTCGGCGATCCCCTGGAGGGCCGCGTCGGTGTCCGCGATGGCCAGCATCCTGTTGATGTCGGCGCCGGCCAGTGCGCCGGCCGCTGCGGAGGCCCCGACCTGGGCGACCAGATCGGTGACGTTGCCGGCCACCCACACACCCGGCACCTCGGTGGTGCCGGCCGTGCCGGAGGCGAAACCGCGGCCCTTCGGCAGGTCCTGCACCGGCAGGCCCAGACCTTCCAGGCCCTGGGTGCGGGCCTGCAGCTGCGCGGCGACCGCGAGGACGCGGCGGGCCACGACCTGGCCGTCGGCCAGGCGCACCCCGGCGAGGTCACCGTCCTCGTCGTCGACGACCTCGGTGACCGGGGTGTCGATGATGCGGATGCCGCGGGCGGCGAAGCGGGCGCGGCTGTCCTCGTCCAGGTCAGTGCCGTGGGTGAAGTAGGTCAGGTCCTCGGTCAGCTGACGGAACAGGTACGCGTGGTCGATGGAGACCGGACCGGTGGCGAGGATACCGATGGGCTCGTCGCGCACCTCCCAGCCGTGGCAGTACGGGCAGTGCACCACACTGTGCCCCCAGTGCTCGGCGAGCCCGGGCACCTGGGGCAGCACATCCGTGAGGCCGGTGGCCACCAGGATGCGGCGGGCGGTGATGCTGCGGCCGTCGGCCAGGGTGACGGTGAACCGCAGGTCCCCGTCCGCCGACGGGGCGGCGGACTCGGCCGAGACCACCTCGCCGTGGACGACGCGTCCGCCGTACTGGCGCACCTGCTCCCGGCCCCGTCGAAGGATCTCGGGCGGCGGGGTGCCGTCCAGGGCGATGAGGCCGTGCACGGCCTTGGCGGGCGCGTTGCGCGGGGAGCCGCTGTCGATCACGACGACCGAGCGGCGGGAGCGGGCGAGGATCAGTGCACCGTTCAGCCCCGCGGCGCCCCCGCCGATCACCACCGCGTCGACGGTCCCCTCGGCCAGTGCGTCGCTCGCGTACGCAGGAGTCGTCACAGCCATGGCCTCCTGCCTTTCCTTGTGCGCTCCGGACCGTCCGAGATCGGGTTTCTGGACAGCATCAGTCATGGTTCGGTCAACCCTTCGAGTTCTGGGTGGTTGGAGGGGGGTCAGCTGTTCAGAAAGCCCAGGATGTGGTCGGCGACCGTCTTGGGCTGCTCCAGGTGCAGGAAGTGCCCTGCGCCGGGTATGACGATGCGTTCGAGGCCGTTCGTGAACAGGTCGTCCATGCCGTCGCTCAACTCCACGGACATGCAGTTGTCGTCGGCCCCGTGGAGGTAGAGCGACGGGACGGTGAGGGCACCGAACGCCCGGGCTTGCAGGGATTGGGTCGCCTCGTCCGCGGGGGGCGTGAACAACTGGCGGTAGTAGCCCAGGATCTCGGTCAGGACTCCTGGAGCACCCAGGGTTTCCTTGAGCGCGGCACGCTCCGCGTCCGGCAGTTCGTAGCCGGGTGACCATTCCCGCCAGAGCCGGTCGATGAAGGCGAAGTCGTCGTGCTCGACGGCCGCCTCCGCCATGGCTGTCTGGAAGAAGAACATGTACCAGCTGCGTCGCTGCTGGTCACCGTCGGTGACCAATGCGGTCAGCAGTTGACGGCCATGGGGAGCCGCCATGGTGACAAGCTTGCGGACACGCCTCGGGTCGAGGCTCGCTGCCGCGTACGCCGCCCCGGCACCGAAGTCGTGGCCGATGAGATCCGCCTGCTCGCGCCCGAGCGCTTCGATCAGGGCGAGGACGTCCTGGCCGGTCGAGGTAATGCGATAGGAGCCGTCGGGAGCCGCGCCGCCGGGCCAGTATCCGCGCTGTGCGGGCGCGACCGCCCAGTACCCTTCCTGCGCAAGGCGGTCGAGAATCCCTGCCCAGCTGGCGGCATGGTCGGGAAACCCGTGGAGGCACACAACGAGCGGCCCGCTGCCGGCCTCAAGGATCGGAACCTCCAGCCCGCCTGCCTGAACCGTCCGATGACGGACGCGGTCGGTCGCCTGGGACCCCCTGGCCGGGGAGTCCTCGCCAGACGACGGTCGCTGGGTCACCTGTGTCATGAGTTCAACCCCCAAGCCGCCTTCGCGGCGTCGCGGTCCGGCAAGCCCGGACCAAGCAGCAAGTACGGCTGACGGCGACCAGGACGCTGACGCCGATCACGGAGCCGATCTGCTGGAACATGTTTGAGCGGAATCGCTTAATTGCCCATCGATGTGCAGACTAGTTTATTGCCCGTCGATGTGCAAATATCGCGATGACTCTCTCCTCCCACCCGCCTTCGAGGTACCGACGTGACCAGCCGACCAGCACGAACACCGACGACGAGGCCGAGGCGGTCTCCGGCCCGGCCCCACGAGACGCCGCCCCCTCCTGCTCCGACTTCGACCTCGACTTCGGCGCAGCGTCGGGACGCGCGGGCCACCCGTGCCCGGATCCTCGACGCTGCTCGGCGGGAACTGACCCGCGACCCCGACAGCAGCCTGGAGGACATCGCCGCCGCCGCCGGTGTGGCCCGGCGCACTGTGTACGTCCACTTCGCCGGCCGGACCGCGCTCGTCGAGTGCCTGGCCGCCGAGGCCGCGGAGGCGATCCGGCGCGCCGTCGCGGGTGCCCCGGCCCCGACCGCCGACGCCGCCGCGGACCTGGCGCGATTCGTCCTCACGGTGTGGCCCGTCGGCGACCGCTACCGCACCCTCATCCGGCTGGCCCGCGGCCAGGACTTCGCCCCCGCACGCGTCGACGAACTGCTGACCCCCGCCCGCGACATGGCCACGAGGGTCCTCGCCCACGGCCGCCGACAGGGCGTCTTCCAGACCACCGTCCCGCCCGACCCGCTCACCCGAGCCATCGAGGCCCAACTGCTGGCCCTGCTCGACTGCGTCGACCGCGGCCTGTGCCCCGACGACGGCACCGGCGCCGCAACCGCCGCCCTCATCGCCGCCGGAGTCGCCCCGGACACCGCCGCCGCGAAGGTCGATCACGTACGGAAGTCCGGGTCGCCCCCGAGTCCCGTCTGAAACCCGTGCCCGTACCCCACTCGCACTCACGCAAATGTCCGCCCCCAACTCCCTGTCCCCCGAAGCCCTTTGGAGGAGGGCCGATGTACCGCCCCCACCCCGAGCACGACCGTGACCAGGAGTGCGAGTTTTCGTACTCGTACTCGCACGAACCCGACGACGGCTCCGACCGCCCGCTGCCGGTGACCGAACTCGCCCTGCGGATGGACGGGTTGACGAAGTCGGACGACGACAGCGAGGCCCGGGCCCGCTCGGCGGAGGCGACCGTCTTCCTGTCGTACGCGGACCTGTCCGACGCCCTGGGCCTGGAACTGACCCGGGGCTACGGTTCCGACCGGATCCGCGCCCGCGTCCTGACCACCCTCGGCTTCGAGGTCACCGCGACGACGACCGTCTCGGCGGACTCCGGCAACCGCGTCACCTTCAAGGACTTCAAGGTCGCGGGCCGCATCGCCCTGCCCGAGGCCGGTGAGAAGTTGCTCGGCCAGGTCTTCGCCGAGCCGATCGCGCCGCGGAACATCCCCGGCGGCCTCCGACTGCGCTCGGTCACCACCACGGAGCAGGGCCTCACCGCCCACTTCTCCGGCAAGTCGGTCACCTTCCGCCGCGACGACGCCCGGGACACCTCGTCGAACGGGTCGGCCGGAGAGAAATCAGGTGCCGTGGGCCGGAAGAGCCGTAGCCATCGCCGACGCAACCTCCTCGACCACCGCGCTCGCCCGATCCTCCGGCACGCCGGCCGCGATGAGGGTGGCCGTGGCGATCCGGTGCCCGTCGTCCTCCAGCGCGCCGGTGTTGACGGACTCCACCAGAGCTACGATCATCGCCATCAGGCCTGCGCTCTGCACGGCCGGCGGCAGATGGGAGTGGAAGACGCCGTCCCGCTGCCCGCGCTCCAGGATCCCGATGGCGGCCTCCCGGGCCGGCGCGAGCACCTCGTCGAGGCGCTCGGAGCCGAGGTCCCGCCGGGTGAGCGCCAGCAGCATGCGGTAGCGGTCGCCCACGGGCCACATCCGGAGTACGAACCGCGCCAACGCCCGCTCGGCCGACTCCGCCGGTTCTCCCGACTCCGGCCCGGCCTCCACCGTGTTCCGCAACGTCTCGGCGGCTTCCTCGGCGAGCGCCTCCAGCAGCGCCGCCCGCCCCGGGAAGTGCCCGAAGAGGGTGCGCCGGACGACCCCGGCGGCCCGCGCCAGCTCCTCCAGCGTGACATCGGGGTTCCGCCCCAGCTCCTCACGGGCCGTGGCCAGGATGCGCGCCCGGTTGGACCGCGAATTACGGCGCAGCGGCTCGCGGGCCATGGGCTTGCTCACGGAGAACCTCGCAGCATCAAAGGACGGACGAACGGCCCCCCATTTTGTCACGCCGAGCCGAAGCCCCCGTATCACGCCCCACCGGCCGCTGCCTCACGCGGGACCGGCCCCACCTCGTGGCCCGAAGCTCGGCCGACGCGGAACCGAGCGCGCCCGGTGCGGCCCTCGCGCTTGTTCCTCGACGAGAGCCCCGGCGCGCCGGGCGCCGCCGCCGACCTCGTCCGTCGCGGCCATCCCACCGGCCACCCCCCGTCGGATCAGACCGCGAACTCCCGGATCACCATGTTCCGGAACACCGCCTGCCCGTCGATGGTGAACAGGGCCAGCCCGGTGTCGGACGGGTCGGGGAAGACCACGGTCGAGTGCGCGTACCGGCCGTCGTCGACGAACATCTCGACGGACGTGCGGTCGACGAGGACGCGCAGGCGGACCGTGCGGGCGGACAGGTGGAAGGGCGTCCGGCTCTCCTGCCAGCGGCCCGAGGCATCGGGGCCGGCGGTCGCATGCTCGCCGGTCTGCAGGCCGGCGCCCAGGCCGTGATGTTCGTGGGGTACCACGCCCGCGCTGGCGCCGGCGGCGCGGTACTGGCCCACACCATCGCCGACGCCATCCTGGACGTGCGCATCAACGGCCACTCGCACGGTGAGATCGGGATCAACACCCTGCTCGCGGGCTCCTACGGCGCGCCCGTCGTGCTGGCCAGCGGCGACGAGGCGGCGTGCGAGGAGTTCACCGCCTTGGTGCCGGGGGTCTCACGGTGCCGGTCAAACGCGGGCTCGGCCAGCATGCGGCCGACACCCTGCACCCGCGGGAGGTCTGCGACCGCCTGATGCACAGCGCCGGCCAGGCGATCCGGCGATATGACGAGCATCGGCCCGTCACCGCCTCGGGCCCGCTCGATATCGAGGTCGACCTGCATCAGCCGCGCACGGCCGATCTAGCCGCCCTCATCCTCGGCATCGCCCGGATCGGCCGCGCCGTGACGTTCACCGCCGAGAACATGACGGCCGCCTACGGACTGCTCCAGCTGCTTGCCCTGCTCACCTACATGGATCCCTGACAAGGGCGGCAGCAGCGAGGCGATGAGGCGCTGGTCAGCGGGGCTCGTCCCGAGTGGACCAGCCGTGCTTGGCGATGAGCGCCGACAGCGCGGCACGGAGCTGGTTGATGCGTTCCTGGGCATCGGGGCCTTGGATACCGATGGTGATGGCGCATTCGGTGGCGTGGTAGGTCGTGTGCCGGCCTTCGGCGGCCACGCGCGCGGCGGCGTGGATGCGGCCGCGTAGCCGGATGCGCTTGCGCGGGTCGACGGTGCGGTCCAAGCCATCGATGGTGAGGTAGCACAGGAACGGGCCAGGGGCGGTGAGCGGCCCATCGGGGAGCCCGGCAGCGAGTGCTTCGCGGATCTTGGCCCGGTCGGCGTTTGGCGGCGGGGTCTTGCGGGCTGGTAGTCCACGTCGGTGCGGACGTGATGGAGCAGGCGGTCGACGTGCAGGCGGACCCGCTCGGGCTGGGGTCTGCAGCGCCTGGCGCACGGCCTCTCGCTCGGCAGGGGCGTCTTCGTCGAAACGCAGGTGAAGGGCAGCTCCCATGGCATACAGCAGATCGTCGCGGGTCTGCCCGGTCGGATGTCCAGGCGGTGTGCAAGCTTGCCAGGTTCGATGCGCTGCCGACGGTGCGAGCGGCCGGTATCCAAGAGCTGAGGCAGGCACGTTCGGTGCTGTATCTGCTGAGTGGCGTTGGCGCGTTCTATCGTGGGTACGCGCTGCTGATGCCCGATACTGCCGGGCTCACCGCGCTGCGTGCACGCGTGGACGAACTCGGTGCCACGCACCTCGTGATGATGGTGACGGGCTGGAGCGTCACGAGAAGAACACGAGATTTCGCCGCCGGCCTGGCCGCCTGCCTGCAGCCGTGGGCCGTCTGGCTGCGCGATGAGCTGATGGAGCAGATCGCGTCTGGCCCACCGCTGCTCGGCGGGCCGGACGACGCGGACACGGCCGAGAAGTTCATGGCGGACTGGCTCGCCACGATCAAGAGCGCCGCCGATAGCGGGGCTCATGCCGTTGGGCCGGGCACGGTCAGCGCGACCGGCGGGGCCGGGCACCGCCGTCGGGGTGACGCCGAATAGCATCCCTGGACAGGGTGGCGAGAAGGCCGCCCGCGATGGTTATCTGGGGTAGTTAGCCTCTTCCTGCAGGTCAAAGCGATATGATCTTGTCGGGCATATAAGGCAAGTAGGCTGGCCGTTCCCGCTCAGCGCATGTCGGTCCCGTCGCCCGGGTGAGGGGGAAATTACGCAGCGGGACTCGAGCCGAACGCACCCGCCTACGGCTGATACGAACCACGGCTGGTGCCGAGGTGGCCGACGCCGTCCACCCCGTCTGGCAGGTGCGTCACGGCATGTAAGGCTGCGCAGCCTGGAGTGTGAACCTGCGTGACGATCACCCCGTTATCCACCCAAAGCACCACGGCCATGCTTTCGGCGTTCCTGGGCGTCGCCTTGCAGGAGAAACACCAGCGCCTTTCCGTCTGGGGCCGATCAGCAGTCACGGCCACCGCCACCATGCGCGATCCGGAATATCACGGCCCCACGCTACGATCACCACGCCCATGCTCGGACCCGTTGGTGCTGCGGCCCTGCGATCGCGGCTTTGCGGCGTGTTGGCTCATCGGGAATGGGACGGAATTGGCGCGTCAGAGACGCGTGGGCGTTTCAGGGTCGGGTAGGGCTCCGCTCGTGCGATGCCCAGCGTGCGGCTGGGCGCTTCCTTCGTGCGGACCGGCCGCCCTGACGACGGCAGGGCGGCCTTCACATCCTCCAGCTGCGATAACAGCACATGTCAGCGTGCCGGTAGGGAGCTGATCTCAGCGCAGCAGGGGCTCGACTCCCATACGGCACGGGCTTCGCCCGTACGTCCTTCCAAAGGGTGGCCGCGACGCACCACCTCGACGAAGCGGAGACCACCGATAACGCGTCTACTGCCGAATCGCGCGGATCTTGCCATTCCGAACGGTGATCAGGTAACCGGCGCGGTTGACGGTGACGATCGCCGCGTCCTGATTCGCATCCGGTACCTCCACGGAGGCGACCTCGACGGTGAGTCCGGCCTGCTCGGCGGCCGTCGTCCACTGTAAGGTGGCGGCCTCTGCCCAGTTCCACCCGCCGTCCTCGCCAGTGCGGTCGAGGTCGACAACGATGGCGGTCGGGTCGATGGTGGTCGTGGAGGGCTCCTTGGGAGATGCGATCGATGGGCGTTTGGCTCTCCGAACGTAGCGGAGCTGGCTGACAAGCGACGGGCTCCTGTGCGCGCGGTGGTCAGATCCACACCATCACCGACTCCGAGGCCAGCACAGCAAGGGAAGGCGTCTACACCGACGACACAGCTGGCGCACTGGCCGGTCTCCCACCGATCAGCCGACTGTCACCAACGTCATGACCGCGTACACCTAGCGCCCGGAGTCGGAAGGTTCGTTGTGGAATCGTGCGGGCACAAATGGGAATCTCCCGGCGGGTCGGGCACAAGACAGGCGGCCCCGCGAAGACATTGAGATGAGGCGGATGAACACCATGGCGACCGACTACGACAGCCCACGTAAGATCGACGACGACTCCGGGGAGGAGAGCCTTCAAGAACTCCAGACTCGCCGAGCCGACACGTCGTCCGGCAGCATCGACGTCGACGAGACCGACCTGGCTGAGTCGATCGAACTGCCTGGCGCGGATCTGTCGAATGAAGAGCTATCCGTGCGGGTGATCCCGCCTCAGGCGGACGAGTTCACCTGCTCGAGCTGCTTCCTGGTGCACCACCGTAGCCAGCGCGCCTCTGAGCGGAACGGTCAGCAGGTATGCCTGGAGTGCGCCGCCTGACCGGGACGACGATGAGGCCACGGCCGCGCCGCCCATGGCCGCTTCCGGATCCACTCCAACGGCGATCGTGTGGACACCGAGGCGGCCGTCGGCACGTCGCCGGCCCAACGTGCTGCCGCCCGATGAGGTGATCTTCAAGGTGCCTTCTTCATCCCTTGCGCCCTCGGTGACGGATGCTGCGCCGTCGCCACTCCGTCGCCCGCCTATCGCTGGCAACGCCCGAAGTCGACAACGTACGTCCCGCCGCCCGCGGCCCCCGCGCCGGCCGGATCCGCCGACCCGGCCGCGACCCCGATGCCGAGGTCTGTCAGCGTCGGGCTCAGGACGATCTGGCGGTGGCCGTACGTGCTGACGTTCACCCACCAGTTGACGGCGGCCCGCGCGGTGCCATAGCCGGTGCCCCAGCCTGTGTAGGTGGTCTCGGCGTAGGCCCACGACACCGGGTTCGGGCAGTAACCTGCGCCGGTGATACGGCTGTACGGTGTAGAGCCGGTCTGCGGGTTGGTGTGCGAGTCGGCGCCGGGCCGCCACCACTTCAGGCTCGCCGCCGCAGCGGCGTGCGACGTCGCCGCCGAGTCGAGCGAGCTGTTGCGGGTGAGCGCGGCCAGCCCGACCTTGGCGCGTTCGGCGTCGACGAGGCAGTGCACCGCCTGGCCGACCATGGCGAGGTTGCCGCTGGTCGGAGCCACGTCGTAGTACGCTGCCGCGGCGGCGCACCCCGGCGCGGCCGCGTACGCCGGGGCGGCGCTCACGAACGGGACGGCCATTAAGGCAGCCAGAGCTATGGTGCGAATCATAGTGATCTCCTTTGGCGATGGGATGCTCATGCCCTTCTAGCTAAAGGGCGGCCCCCGGGTGCGTGCATGAGTAGCCCCTTACTCAGCCGCAGCGATGGGCCGGCCACCGTCTCCAGCGTTGTCGTGGCCAGTCCGCCGAGCAGTTCCGCGGACTTTGCCTGGAAAGCGGCCAGGACCTCGGTGGGCGGTGGGAGCACCGCCGGATGCAGGAGGGGGAACGCCGAGGTGACCAGCCACCAGGCGCCGATCGCGACCGTGAGCCCGAGAGCGGGCCAGCCCAACGCCGTGGCCGTCGCGCTCCGGTTGGGAACCGGGGTCGAGGAACCGGCGGACAGCGCCAAGGACGGCGGCCGCTGTGGAGCCAGCGCGATCGCGATGCCGAGCAGGTTCTGCGGGTGTGGCCGGCATGCTGAGCGGTCGGCCGCTCTGGTGCGGTGCGGTCAGCGAGGGCGGCGCCGCTGGATGGGGTCGGCGTCGGCGGTGATGCGGGCGGAGGTCTCCTCGCCCAGGCGCACGTAGCGGCCGAGGCTGGCCAGGTGTTGGTGGCGGCTTTTGGCCTGCAGTTCGGGCGCGGTGCGGCCGGATTGCGCGAGATGCTGGAGCGCCGAATGACGGAGCTGATGCAAGGTCCACCCCTGACGGTGTGGGTCGAGCTCGGCCGAGGCGGTCTTGAACAGGTATTCGGCGCGTGGGTAGGACAGCCGGCCCCGCCCGGTGACGGGACAGACGTCGCCGGATGCCGGCGCGCGGCGGCCGGAGGAAGGAGCGCGCCGGTCGGCCAGGAACACCGGCCCGCAGGTGCGGCCGGCCAGCAGGCGGGGCAGCAGCCGGGCGGTGGGGGTGGCCCAGTGCACGTACTCGATCGCGCCGCCCTTGGACACGACCCGGGCGCGGCGGAACTCCAGGTCGAGGTCTTCGACGTTGAGGGTGAGGACTTCCTCGGCGCGGGCGGCCGTGTCGTACAGGAGCCGCCACAGCAGGCGTTCCCGCAGGGCGTGCGCGGGGTCGGTGAACAGCTTGTCCAGCTGAGTGGCCGGGATGGCGCGGCCGCCGCGGCGGGCGCTCTTGCGGCGCTCCAGCCGCCGGGCCGGGTTGGTGGCCAGCAGGTCCTGGCGCTGGGCCCAGGTGGTGAAGGAGACCAGGGCGGACAGGTGCCGGTTCCAGGTGGCGGCGGCCGCGGCCGTCCAGCGCTCCATCACCGCGGCGTACTGCTCGGGCGTCAGCGCGGCGACCGGATACTGAGGCCCGGTCACGGCGGTCAGGCGGGCGAGGGTCTCGGCGTAGCCGGCGCGGGTGGTGGCCGCCTGCACCGACTCCAGGAAGCGCTCGACCGCGGCCGTCATCGACGAGGCGGGCGGGGCCCGGCGGCCGGGGCCGGCGGGCCGGGGAAGGACACGACGGACACGGACGTCCTCCGGGCAGGCGATGTGACACATAATGTAGCCGGGTCGCCGTCGTGGCGGCAGACGCCGAGCTGGGCGGACACGGCCCTAAGGCCGCCCATGTGACAGATAATGCAAGTTCTGTGTCACAGATGTGCGGCGCCATGGGCAGAGACTAGGTGGTCGTTCGCAACCGGGCCTCGGCGGCCCAATGAGGTGCGTTCCACCGGTCGGCGATGGTGGCGGCCTGAGCGAAGTGGGCGGCGGCCTCGTCGTCGTGGCCGAGGAAGACGGCCAGCTCGCCGAGGGTGTGGGCGACCGGGCGCAGCTCCACGGACAGGCTCGTGGCGTCCGGCGGGGGGCCGTCGCAGCGCGCAAGCAGCGTCGCGTAGATCTCCTCGGCCGCGGCGCGGTCGTCCAGGGCGATGGCGGCCATCGCGCGGACGGTCGTGAGGAAGGTGAAGAAGTAGTCGGGCCGGATCGGGTCCGAGGTGCGTACCCGGCGGGCTTCGTCGATCAGGCCGTTGGCGTGCAGGGCGAGGACCAGCAGGTCGGAGGCGATCGGGCCGAACGCCTCGTGGAAGGCGCGCACCTCCTCCAGGTGCTCGCCGAGCGTGCCGTTGTTCACCCAGATCGCGGCCAGCGCGAGGCCGAGGAAGCCGACGGCGTGCAGGGATCCGGCGCGCCGCATGCCGTCGGCGGCCTCGGTGTAGAGCCGTTCGGCGTCGGCGAACCGGCCCTCGATGAGGGCCAGGGTCGCCAGCACCACCTCGGCGACGCCGATCGCTTCGGGCAGCCGGTAGGTGCGCGCGAGGTCGAGGGCCTCGGCAGCCGCGCGGCGCATGGTGGCCGGGTCGTTGGCCCCGGCGGCGGCGCTGGCCTGGTTGAGCAGCCCGGTGACGCGATAGACGGGCAGGTCGTGCTCGGTGCCGATCGCCACCAGTTCGCGGCAGAAGTTGTCGCGTTCGGGCAAGCCGCGGTGGCCGCGGGTAAGGACCTGGAGGGCCGCCGCCCGCAGGCGGGGTGAGGTGGCGAGGTCGAGCGCCTCGCGGGCCGCCGCCAGGGCGGTGGGGTCGTCCTCGCCGACCAGTTCTTCGGCGTAGGCGGCGAGGAGGTGGCTGCGTGCCTCCGGGGCCAGGTCGGTGCGCTTGAGCAGGCGGCTCAGCCTGTCGACGATGGGCCGGTCCACCGTGCCGTACTCGCGGGACTGCCATGGTGTCGGCTCGGTCCAGGCCGTGAACGCGGCGATCATCAAGTCGTCGCGTCCCAGGGACTCGGCGTACTCGACGGCCTGCAGGCGGGTCTGGCGCGCGGCAAGCAAGGCGCCGGCCCGGATCTGCGCCCGCAGCAGCCTGCCATGCAGGTCTATGCGCTCCTCCGGGCCGGTCGAGTTCGCGACCGCGTCGGTGAGGAGATCGGCTGCGACGTCGTGGGCGTAGCGTGCTTCGGCCAGTTCGGCGGCCCGAAGGCAGTAGCCGACGGCCTTGGGGGATCCGGCTCGCGCGTAGTGGTGCGCGAGCGCCGGGATGTCGCCGGTGGCTTCCAGCGCGGCGGCGATGCGGGCGTGCATGCGGGATGCCCGCAGGCGGCTGACGCCGGCGACGAGAGTGTCGCGGACGAGGGCGTGGACGAACCGCACCCGTCCGGGGCCGGGCTCGCTCAGCAGCCCGGCGATCACGCCTGCGTCCAGTGCGTTCAGCACGCCTTCCTCGTCGGTGTCGGCGGCGTCCACGAGGACGTCCACCGAGCTCTCCCGGCCTGCGACCGCGGCCAGTCGCAGCACGGCCACGCCTGCCTCGGGCAGCCGTGCGAGGCGCCGCCGCAGCACGTCCCGTACGCCTTCGGGGACCTCGGAGAGGGCGACCAGCGCGCCCTCTCCGTTCAGCAGCCGCGCGCTCTCCCGCACATAGAACGGGTTGCCGCCGGTGCGCTCGGCGATTCCGGCGACGGTCTCGTCATCGGCCTCACACTCATTCCGTACGACCTGCGCGACGGCCGCGTCGTCCAGGCCGGGCAGGGGGAGCCGCAGCGGCGTGGCGCGCGCCAGCGAGGCCAGCGTTTCGGTGAGGTGCCCGCTCTCGTCCGCCCGGTAAGCCGCCACGACCAGAACGGGGGCCCGAATGCCGAGGCAGCCGCCGAGCAGCTCCAGCGTGACGGCGTCCGCCCAGTGCAGGTCGTCCAGCACGACGGCGACCGGGCGTTCCGCGGCGACGGCCGCGAGCCACTTCCACACGGCCTGACGCAGGCGGAACCGTCCCGCGGTGGCGTCGACGTTCACCGGCTCGGTGTCGGTGAGCAGCGGCGCGAGGTCGTCCGCGAACTCGCCCGGGGACCTGGTCGCGGCAACGCCTCTCAGCGCCTCAGTCCAGGCCCACGCGGGCGGCGCGCTGTCGACCTCCGAGCAGTGGCCGACGGCGACCAGCCATCCGTCACGTTCGAGCCGCCTGCCGAGGCGTTCCAGAAGCGTCGACTTGCCGAGCCCGGCCTCGCCGGTGACAAGGGCGATGCGCGCTCCGTCGGCGGCGGCCTCGGCAGCGGCCGCGACCAGTGCCGCCAGCTCCTCCTGGCGTCCGACGAACGGCGCCTCGGTGATCGGAACCGTCTGCGGCAGCGGGACAACAGGCGGTGGCAGGAACACGGACGCGTGGAGGACGTCCGTGCGCTGGGTGAGGATCGCCTCCTCCAACGCCGTCAGGTCCGGGCCGGGGTCGAGCCCGAGCTCCTCGGCGAAGATCCCGCGAACGCGGCGGAGCGTCGCCAGCGCGTCGGCTTGGCGGCCACTGCTCCACAAGGCCAGGGCGTGCAGCCGCCAGCCCTCCTCACGCAGAGGCTCGTCGCGGGTGAGCCGCTCAGCCTCGGGAACCACCGCGGCGGGGTCGCCGATGCGCAGACCGGCCGCGACGTGCAGTTCGGTGGCGACCAGGCGCAGCTCGTTCAGCCGGGCCGTCTCCGCGGCGGCCCACGGCTCGTCGGCGACCTCGGCGAACGCCGGTCCCTGCCACAGGCCCAATGCCTCGGCGAGCCGGGCCCGGGCGGCGCGCGGGTCGGTGTCCGTACGGGCCTGGTCGAGCAGGTCCTCGAACCGCCACGCGTCCACCGACTCGCGGGGCAGCCGCAGCGCATAGCCGGGCGCCGCGCTCACCAGCAGCCGGGCCGGCGTGCGTGACGGGCGGCCGGGCTCCAGCAGCCGGCGCAGGTTGGACACGTACGCCTGCAAGGACATCAGCGCCCGCGCGGGCGGCTCCCCGCGCCACAGATCCTCGATCATCCGGTCGACCGGCACGACCTGCCCGCGCGCCGCCACCAGCAGGGCCAGTACGCCGCGCTGCCGCGGCCCGCCGAGGTGGACGGGCTCACCGTTCACCTCGGCGGCGAACGAGCCCAGTACGCGGATGAAAAGCATGATCCGGACATAGTACTTGGGCTGTTCCAAATCGGCTCCAAGTCCCCTCCAAACACCCGAGAGCAACCTGAACACGTCGCAACCGATGGAGGGCAGGAACAGATGAGCGTCAATACCCAGGACATGGAGATCGTGCACCGCGTCTTCCGCCGTGAAACACGGCTGCTGGTGGACCTCGTCGCGGCGGTCGCCCCGGGTGACATTGCTCGCGCCAAGGTGATCGCCGACCACTTCCGCATCTACCGGCTGGGCCTGCACCACCATCACGAGGGCGAGGACGAGCTGCTGTGGCCGCCGCTGCTCGCCCGGGTGGACCTGGAGGCCGACATCGTCCTGCGCATGCAGGCCCAGCACGAACGCATCGCGGCCACCCTGACCAGACTGGCCGCCGCGGTCCCCGCCTGGGAGGCCACCGCGGGCGCCGACGAACGCGACACCCTGGTGGCCGCCCTCGCCGAGCACCGCGCGGTCCTGCTGGAACACCTCGACGACGAGGAGGCCACCCTCCTCCCGCTCGCGGCCAAGCACATCACCCAACAGGAGTGGGCCTCCCTGGGCGACCACCTGGTGAACAACACTCCCAAGCTCACCCTGCTCACGCTCTTCGGCGCCGTCCTGGAAGACGCGAACCCCGCCGAGCGCGCCATCGTCCTCAGCGGCCTGCCCGCCCCGGTCCGCGTCATCTGGCACGTCATCGGCCGCCCCCGCTACGCCCGCCACATCCGCCGTGTCCGCGGCTGAACCCTGCCCCGACCCCGTCTGAACATCAAAGGAGAACAACCATGTCGCAGAAGAAGCTCAACACCGGCCTGGCCGCCGCCGTCGTCCTGTTCACCCTCTACCTCGGGTTGTCCTTCGTCCTGCCCCTCGGGACGTCCTTCCCGGGCCTGCCGAACTGGCCCTCTGGCGACAGCGGCTTCCCTTTCGTGAAGGGCAGCCGCGAAATCGCGATGGGCCTGGCCATGGGCATCCTGCTGGTGACGGGCCACCGCCGCGCCCTGGGCTGGGTCCTGCTGATGGTGGCCGTCGCCCCGTTCGGCGACATGGTCAACGTGCTGGCCCACGACGGCGGCGTGGCCGCCGCGTTCGGCATCCACGGCCTGACCTCGGCGCTGATCGCGGTCACGGGGTTGCTGATCCTCCGCGAGACCAGCAAGGCGCGCAAGGCCCAAGAGACCGCCACCCCAGCGCCCGCCGCGCAGCCCGCCTGACGTCCCCGCAGTGCGGCCCGGTGTTCCTTCGCATTTCTGAGAACTCGAAAAGGGAGACGACGATGAGCAGAAGTCGCGCTCTTTCGTGCTCCACCTGGCCAAACGCTCAACGTCGCCATACCGCATCAGGACGCGTCCTGGCGTCCCCTGAGCGCGAGGTCGACCTCGGCGCTCCAGCGGGCATTCCACTCCTCGTCGAGCCCGATGCTCCGGAACGGGGCCCGGCCACGCAGGCCCGCTGGGTCGAGGTCGGGGGAGTGGTGGCTCGCTATAAGCATTTCCAGCTTCGGCAGCTCCGCGACGCTGCCGAGGTCGGCCAGGGAGTGCGCGTATAGCGCGAACAAGCTCTCCAGGGAGGGGAGTTCGTGGCCCGTGCCGAGGGTGCGCAGCTTGGGGCACTCGCTCGCGGAGAGGTAGTCCAGTGCGGGCAGCGGCGGCAGCCCCTCGAGGGTGGTCAGCTCCGGGCATTTGTCGATGCTGAGCTTGATCAGCGCTTCGCAGCGCGGGATCAGCGAGGCGTCCCTGAGCTGTGGGAGGTTAACGAGGTTCAGCGACTCCAGCCTCGGCAGGGTGCCCAGCACGCTCAGATTCCGAAGCCCGGGGCAGTCCCTAAGATAGACGTACTCGATCTCCGGCAGCCCCTCGATGCCGTCGATCGAGGTGAGCTGTGCGGAACCGTGCAGCCCGAAGAACGTCAGCCCTGTGGCGCCGGAGACGGCGCTGACGTCGAGCAGCCCAGTGCAACCGTAGAGGTTGATCTGGCGGAGTCCGGGGTGGCTGCCGAGGCCGTGCAGCGAGGTCAGCCGAGTGCAGCCACCCAGGTTCAGTACGGTGAGGTTCGGCATGTGCGCAAGGCCCTCGAGAGACTCCAGCTCAGCGCACTCCGAGGCGTCCAACTCGGTGAGGCCGGTGAGGCTCGCGAGCGCCGCTAAGTCACGGACGGACGTCCTGCTGACGCTGAGAGAGCGCAGGCTCGGCAGTGCCTTGAGCGCGCCGAGGTCGCTCACGCCTGGGCAGTTGTCGAGGATCAGCTTCTCCAGGCCGGTGAGCGCGGCGAGCGGTCCGAGGTCGGTGAGTTCGCGGCAGCCGCTCAGCACCAGGGTGGTGAGGCCTGTCATCCCTGCGAGCGGCGTCAGGTCATGGACGGCGCTGTTGTGCAGGTTGAGGGTGCCCAGCCCGGTCAGCGTGGTGAGCGGGCCGATGTCGCTGAGGCTCTTGGAACCCTCCAGGTCCAGCTCCACGAGGCCGGTGAGCGCGGCGACTCCGCCGAGCTCGGTCAGATCCTTGCGCTGGAATACGCGCAGCGTGCGCAGCGACGTCAGGTGCCGGATGCCGCAGTCCAGGGTGAGCTTCCTACCGAGCTCGAACTCGGCGCGGCCCTCGCGCGCGAAGGCGGGCGCGACGAGCAGCCGCGCGAAGGCGTCGCGGTCGGCCGCGTCGCGCCACGGCTTCAGCAGCTTCTCCGACTCCTGCGGTGCGAACTCGGTAAAACGCGCGGCCAGTTCGTACGCCTCCTGCGTCTCAGAGCCCTGGACGGCGGCGAGGTCACGGAAGGCACGCCGGGCGCGCGCGGCGGTCGGCGGTTTCTCACCTCCCAACAAGGCGTGATACGGGGCGAGTCGGGACGTCTCGTAGCTGCTGGTCATTCCGGAACTGTAGCCAGCGGCGCTGACAATGCCCCCACGGACGCTCTCACCCCGGCCCGCATGGCCATGCACACCGGCCCGCACCACCCAGCCACCGACCTAACCCCTGACATGCCCCGCATTTCCGGAGGATGTAGACACGAGCGCGGCTCCTGCGAGGATCTTCGGTTTAGGACCCTGAAGGATCACCAGAAGCGCGCTTCTTCGTCTCCCACCTGCCGAAACGCTCCACATCGCCATATCGGATCAGAACCCGAGAACGCCGGGGCCCTGGAGGCCAGCGGACAAGATGAGGCAGCGGCAGGGCTCCTACGGCTGATCGACCTGGTGAAGGGTTCCAGCCTGTCTGAGGGCGACAAGCGGCAGGTGCTCGACCTGTTGGAGACGTTGGCCGAGGAAGCCGCGAAACCCGAGCCTAAGAAGGGTGTTCTAGCCACGCTGGGCAAGGAGATTGGGGTCTCGCTCGCCGCCTCCGTCATCGCTGAGCAAGCCGCGCCACTACTGGAGCAGATAAGCCAACTGTGGCGGTGATGCGCACCGCGACTACGCGTCGGACGGTCGAGGTTGCATGCGTGAAAAGGCTTCCCTGCCCGCAGTCTCGTAACTGAGCGCTACTGACAACAACCTGTCGCTGACCGGCCGAGTTCCGCGCGTTCGACCAAGCCCCACCGTTCGATGGCATCGAATCGACTCGATAGAGAAGTCCGACGCGGTCTGGATGTCCCTGCCGCATGCGCTTCCGGTTCTCGATCTCGGAACCGCTGACACATCCCATGTAAGAGGCACATCCGACGCGCTTGAAAGTTACATAAGGTCGGGGTTTCCTGATGTGCAGTGGCTGACGTGGGACCGTATGGCCGAAGTGATCCCATCTCCGCTGCACCGTGAGCCTTGACAGGAGGGACCCCGGGGCTTAGGTGTGATGTCCGGCCATGCCATCGAATCGATACGAATCTTCCCACACCAGGAGGCAGCGTGCCCCCATCAAGCCGTCGGTTTTCGCGGACAGACGGCGACGGCCTGAACAGCCGGCAGTGGCGCCTACAGAGGGACGGCACGATCACCGCGGGCGTGACGGACGGATGCCTGGACACCGCCGCTGGATGGCATCGCGGGCGGCGGCCGGACCGAGAAGCCCATCACACAAGGGATTCACCCGAAAGGATTACCCATGAAGCGGAGCGATCCCTCCTCCCGTCCTCGAGGTTCGGCGAGCAGGTGGCCGGCTGCGATGGCGGTCTTCCTGTTCGCGATGATGGGGGCTGAGCCGGCTGTGGCGGCACAGCAGTCTGCGCCGTCGGAGTCCACCGCGACGGTTGCCGCCGCCGCTGGGGACATCGACGGCTTCACCGCGGGCAATGCCGCGATCGCCTCGGTCGATCTCGCCGGGACGTGGAGCTTCACCCCGGCGGGCCGGTCGACGACGTCGATCAAGGTGCCCGGAGGTGGCTGGTACAAGCAAGGTTTCACCGATGTGTCCCAGGCGGTGTACTCGCGTACGGTGACGGTGCCGGACTCCGGGCAGCCGCAGTCGACGTGGATCGAGTTCGGCGCCGTGAACCATCAGGCGACCTTGTCGGTGGACGGCCAGGTGGTCGCGACGCAGACCACGGCCTTCACCCCGTCGAAGTTCGACATCAGCGCCTACGCCGCCCCGGGCACCACCCACACGATCACCGTTGACGTGAAGGGCCGCGGCGCCCTGAAGAACCCGGCGAACGGCAAGTACATTGTGCCCGTGGCCGCCGACTGGTCCGAGGCGGTCCCCCAGGGTATCTTCCGCTCCGCGTTCCTGCGGGTGTATCCGGCCGTGTACGTCAGTGACACGTTCATCCGCACGTCGGTGGCGAATCAGACCCTCGGCTACGACGTGTGGGTGACCAACACCTCGAGCAGCGCTCGATCGGTGACGGTGACCGGCGACCTCTCCTCTGACGGCGGCGGGACGTTCAGTTACCCGGCGCCGGCGGCCCGCACCGTGACCGTGGCGGCGCGGACGACGGCCAAGGTCACCGTCAACTCCGTCGCATGGAACCTCGGTACCGCCTCGTACTGGTGGCCGAACGTCCCCTACCGGTCGGGGTATCGAGCCCAGCTCCACCGTCTTAAGGTTCACGCGGCGACCGACGACGGCCGGACAAGTGACGCGACGTACCGGTTCGGGTTCCGGGAGACCGCCCAGAACGGCGAGTACTACTACATCAACGGCGTCCGGGTGAACTTCCGCGGTGACAACCTGCAGGGCGCGGACTACGACCGGATCGACAACGGAGGCAAGGGCGACGCCTACGACACGCTGCCCGGCTTCCTCCCGCCTTCGGCGGGCAACGGCGGCTGGCCGCAGGCCGTGGACAACTACCAGCGGCTCAACTACAACGTGGCGCGCATCCACCAGGAGCCGGCCAGCCCGTACATGCTCGACGTGGCCGACCAGATGGGCCTGATGATCATCGACGAGACCGGCATCCGTGGCAGCGCGCAGGACTTCGTCGCAGGGCACGACCACATGGTCGCTCACGCCCGCGCACTCACGTTGCGGGACCGCAATCATCCCGCCGTCATCCGCTGGAGCCAGGCCAACGAACCGACCTTCGGCAATGATTCCGAGCAGTTCGAGCAGGACCTCTACGCGGCGATGAATGGCAACGACGGCACCCGTCCGGTCAGCCTCGACGCCGCGCCCGGCGCCGACTCACCCAGCCGGTACCCGAACATGAGGTACGCCAACTTCGCGGTCTTCTCGCACTACCTCGACGGCGTCGGACAGTACGGTGAGCGGGTGGCTTCCGTGGCCGGCCGACCCGACGGTGAGGGCGAGTACGTCTGGAACAAGTGCAACACCAAGCAGGGCTTCATGTGGTTCGCCACGGCGACGGCCGCCAAGCGTGGCAAGGATGCCGCCGACCTGCGCCCGTATACGCTGCTGTCCGCGTGGGCCGGTTTCGTGCCCGGCGTGCGTACCACGGACTTCGTGCCTGAGGAGGGCGGCCATCCGCTCTACGGTGCGGACAACCTGTCCGATCCCTGGAACAACCCCCAGATCCAGCGCGTCCAAGCCGCGTTCAACCCGGTCACGGCGATCGACCTGCCCTACTGGTCGGCGTCCGGGGTCTCCGACGCCAACGGCAACTTCCCGCTGCCGCAGACCGTGAACACCTACGCCTACAACGCCTCCGTGGCCCGCAACATCACCGTCTTCAACGACGACCTACTCGGCACCTCCGTCGGATTCTCCTGGTCTGCACGGCTCGACCGGCCCGACGGCACCGTAATCGCGTCGGGGCAGACCACACTGAACATCCCCCTTGGCTCGCGGGTCACCCAGCCGGTCACCTTCACCACACCGGCGAGCGGCTCACGGGTGTACCTGGTACTGACGACCACCAAGTCGGGTGCCACGATGTTCACCGACGCGATCGAATACTTCAATCTCGGGTCCGGTTCGGGCGACCCCGTGTCGGGCGAGACCTACCGCATCGTCAACCGCAACAGCGGCAAGCCGCTCGCCGTGGCCGGCGGCTCCACCGCCGACGGCGCCAAGGCCGTGCAGCAGTCCGGCTCCGCCGCGTGGACCGTCACCACCGGTCAGGGGGGCGCGTACACCCTGCGCTACGTCCCCACCGGCAAAGTCCTCGACGTCAACGCCAGTAGCACGGTCGAAGGGCTGCAACTGCAGCAGTGGACCGCCAACGGCGGCGCCAACCAGCTATGGTACCTGCGGCCCACCGGCGACGGCTATTACACGATCGTCAGCTACAGCAGCGGGCTGTTGGCAGACGTGTACGGCGCTTCGACCTCCGACGGCGCCCAGGTCGTGCAGTGGACCGCCAACGGCGGCGCCAACCAGCAATGGCAGTTGATCCCGGCCTGAGGCCACCTGGTACGGCCCGGCCACGGCGGCCGGGCCGTACCCCGCGCCGTGCCGGATGAGGAAGCCGGTAGCGTGCCGTCACGAGTGAGCTCAGGGAGATGACCCGCCGGATGCGGCGGTTCTCACGGAACCCGGAGTGCCCGGCGGTGGCCGGCACCTCGCCCGGCAGCAGACGCGACGCTGAGCGGTCCAGGGCCGAGACCCGCGCAGCGTGAAGGGCGGCAGAGCCGTCCTACCGAGGGGCGGCCCTCAACGCCAACAAGGTCGTGGGCGCGAGGGCCACTGCCCTGCGCCCCGGCGGCGCACCGGCGCGCGGACGACCTTTCGACCAGGCGCGCACCGAGCTGGCGTACGGCAAGCTGCCGCGCCGGGCCCGGCGCCGCAGCGACGCCCGCGCCGCTCGGGCCCCGCCCCTGGCTCTCTGACCGCCGCCCGGCCAGGCGATCGTCCCGCCCAGCACGCCGACCGCTGTTTCGGCGGCGAACGCCGACGGCAAGGAACGCACACCGCCGGCAGGGTGGTCTTCCACTGGGGTCACGCCGACCGGCCTTCCGGGAACACCGGTGCAGTCATCGGCACTACCAGCCGGGGAGGCATGGCCGGCCCAACAGAGCCTGCGTTCCCCCAGGTCCATAGAGCGCGTCATCGGTCGGGGCCGAGGACGCGGGCGGCGATGTCGCGGACGGTCGCGACGACCTCGTCCTTGTCGTACGGCGCGGTGCCGGAGATCATGTCGTGCAGGGCGCCGTGCACTCCGTGGTAAGTGACCCGGGCGAGGACCTCTGGGCTGGCCGGTCGCAGGACCGCGGCGTTCATCCCGCGCTCGATCGCCTCCGCGAGCAGGGCGATGACCTGCTGGTTAGTCTCCGCACACAGGGCGAGCGCCTTGGCGTCGGCGGAGCCGTAGATGACGCGGTGCAGCTCGGCGTGGTCCACGGCGTGCTCGATCAGTCGCTCCAGCAGGTCGGTGAGCACGTCGATCCAGTCGTCCTGCGGTGTCCGGTTGGCAAGGACGGCTTCGGCGAGCCGGAGATAGCCGGCCACGTACTGCTCCCACAGGGCGGCCACGACCTGCTCCTTGGCGGAGAAGTGCAGGTAGAAGCTGCCCTTGGCGACCTCGGCCCGCGCGGTGATGTCGCTGATGGTGGCCTCGGCCACCCCGCGCTCGACGAAGACGTCCAGCGCGGCGTCCAACAGTTGGGCGCGGCGTTCGCCGGCCGGTTTGATCTCGCGCTTCCGCGTGGTCTCCAGGCCCCTGCTCATGGATCACGCCTCCCGATCGGCTTGACTGACCGCTGGTCATTCCTCCAGAATGACCAGCGGTCAGAAGAATGACCAACGGTCATTAGCTTACATGCCCCCTTTGTGAAGGAGTGACAACCCATGAGCCTGCGCTCCGGACTCGCCCTGGCCGCCACAGCGATCGCCCTGCCCGCGCTGCTGAGCCGCTCCCGCGGCGAGACCATCCCGATGGACGCCCGCGCCCGGCAGGACGCGCCCGGGTCGTTCGTCCGGCTCCGCCACGGCACGACGCACGTCGTGACGGACGGCCCGGAAGCGGGCGAGCCGATCCTGTTCATACCTGGTGCGACCCTGTCACTGTGGGTGTGGGACGGCCTGTTCGAACGGCTGGCCCAGGCCGGCTACCGCACCATCCGCTACGACCGCTACGGCATCGGCTTCAGCGACCGCCCGGAGGTCGACTACGACCAGCACCTGTTCGAGGAGCAGATCATCGACCTGCTGGACACGCTCGGCATCGACCGCCCCGTGACCCTGGTCGCCCTGGCGTTCGGCGGCCCGATCGCGGCCGAGTTCACCGTGCGCCACCCGGACCGGGTCTCCCGCCTGTGCCTGGTCTCCCCGGACGGGTTCGCCACCCCGCTCAACCTCGGGCTGCGCCTGGCCATGCTGCCCGGCATCGGCCTGCCCTTCTTCCACCTCTTCGGCGACCGGGCGCTGGCCTCCCGCCTGCCCGGCTACTCGCGTGACCGGCGCGTGGTGGCCCGCATCCAGGCGCGCCTGCTGCCGGAGCTTCGCTATCAGGGGTTCAAGCGCAGCCTGCTGTCCGCGCTCGGCAACGTCCCTGTCGACGCCGCCGAATACCTGTACCGGTTCCTCGACACCACCGGCGTGCCCGTCCAGGTCGTGTGGGGACGCCAGGACCCGGTGACCCCGATGCCGCCGGAGGAAGTCTTGCGCACCGTGTTCTCCCGCGCCGACCTGCGCCTGCTCGACGGCGTGGGCCACCTGCCGCACTACGAGCGCCTGGACGAGACCACCGCGATCGTCCTGGACTTCCTGCGGGCGCACAAGGAGCAGGCATGACCGCTCGGCACCGCGACGAGCTCAAGCGCAAGATCGCGACGGCCGTCGACGAGCTGGCCCCCACACTGCTGGAGCTCAGCCACCGCATCCATGCCACACCCGAGCTCGCCTTCCACGAACACCATGCCGCCACCTGGCTGGCGCAGGCCGGCGAGAGGGCCGGGCTCGACGTCGAGCGGCCGGCCTTCGGACTTGAGACCGCCTTCGTCGCCGAGTTCGGGACGTCGGCGGGCCCGGCGGTCGCGCTCGTCTCCAAGTACGACGCCCTGCCCGACATCGGCCATGGCTGCGGCCACAACATCATCGCCGCGGTAGGGCTGGGCGCGGCGCTCGCCCTGCACCGCCTGGACGACCGGCTGCCCGGGACGGTCCGTTACCTGGGCACCCCAGGCGAGGAACGCGGCTGCGGCAAGGAGCTCCTCGCCCGCGCCGGCGCCTGGGACGGCATCGACGCGGCGATGATGCTCCATCCCGCCAACACCAATCTCAAGGCGGTGCGTACCCAGTGCCTGGCCGAGGCCGAGGTCACCTTCATCGGGCGGGCCGCCCACGCGGCGCTGGCACCGCAGGCGGCGCGAAGCGCGCTCGACGCCCTCGTCCTCGCCTACCAGGCGGTGGCTCAGCTACGGCAGCATCTGGCAGGCTCCGAGCGCATCACCGGCGTGCTCACCGAAGGAGGATCGGCGCCCAACGTCGTCCCGGAGACCGCTTCAGCCCGGTACTTCGCCCGGGAGTTCACCGCGTCCGCCGTCTCTCCCGAGGGCGATCAGGCGGTCATCGACGGCGCCAAAACTCTCGCGATGACCGCGATCGACTTCCTCACCGACGCCGGACTCCGCCGCCAGATGGACCAGGCGTTCGCGGCCTCCAGCGGAAGCGACGAAGCACCCGCGCCGGCTCCCGGATGAACACCACTGCCGCTCCAGCGGCGTGATCATGGCCGAGAGCCGGAGCACATCGCCTCCGGTCCGTCTGCCGTGGTTTTCGACGGCTGGCATCGTGTCAGCTTCAGCGAGTTCTTGTACGAGTTGCTGGACGCGTAACAAGCAGCCGAGAGCGGGGGCGGGGCAGGGGGCGCGGGCTTCTGGACGGTCAGCTCTCCACCGAGTCAATGTTCGCGGCCACCTTGGCGACCGCCTCTAGCGCGGCGGCCAGGCGCTCACGATCGCCTGTTTCCAGAGCGGCCTCGCCGAGCTGGTGCGCCAGCAGCTCGAGGTGCGTGGCGAAGCGCCGGCAGGCGTCAGCGGCAACATCGACTGGGTCGCGGGTGGGCGGTCCCGCGGGAGCAAGGGTCACGGCTGTGACCGTACGCGGCGACCTGGCTCGCACGCACAGTGTTACGCCAAGTCCAAGGCCAATCCACTCGCCCTCGCTGGGAGGACCGATATCGGTGGCCTGCCGCCCTCACGGCGCCACCCCTGCTCGACTTCGACCTGAGCGGCTGCGGTCTCCCGGCACGAAGCAGATCGGAAACGCTTCAGCGGTTCCTTGACCGAACGTCGGACAACCGCGGCATAGGCCGCGAGGATGGTGATGCGCTTGCTCACGACGATGACGAGGCCCCACTGGCTGATCTGGAAGGGATTGTGTGGGACTTTGCGGTCCGCCATCCCGCCCCCGCCCGGCGCCACCCGCCAAGCTTGCCAGTGGCGCCCGTGGCTACGACGAAGGCATGGGCCGAGACCAGAGGCCGCGCCCCGGCGATCTGTCGGCGCACTGCCGTATCGTACGCGTTCATGATCGGCTTACCTCGGCCCCTCACCCTCGGACTCGCGGCTGTGCTGCTGCTGGGCTGCCTCACCTCCGACGCGCATCTCGAAGACGAGAGCTATTTCTGCGGTTTCGTCGATGACACGATGTCCTGCGGCTCGCCGGAGCGAGACGCCGCCATCGCGGCCGCCATGCTCACGCCCGACGAAGCGCGTTCCGTCGGCTGCCCGCCGCTCTACGTCGGGCAGCGGCAGCGGGAGCGGGAGGCCGGGGAGGTGCTGCCGGAGCCCGAGCCGACCAGCTTCGCCGTCCGCACCCCCGACCCGGCGCTCGCCGCCCGCGTCAGCGCGGCGTGGGACCGGATCGAGCGCTGGCTCGGCGCGCACGCCTCGGCCACGTTGCGCAAGCTGCGCTTCGGCGCCGAGCCGGAGCGCCTGGCCCAGTGGGAGCACTACGCGGGCCGCCGCCTGCCCGACGACCTGTACGCCTCCTACCTGCGCCACGACGGCGCGGACGGCAACCTGGGCGACGGCTTCCGGCTCCCCGGCGGGTACGGCCTGCTGGAGGTCAACGACATCGACTACATCAACACGGGCAACTGCCAGAACCTCGTCCTGGCCGGTGACCTGGCGGACGCCGATCCCGAGCACGGCACCTGGCACGGCAGCCTGCTGCCCACCGGCAGCGACGCCTCAGGACGCGAGTTGTTCGTCGAGCCCCGGACCGGGCGGGTGGGCGAGGCCGCCTTCGGCGAGCGGCTCCGCTACGACGGCCCGATGGGTTTCCCGTCGCACGCGGCGATGCTGGAGGCGCTGGCCGACGCGCTGGAGGGCGGCGGCGCGATCGGCGGGTCGTACGCGACGGTGAGCGGGAGCTGCGAGTTGCGCTGGGCCGAGGAGCCCGCGCCGCTGCCGGGCGGGTGCGCGGGCGGGCCGCGTCCGACCCCCACCCCCACGCCCACGCCTACCCCGCCGCCGCCGACCAACGCGGAGAAGCGCGCCACCGGCTGCCTGCCCGACCACCGAGCCCCCGTCGTGCGCACCCCGCGAGCCGCCGTCACGGCCCAGGTGAACGCCACCTGGCGGCGCATCGAGCGCTGGCTCGCCCGGCACGCGCCCGGCACGTACAAGAGCCTGCGCCCGCCGGCCACGCCCCTGGCGATCGCGCGGGCCGAGGCCGCCATGGGCGCGCGCTTCCCCGACGACCTGCGGGCCTCGCTGCTGCGCCACGACGGGGCGAGTGACTGGGGCTTCTCCTTCCCGCCGATCTACAACGCCATGTCGGTACACGGCATGCAGCGCGACTGGCAGGTGAACTGCGACATCACACTCGACGACCCGGAGCTGAGCCCATACTGGTGGCACGGCCGCCTGATCCCCTTCGGCTACGACAGCACCGGCGGCAACCTGTTCGTCGACCCGGACACCGGCCGCACCGGCAGCTTCCACAGCGAGGACGGCCTGCACACGGACGACGGCGACATCTGGCCCTCCTTCCTGGCTCTGCTCAAGGTCACCGCCCGCGCCCTGGAACGGGGCGAGCCGGTGCGCGACTGGCAGCCCGGCGTGGAGAAAGGCCGCCTGGACTGGCGGTACAAGGGTTAGACCCTCATCCCGCCGTCCACCGCGACCGTGGCGGGAAATCCGGCCAAGCTCGCCTCCTTTCTGAAGATCCATCATTCGGGTCGTCGTCGGCCACGGGGATCCCGGGCTCAGCCCTCGGGACGCGCCCGCGTCACATCCAAGGGCGGCGCCCTCGAATACCTGCACTGGGCCACCGCCACCGCCCGCCTGCTGCCCCGCCTGCTCCAAGGCCGCCAGGCCGGCCCCGTCTTCCTGGCCGACCGGCGCGCTCCCACCTCCGGCCGCCCCGGGCCCGCCGCCGGCATCTGCCGCGTCACCAGGCGCGGCCGGCTGTCCTACCCCCGCGCCGAGCACTTGTTCAAGACCGCCTCCACCGAGCTCGATCCGCACGGTGACGGCTGGACCCTGCACCAGCTCCGCCACATTGCCCTGCAGCACCTCGCCGAGGCCGCCCGTAGCGCGCCCGAACTCCAGGCCAAGAGCCGCCACCAGCACCTGGCCAGCCTCGGCCGCTACGGCGCTTATCTTGGGTTGTTGAGTGTTCCGGCTGGTCAGCGGGTTGATGCTCGGTGAGGCACGTAAGGCCCGTACTGGTGGAGCGGCGTGTGGCTCCTCTTGACTGACCGAGCGTAGAAAAAAGAGGTCCCCGGCTTGTGCAGTCGGGGACCTCTTCACCGGATCTCATCTCCGTCATGGGCACCTACCCACCTGCCCTGACACATACCTACGCTCCCGGCCCGCCATGCGGCCGGAGATAACCATCGCGCTCCTGGCCCTCGGCGTGCCACCGGCCGCGGGCCCCGGTCAGCGTCTGGACGGCTTGCGGTAGGTGACGAGCTTGTCGCCCTGCCCCGGGTACGCCATGATCAGCAGCCGCTGACTGCCCAGTTCCTCGCCTTTCCAGGCGAACCAGGCGAAGTGGACGCGGATGCGGTAGTGCCCCTTGCGGCCGTCGAGCGACAGGTCGGGCCACTCTATGCCGCCTGTGCTTGCTCTGAAGACCATCCGGCCGCCGCGGTGGTCGTAGCCGACCTCGGCGACGTGGTCCCAGCCCTTGGTCTCCACGGGCGGGCGGCGCGCGTAGGTCTCCAGCGTGACGCAGACGGCGTAGTCGGCGTGCGTGTGTACCGCCACGTGGCCGGGCCCCGCGCCGACCAGTCCGTTCTCCAGGCTGTGGTCGAACACGCCGTCGTAGGGGTCGGCGCCCGTCTCGGGGTCGTACAGCTCCACCCCTTCCGGTTGCGGCCACTGCGGCTCCTTCAGCCGCACCGCCTTGGCGGGCTTGATGAGGGGGCGATGGCGGGGGATGGCCGCGCACTTGCGCCGGTGTTCGGCGTCGGACTCGGCGAACTGGCGGTCCTCGGCGGCCAGGTCGTCCCTGACGTCGGCGTCGGCGGCCGGGCAGATCGTGGCGAGCACGCCGTACAGCTCGCGCACGTCCAGCCCCTCCGCGGCGTAGATGCGAGCCAGCTCGTCCGGGTCGTTGCGGGTGTAGGCGGCGCACAGGCGGTGTCCGTGGGCGAGCAGCACCTGGTCGGGCGTGGTGTCGGCGAGGCCGAGCGCCTGGTTGGCGCGCACGGCGCAGATGAAGGCGCGCGGGCCGGTGGGCGGCAGCGGTCCCACCCTCGCGTCCTGCCATGGCTGGTTCGGCGAGCAGTCCTGGACGGTGGTGACGGGGCCGCGCGCGTGGTCGGCGACGGGCAGGAGACACAGCGCCACGGACGCGGCCGCGGCCGTCACCAGCACGTGGTGGCGCAGGCGGGCCGCGGGCGGGGCGGCGTACAGGAAGAACAGGATGATCGCGGAGGCGGCGAACGCGGCGCTGTACCACAGCGGCGAGAGGCCGAACAGCAGCTCGCCGCTCTCGCCCAGGGTGAACAGCCCGTCCGGGTAGAGCCGCAGCCGCTCCTCCGCCAACACCGAGACGTCCCAGTCCTCGTCGGGCCAGGCGGTGAGCGCGGTGAGGACGCCTGCCGCGGCGGCGAGGGTCAGTGACAGCATCGTGGCGCGCAGCAGCCGCCTGGTCCTGCGCACGACCGCGACCAGGACCAGGACGGCGAGGGCCCCGACCCCGACCAGCACGTCCACGGCGAGCCAGAGCAACCCGGCCGGATCGCCGGGCACCTCGCGGAAAAACTCCTCGATCGCACCCCTGGGGCCGATCCACACCGGCATCCCGCCCGCGACGTTGACGGCCGCCGGGACCAGCGGGAGCGCCACCGCCACGGCGGCCAGGGCCCACGGCCGCCGTGGCGCGGGCGAGGGGATCTTCCGCGGCCGCGGCCGCGGGTGAGGGGCCTCGGCCAGTTCGTGGGCCGAGCGGGCCGCCCACGTGAGCACGAAGACGTCCGTGACGGCCAGGAGCATGCGCAGCACCATGCCGAAGTCGAGCCCGCCCCCGATCCCGATCGTCGAGAACGATGTCGACGACAGCAGCGACAGCGGCGCCGCGACCACCCCGAACCGCACGGTGGCCACGCTCCAGCGGGTGTCCCTCGCCTGACCCGCGAGGACCGGCACGAACCACAGCAGGTGGAGCACGTTCCCCAGCGGGTGCGCCCAGAAGACCCTCAGCCAGGAGTCCGGGCCCAGCGGGTAGGCGACGGTGCCGAGCACCGCGATGACGGCGTCCGCCAGGCCCGCCACGAGGCCGACCAGCCGCAGCCATCGCGGCAGCGCCCCGGCCACGACCACGAAGAACAGCAGCACGATGGCGAACCGCAGCAGCTCCTCGGGCAGCCCGAACCACCACTGGTACGGCAGCGGCAGCCGGTACAACAGATCGGAGGCGACGCTCAGGTACAGGGCCGCCCGCAGCAGCCCGATCGCCCTCCTCCTGCCGGCCGGCCCGCCGAGCCGCCGCCCGCGCAGCACCTGCCACAGGGCCCAGCTCTGCACGACGCCGCCCACGACCAGGACCAGCTCCACCCACCCGACATGGGGCACCAGCATGGTGTCCCAGCCCCTGGCGACCAGCTCGCGCAGCAGCGCGGGGTCCCCGCTCACCAGCGCGAGCACGCCGGCCGCGACGGCCACGACCAGGTGAACGAACGCGAGCGGCGCGGCGATCAGGCCGAAGCGGTAACGGCGCACGGGCATCCTCGAAGGAACGAGCGACAAATGCCGAATATGCTCGCATCTCTTCGCCCCGAGCGGTGCTGTTTCCGTCTCAGGTGGCAGTGAGCGCAGAGCCTGGGCGTCCAAAAGGGCCCTCGCCGACCTGATCAACAAGATCGCGCAGCAGGAAACCGACCCCGAGCGGCAGCTCACCGCCTGGGAAACGCCCGAAACCCTGGGCCTCCTAGCCTGAGGGCTTCCTACACACCAAGCCCCCCTTCCGGCACCATCATGCATCCGCCCTCCTTGGGCTATCTTGTCCGGCATGTTCGCTGAAGGTTGGCTGACTGACACCCAGACGTCCTATGACACCGTTGCCGCAAGCTATGCGGACCAGGTGCGTGATCTACTCGATCAAACGCCCTACGAACGCGCGTTCCTGGGGCTGTTCGCCGACATGGTGCAGGCCGCCGGCGGTGGACCAGTTGCCGAATTCCCGATGACGAGATCGGTCGGGTCTTCACGCAGTTCCGGCGAATATTGCGGCCCGATGGTCCGCTACTACTCAGTTTCCACGTCGGTGACGAGCCTCGCTTGATCACCGAAGGCTACGGCGGCCATCCGATGAAGGTCTACGTCCATCGTCGCCAGCCTGACCAGATGGTCGGCTGGCTCAATGACGCTGGCTTCACGGTCGAGGCACAGATGACTCTGAGCTCAGCTGAGAGCACGCTCGGGGGAGTTCTCATGGCACGTCGGCGACCCGACAACGCGCAGGAACTCTGAGTCAGAGGACGTGCATGAGCTAGAAAGCGAACCAGCCAAGCCGAGCCGGCTGCGCTCGGCCTGGCCGATCCCACCAGTGCGGCACTGGTGCGGCCTACTTGACGTGCGGGTGACCCGCTGTTCCAACAACTACGGGCACCAGCATTACCCCGAGAAAATCATCCCACTTTTCGTCACGAACCTCCTGAACGGGCTCCCCGTGCCCCCTGTACGGGACGGGCGGCAACATACGCGACTGACTGCACACCGACATTCACGTGGCGGGCATCGAACTGGTGCGGGTCGGCGGGCGACCGGCGAGGTCTGCTACATCGGCGGCGGGCGGGAGCAGACCAACAAGGAGTTGACCAGGCTGCTGCTGGAGGCGTGCGGACGCGACCGGGACATGGTCACGTACGTGGAGGAACGCAAGGCCCACGACACCCGGTACTCACTGGACCACAGCAAGATCACCGCCGAGCTGGGCTACCTGCCAGGCAAGCACTTCACCACCGGCCTGGCGGAGAAAGTGTGGTATCGCGACAACCGCTCGTGGTGGAAACTGTTGGCGGACCGCCACTGCTGACCCCGCCAATACGCCAGGAACGCTCAGCCCCCAGCAGAGTCAGCGATCTGGTCCGCGCCGCGCTCGTTCTCGTCCATTTCGAACACCGGTAGATGAGCTGAAATTCAGCGAGAAAACGTCATTGGCCAAAGCACTGGCCTACCGCGCCCCACAGGTCAGAAGAAATGGTCGTTTGGCCAATCTCGGGGCGCTGGCGCTCGATGTCCGTCTTCTGTGACGAATTCTCCTCGCATATGGTCGGCGACCTATCGTAATGTGGGCACCCCTAAGGGGCCCCTACGATTCCTCCAGGGCCCCTATGCATTCCCTAGGCCATGTGCGCGGCTGACCGGCGATGGTACGAAAGCGTTCGTGACCAAGCGAAAAATATTATCCCTGGCATCCAGCAGAATTCTCGGCGCGGTCGCGCTCGCCGCGGGCCTGGCGACCGCGGGCCTGGCGACCGCGGCCCCGGCGGGCGCGACACTCGCGCCGGTCTGGGACCACCTGTCCTTTCCCTACGGATACGTCGAATCCGAGAAGCAACTCAAGGAACTCAACGATGTCGCCGCGCTGAGCAGCACCCAAGCTTGGGCTGTGGGGCAGGTGCGGATGGAGGGCTGGCCGTACCCGCCGCAGGGTGTGGTCTGCCCCGACCTGTTCCGCTGGAACGGTCAGGCATGGGTGAACGACCGGCCGGATAACACCTGCCGGGGCGCGCTGACCTCGGTGTCGGCCGCCGCGGCGAACGACGTGTGGGCCACCGGTTCGACCATCGCCTACCACTGGAACGGTACGGCCTGGACCCTCACTCCGTACCCGACCGAACAGAACAACCCTTTCTACCTTGATGATGTCGCCGCGGTGGGCGGCACCGCCTTCGCGGTCGGCAGGTCCTACCAGTCGAGCGGTGAGGTTTCCACGGCGGGTGTGATCCGCTGGGACGGCGCCGCCTGGCAGAAGATGAGCCTCCCGCCGCTCGCGGGCAACACCGACCTGAGCGCGGTGCATGCTCTGGCGCCGGACAACGTCTGGGCGGTCGGCACCACCAACCGCTACGGGCCGAGCGCCGACGCGCACACCCTGGTGCTGCACTGGGACGGCCACACCTGGTCCCGGCTGCCGGATCCGCCGAAGGAAGCGCTGGTCGAGACCACCCTGGACGCGGTGGCCGCGCGGCCCGGCGAGGTGTGGGCGGCCGGTCAGCGGACCACCTACGAGGCCAACGGCATTTCGGTCAAGAAGCGCGAGGCGTTCGCCATGCGTTGGAACGGTAGCGCGTGGACGGTGACGCCGACCCCGGCGATCACCGGCTGGTACGGATCCTCCATCACCTCGCTGGCCTGGAACGGCACCGAGCTGTGGGCCGGAGGCAGCGGGCAGGACGACGCCACCGCGCGCAGCGTCGGTGTGCTGCTGCGCTGGAACGGCACCGCCTGGCAGCAGGCGCCGAAACCGCCGCTGCTCGACGACTACCGGATCAAGCAGCTCGGCGCTGTGCCGGGTGGCGGCCTGTGGGCCACCGGCTACGGCACCCGGGAGACCGACGAGCACGCCAAGGGCCAGTTCCTGGCACGGGTCACCGGCTGAACCTTCCTCCTTGCGATGAAGTGGGTGATGTGCGCGAGCTGACCGCTGCGCCGGACGCCCTGCCACTTCCGCGCTGTGGCGGGCTGGGGGCGATCGGCACCGCAGGGCCTCCTTCGTCGGCCCCACGGCATCGAGCACGGTCCCCCCGGACCTCGCGACGCGGAGCCGGGCCGCGCCCACGAGCGCATCGGACCCATCCCGGTACGGGAGTCGGGGGTCAGAGAGATTTGGAACGGAATCCGGCGTTAACGGGGTACCCGCTGGTCAGCGAGCCGAGCGTTTCCCTGCCTCCGAACGCGGCCCGCGCCGGATTCCGTTCGGTTTCACAGCGCGACATTGATCTACCTACTGTCACGGTAGGTAGCGCTTGGTAACGGTTGCATCGCTCTGATGACGCTGTGTCGGATGGGTCATACGTTGCGTGCATGCCTGTCGACTTCCTGGGCGACTCAGAAGCGGCGAAGTACGGCCGTTACGACGGTCCGCCCTCCCGGGCCGAGATGGAGAAGATCTTCTTCCTCGACAACGAGGACATGGCCCTCATCAAGGGGCATCGCGGGCGGCACATCAGGTGCGGCTTCGCCCTCCAGCTCGTGACCGTTCGCTACCTGGGATGCTTCCTCGCTGATCCGCTGGAGGTGCCGAACGAGGTCCTGGACGTCGTCGCCGCCCAACTGGCTATGAAGGTGAATCCGAGAGCCGTATGTCGGTCAGTTTGAGAGCCACTTGCTGATCAACTGTCTTGGAAATGTTGGTGAAAACGAGAGCCATGCCCCTGGGTCTGGGCATGGCTCTTGTGACCGCCGTCTCCTCCCGAACGTGTCCTCAGCCGCCAAGTAGCTCTGCAGTAGATCGCGATTGCAGCTTCTGATCGTCACGCGGGAGGCGTACCGACAGGCAGTGGTGGTTCGGAGGAGGTGCGATGCTTCCCGATCTCGGGAGCCGCTCGAATGGGTAAGCGCGCTGACGCGTCGCAAGTGGTAACCGGGAGATCTGATCTTGGCGTGGACGCTCTTGGACGATGACTGGGAGCAGGTGTTTGAACAAGCCCATCGCAACCCGGCTCAATTCAGCTGGCGTCACTTCGGAGGCTTAGGTCACGGCCGGCGGCGATCTCCTCTGCGCTGAAAACACCGGTGGCGGGATCGAGCGCGGCCTGGCCATAGCGACGAATCGCAGTGATTTCACGGGCCATCTGGATGTATGTCTCCCGGTAAGTCCGCCCGTCGGCCTGGCTGCGAGCGGATGAGGATGCCATAGTGCGGCTTGAGGTTGCTGCCCGGCGGAAACGCGCGGCCATTAATTGCAGCCAGGCGTCCTCGGTGAGGTTGGGTGGAGGAGCGCCTTCCAGCATCTTGGCGGCGCCCCGGTAGATCATGGCACGCCCGGCGAGTTCATCGTCGATCAGTGAGCTTGGGTCGGGAAATGCGGGCTGCTGCGGCGATGTGCCCCAGAGTTGCGCAGCGCGAGCGCGCAGGATAAAGGCATATTCGTTGGCTGGCGGGAACGGGTCCGCGACCAGGACGGCGTCACGGTCGCCTTGACGATAGGCGCGGCGCGCCGTGGGCGACAGGATGCGGTCGATGGTGGAGCGGGACATTCCGGTGATCGCATGGATTTCGGAGGGGTCAACCCCGGAGGCCAAAGCGCCCCGCACCAAGGGGTCGCGGCGGTCATCGAGGTCGCGCTGAGCTTCGACGAAGGCGCTGAGAATGATCTTAGCTTGATGTGGATCATCGAAGGCGAGAGCTGGTTCAATATCATCCATGTATCGCATGATACGCTACAAATGTATCGCGCGATACATATTCCGCTGAACGAGACGAGCGTGACGTTGGCCTGGCCTGGTAGGGGTGTGTGATTGTGATCGGGTCTGTCTAGATAACGGCGTGCGCCGTGAGGCGCTGTGATTTGAGCGGAGGTGGGAGACCTTCGCCTTCGGCCTGTCGCAGCAGGTCGGTGAAGCTGAGGGCAGCCTGAT
>NZ_JBFANV010000099.1:0-38303 GCF_040674955.1 Nonomuraea sp. NPDC049695 | reverse complement strand
CATCGACCGGACCACCTACAAGGCCACCATCAGCATCAACATGATCCCGGCCAGCCCTTGACGCCGCCACCACAGCCCTAACTGAACGGCGTTGGCTCTAGCGGTGCACGGCCGGTTGGGGCGGCTCGGCCTGGCGTTCGGCGTGTGAGGTCGAGGTCCACAGCACGGCGGCCGCGACGATCGTCAGCAGCATCGCGAACCAGCCCGCCGCCCGCCCCATGCGCAGGCCGTACCCGCACACGAGCCAGGAGACCGACAGCCACCAGCGGTGATCGGCCTGGCGGCGCATCTCCATGGCCGCGAACGCGAAGTCGGTCGAGGTGGCGCTGTCGCTGGGCCGCAGCCCCGCGTAGAGCGCGGCCAGCCCGTCGGGCGTGGCGCCGGGGCCGCCCGCCGCCGCCCAGCCGCGCATGGTGTGCTCGTCGGCCAGCGCCCGGCGGCGGGAGAACCAGCGCAGCATCGGCCAGCGCAGGCTCACCCGCACGCCGCGCGGCGTGAGCGCGAACGTGCAGTCCTTGACCCGCACCCCCGAGGGATGGGCCAGGCCGGCGAACCTGCACGCCGACAGGTCCAGCCCGAACAGCGCCAGGTTGGCCGCGTCCACCAGCCGCAGCGACGACAGCATGGACCTGCCCCGGCCGGTCACGGTGGCGGGACCGCGCAGCACCGCGCCTTCGAGGTCGGCCTGCGAGTCGGTGAGCCGCACCGTCGTCGAGCCGGCCACCTCGACGCCGCGCAGATCCACGCCGCACCGAGCCACCGCCACGTCCAGCAGCCCGTCGGCGCGGGCCCTGGCCGCCGACAGCCTGCCGGTGGCCGAGAGGTACGCGTCGGCGGCGAAGTGCGCGCCCTCGAACCCGGCGTGCCCGCTGACCTTGCGGAAGGACACGGTACGGCCGAAGCGCGCCCCCCTGAAGGTGGCTCCGTCGCCCAGCCTGGCGCCGTCGAAGGTGGCGTACCCGTCGAACCTGGCCCGCTCGCACGACAGCCCGTGGCCGAAGACGGCCTGGCTGAACAGCGCGTCCCGGGACATCACGGCCCGGTCCAGCGAGACGTGCCCGCGCACGGTGACGCCGTGGAAGGAGAGCTCGCGGGTGAACCTGGCGCCCGCCAGCGACACGTTGCCCTCGAAGCGGGCGCCGAAGAACGAGGCCAGCCGCTCGAACCTGGCTCCGTCCAGCGACACGTCGCCCAGGAACGTCACGCCCGCGAACCGCACGTCGCCGGTGAACCTGACCCGGTCGAGCCGGGCCCTGCCCGGCCGGGCGCCGACGGCCTCGAGGACTCTGGACAGCAGCTCGCTGTTGACCGTTGTGCCGCGCAGGTCGAGCAGGCGACCGGGAACCATCTCGTCAAGGACCTCGGAGAGCTGGTCAGGAGTGAGGTGTGCGAAGCAGAAGCCGGTCGGACGGCTAGCGATTCCGGTGCAGGCAGCCGAATACGCGCAGGTGACCCAGTCCATGCCCTGGTTCATACCCGCGGGACGCCGGTGTCAAGGTTCGAGGTTTTGGCGTTCTATTCTGGGATCGGCCGTAATTGAAGGGGATTCGGGGTGCGTCTCTGGTGGACCGGGATGGTTTCGGACGAGCCCATTCACCACCACGTCTGGGATTTCAGCTCTCTCGTGCTGTGACGAACGCCACAACGCCTGCGGTCCCCGACCGACCGCCGGCCCCCGTCCCGATGTTCTCCGGCCATCCCTGCCACGCGGCGGAGCCCGCGGTGGCATAGTCAGTGGAATGTCCGGGAAGGGGTAGGGGTTCATACCGATGGAAAATTATCAGCGACGAACGAGGAGCCACTTGTGGCGACCATCGAAGTAACCGAGAAGAACTTCAACGACATCGCCGACAAGGGGATCGTGCTGCTCGACTTCTGGGCGGAGTGGTGCCCGCCGTGCAAGAAGTTCGGCCCGATTTTCGAGCAGGCTTCCGACAAGCACGACGACCTCACGTTCGGCAAGATTGACACGGACGCCGAGCAGGGGCTTGCTCAGGGTTTCGACATCACCTCGATCCCCACGCTCATGGCGATCCGCGACGGCATCGTGGTCTTCGCCCAGGCCGGCGCCATCCCGGCACCCGCGCTCGAAGACCTGATCCGGCAGGTCCGGGCGCTTGACATGGACGCCATCAGGGCCGAGCTCGCAGAGGAGCTCAAGCAGAACTAGGCGTTGTCCGGCTTGCGTCCCACTCCGACGTACCCGAACGTGATCCCGTTGCCCGGCGCGTCCGGGTCGTCGGGGCGCCAGCCGTTCGGGTACGTCAACCCGGGCGCCTCCAGCTCGTAGCCGTCGAAGAAGCGCAGGATCTCCTCGCGGGTCCTGAGGCTGAGCGCGGCCGTGGCCCTGCGGTAGATCTCGATGGCCTGCGGGGTGGTGTCCGGCGTGTCGTCGACCGCGTGGCTGATCACCAGCCGGCTGCCGGGCACGCTCACCTTGCGCACCTTCGCCACCAGGTCGTACGCGATGTCGTCCGGGATGAAGTGCAGGATGGCCAGCATCAGGAACGCCACCGGCCGGTCGAGGTCCACCAGGCCGCCCAGCTTGTCCAGCAGCGCGTCCGTCTCGCGCACGTCGGCCTGCAGGACGTCCACGTCGTCGGTCCTGGCCAGCAGGGCCCTGCCGTGCGCGCAGACCACGGGGTCGTTGTCCACGTAGACGACGCGCGCCTCCGGGGCGATCTCGTGCGTGTTCCCCTGGGTCGGCAGCCCCGCGCCGAGATCCACGATCTGCCGCACCCCCGACTCGACCAGGTGCCGCACGGCGCGGCGCAGGAACGCCCTGTTCGCGCGGGCGCCCTCCTTGGTGTGGGGGAACGTCTCCAGGATCTGCTCGGCGGCAGCCCGGTCGACCGCGAAATTGTCCTTGCCGTCGAGGTAATAGTCGTACATACGCGCGACGTTGGGGACGTTGGGGTCCACCCCCTCGGGGGCACTGTCCACGGTTACTCCCGAAATTCGCCCTCTTTGCGGGCGATCATATCCGCGGAACCCCAAATTTCGGCCGAATTCGGTTCTCTTTCTTGTCGCGATGAGACGCACAACACCTGGGTGTCAGCGTGTCGTATGGGGGCCGCTGCATTCCGTTTTCGCCGTGGCGCCGGCGTGCTGTCGCGGAGGAGTCGCGCGGCTCCAGGCCGCCCGCGCATGGCCGGCGAGCGGCCGCGGACCGGCGCGGCTGCGCGCCCGTCGTGTGACGAGCACCGGCCGGCGCCGTCCGCTTCGCGTCGCGCCGTACACCGCCGCCGACGTGGGCGCGCGATGTCGCGCGCCCGCCCCGAGCGGCGCGGACCGCTTGGAGCGGGCAGGGGCAGTTGCGGTGGCGCCACGCGACGGGTCGGCCGCAGTGGCGCCTTGCGAGGGAGCGGCCGCGGCGCGGCCCCCCGACGGGTACGCCGCCCCGACAGGTACGCCGCGCCTGAAGGCCGCAGACGGGTCAGCCGCGGTAGAGCTCGGCGACGCGGAAGGCGAGGTCGAGGGACTGGCCGCGGTTGAGCCGGGGGTCGCAGGCCGTCTCGTAGCGGGTCGCGAGGTCGCCCTCCACGATCTCGTGCCCGCCCCCGACGCACTCCGTCACGTCGTCGCCGGTGAACTCGATGTGGATGCCGCCGGGATGCGTCCCCAGCGACCGGTGCACCTCGAAGAACCCCGCCACCTCGTCGAGCACGTCGTCGAGCCGCCGCGTCTTGTGCCCGCTGGGCGCCTCGAACGTGTTGCCGTGCATCGGGTCGCAGATCCAGGCCACCCGCGCCCCCGTGGCCGTGACCTCCTTGACCAGGGCCGGCAGGTGCTCGCGGATCTTGGAGGCGCCCATCCGGGTGATGAACGTGAGCCGCCCCTCCTCGTTGCCCGGGTTGAGCTTGTCGATGAGCGCGAGCGCCTCGTCGGGCGTCGTGGTGGGCCCGAGCTTGACGCCGATCGGGTTGCGGATCTTGGAGAAGAAGTCGACGTGCGCCCCGTCCAGCTGGCGGGTGCGCTCGCCGATCCAGACCATGTGGGCCGACACGTCGTACGGCCGCCCCGTACGCGAGTCGATCCGCGTGAGCGCCCTGTCGTAGTCGAGGATCAGCGCCTCGTGCGAGGAGTAGAACTCCACGGTGTGGAACTCCTCCGGGTCGGCGCCGCAGGCCCGCATGAACGCGAGGGCCTGGTCGATCTCCCTGGCCAGCTGCTCGTAGCGGCGCCCGGCGGGCGACTCGGCCACGAAGTCCTGGTTCCAGGCGTGCACCTGGCGCAGGTCCGCGTAGCCGCCCTTGGTGAACGCGCGCGCGAGGTTGAGGGTCACGGCCGAGGAGTGGTACGCCTTGAGCAGCCGCCACGGATCGGGCCTGCGCGCCTCGGCGGTGAAGTCGAACCCGTTGACCATGTCGCCCCGGTAGGCCGGCAGCTCGATCCCGTCGCGGGTCTCGGTGGGCTTGGAGCGCGGCTTGGCGAACTGCCCCGCCACCCGGCCGATCTTCACGACCGGCACCTTGCCCGCGTACGTCAGCACGATCGCCATCTGCAGCAGCGTCTTGAGCTTGTTGCGCACGTTGTCGGCGGTGGCGCCGGAGAAGGTCTCCGCGCAGTCACCGCCCTGCAGGACGAAGGCCTCACCGCGGGCGACGGCGGCCAGCTGCTCCTTGAGCTGGTCGCACTCCCCGGCGAAGACCAGCGGGGGCAGGCCGCCCAGCTCGGCGACGACCTTGTCGAGCTCGCCGCGGTCGGGCCAGTCTGGCTGCTGTGCCACGGGAAGGGCTCGCCAGGTATCGAGATCCACGAGATTGCTGCTCACGAGATACGAGGGTAATCCACCGGCTCTGCCCCGCCGACCGTGTTGTCCACGTTTTGGATGCAGCCGGCGCGTGAGAATGAGGTTTCCCGGCCGAGACCGAGGTCAGGACTCCCGCACCGTCACGTGCTCGGGCCGGATGCCCAGCCCGATGAACCGCCGTACCATCCGGTTCACCAGCGGGATCCTCGCGAGGTCGCGCGGCAGCGGCGACGGGTCGAACTGCTGACTCAGCGCCCGCTTGATCACCATGTTCTGGACCACTCGCTGGGCCGCCTGCGTCACCCTGGTGGGTGGCATCCGCCGCTTCTGCAGCAGGTGCAGGGTCGACTCGGGGATCGGCGCGCCGGACCTGAGCGAGCCCGCCAGCAGGTTGGCGGCGGCGACCGCGTCCTGCACGGCCAGGTTGATCCCCACCCCGAACACCGGCGACATGGCGTGCGCGGCGTCCCCGATGCACAGGAACCCCGGCCGGTGCCAGCGGCGCAGCCGGTTGATCACGACCGTGAGCACGCTGACGTGGTCATAGCTCTCGATCTGCCCGATCCGGTCGGCCAGCCACGGCAGCAGCGACACGACCGGTTCGCGGAGCGCGCCGATGCCCTCGCGTACGAGCTCGTCGAACCCGCCCTTGGGGATCACGTACGCGAGCTGCCAGTAGCTCTCCCTGTTGATCGCGACCATCATGCGACCGCTGGAGATCCGCAGGAACGTGTCGTCGCGGTCGGAGGCTTGCCTCGGCAGCCGGAACCACACCACGTCCATCGGCGCGCCGAGCTCCTCGGGCACGAGCCCCGCCCGTTCGCGCAGGACCGAGTGGCGCCCGTCGGCGGCCACCGTCAGGTCCGCCCTGATCTCGTGCTCGCCGGACGCGTCGCGGTACCGCAGCCCGCGTACGGCCCGGCCCTCCCGGATCAGATCGTGCGCCTCGGCGTTCATGAGCAGCCGGAAGCCCGGGTACTTCTCGGCGGCCGACGTGACGAGCTTGAGGAAGTCCCACTGCGGGACCCACGCGATGTAGTCGTAGGCGCCGGGCAGCCCGCGCAGGCTCGCCAGCCTGATGTCCCCCACGTCGGTCACCATGCTGATCTCGTACGCCTTGCGGTGCGGGATCTTCAGGAAGTCCTCGGCCAGCCCGACCTCGTCGAGCACCTGCAACGTGGACGGATGGATCGTGTCGCCCCGGAAGTCACGCAGGAAGTCGCCGTGCTTCTCCAGCAGCGTCACCTCGACGCCCGCCCTGGCCAGCAGCAGCGCGAGCATCGCGCCTGCCGGTCCGCCCCCCGCGATTACGCAGTCCATAATTCATCACCCGATGAGATTGTCTCACGTCATGAGAAAAGAGCAACCCCCATGGCAATCCGACATGCCCGAGCGGCCGAAGTACATGCGTGAGCCGCCTCTCACAAAGGGAGTGGACATGACCGACGGACTCCACACCCTCTCCGGCGCCTACGCCGTGCACGCACTGCCGTACGCCGAGTGGGTGCTGTTCGAGGAGCACCTGGTGGCTTGCCAGGTGTGCGGGACGGAGGTACGGCGGCTGCGGGAGACGGCGGCCAGGCTGGCGGCGACGGTGGCCGCGCCCCCGCCCGGCACGCTCCGCCCGCGCCTGCTCGCCGCCGCGCACGCGTCCCGGCGTCCCGCCGCCCGGCCGGAGCACGCGTACCCGCCCGACCGCGGATCCGGGAACGCGCTCGAACGCGGGTTCGGGAACGCGCCCACGCTCGCGCTCCCGCCACAGCCGGCGAGCTCGCCGACGATCCGTGTCCCGCCCGGGGCGTGGCAGCCCGCCGCCACGGGTGCGCCGGAGGTGACGGCGGTGCCCGAGCAAGGCCGGCTCGTGCCGTTCAGGCGCGGGCGGAGCAAGGTGATGGCGGGCCTGGCCGCGGTGTCCGTGGCGGCCGCCGTCGCCTTCGGCGCGGTCGCCATCGACGCCCGCCGCGATCTGGGCGACCTGGCCGCGCGGAACGGGGAGGTGATCGCCGTGCTGGCCGCGCCCGACGCCGAGACGGTACGCCGGCCCGTCACCGCGGGCGGCACCGCCACGGTCGTGATCTCCCGGTCCAGGGCACGTATGGTGTTCGCCTCGTCCGGCCTGCCCCGGCTGCCCGGAACCAAGGGGTACGAGCTGTGGCTGATGGGACGCGACGGCCCCCGCCCCGCCGGCATGCTGGAGCGCGCCGAGAACGGCCTGACCACGCCCCTGCTGGTCACGCCGGAGCGGGAGGACGACCGGGTGGCGCTGACGGTCGAGCCCGCGGCCGGATCAGGGAAGCCGACGACCCGCCCGATCCTCCTGGCCGATCTCCCCGAGACCTGACCCTTGGTGGCGCGGCCTTGATCGGCGATAGTGCAGGGCATGCGTATATTCGCGGTCCTGGTGCTGGCCGCCGCCCTGTTACAGACCCCGCCGGCGAGCGCAGAGGCGGGCGCGGCCACCGTGGTGCCCGTGCAGGTCACGGGCGCCCCGGCCGAGAGGTTCAACCTGATCGTCATGGGTGACGGCTACACCGAGTCGGAACAGGCGAAATTCCGGGCCGACGTCGACCGGCACCTCAACGTGATGTGGTCGATCGAGCCGTTCAAGACGTACCGGAACTACATCAACGTCTACCGCGTGGACATCGTCTCGGGCGAGTCGGGCATCAGCTGCGACCCGGGGCTGGACGCGCCGCGGAAGACGACGCCGCTCGGCATGGGCTTCTGGGGCCGCTGCAACCCGGGCAGCGTCCAGCGCCTGATCACCATGGACAACACCGCCGCCACCCGCTACGCCGACCTGGTCACCGGCACCTCGTCCGGCAACCGGCAGATCCTCGCGCTCGGCAACAGCGGCACGTACGGCGGCGCGGGCGGCTCGTACGCCACCGCCTCGGGCAGCAACAGCATGTCCGCCCTGATCAGCCCGCACGAGCTGGGCCACTCCCTGGGCGGCCTGCAGGACGAGTACGACTACTACCAGCGCGGCGTCCCCGGCGGCGCCTACACCGGGCCCGAGCCGTCCAGCCCCCACCACACGCTGCTGACCGAACAGCAGATGAAGGACCAGCGCAAGAAGTGGTGGCGCTGGCTCGGCGAGCCCAGCGAGTCGGGCGGCCCCGTCGGCCGCTACGAGGGCGGCATGTACTACACGGTCGGCGTCTGGCGGCCCAGCCGGCACTCGATGATGAAGACCCTCGGCTACTCCTACGACCAGGTCAGCCGCGAGGTCATGGTCCAGCGCATCACCGCCAAGACCATGGTCATCCAGGACGCCACGCCCGGTGAGCAGCCCGTCGGAGCCGACCGGGTGCTGTGGGCCGAGCCGATGCGCCCCGTCGGCCACGCGCTGGAGATCACCTGGAACGTGGACGGCAAGGACCTCAAGACCCACGAGCAGACCCTGGACCTGCGCACGCTCGGCCTCGCCCCGGGAACCCACCCGGTCACCGTCACCGTCTCGGACCCGACCGGGTTCGTCAGGGACCCGGCGATCAGGGCGGCCATCACCAAGTCGCGCACCTGGACCGTGGACACGTCGCTGACCACCCCTCCGGACGGCGTCGAGCCCGCCATCGTCTCCTCCACGCCCACCGACCGGCCGCTCGGCCGCGCCGACGTCGCGTACGTGGAGACCACCCACCCCGCAGCGACCGTCCCCGAGGTCACCTGGACCCTGGACGGCAGGCCCGCCGGCACCGGCACCGACCTCGATCTCGGCGAACTGGACCTGAGGCCGGGCGCCCACACCCTCACCGCGGCCCTCGGCGGCAGGACGCTCACCTGGCAGGTCGACGCCGACCGGCCGACGACCGGGTACGAGCTGTCCGAGCCGCTCGCCAGGTCAGGCGACACCTACGTCTACAACGGCCCGTTCTCCATGCGGCTCACCGGCGAGGACGACCGCGACGGTTACGTGGTCTCGGAGTCCAGGGTGGACGGCGACGGCTGGTTCAACTACTTCGGCTGGCCCACCTCGTCGCAGCTGCCGTGGACGTTCAGCGAGGAGGGGACGGTCATCGACTCCCTCGTGTACGGCAAGCTGCCGCGCGGCCGGCACACCGTCGAATACCGCTCGATCGACGCCGCCGGCAACTACGGAGCGCCGAAGAGCTTCACCGTCACCACGATCGCGCCGCCGCCCGCCTGCACCAGCACGGTCACCGGCACGCACCGCGGCCCGCTCACCGTCGCCGGCGGCGTCACCTGCCTCGACGGCGCCGAGGTCACCGGGGCCGTGACGGTCAGGCCGGGGGCGTCGCTGGTGGTCATCGGGGGCCGGATCACCGGCGCGCTGACCGCGGTCGATCCCGCCGCCGTGCACCTGCTCAAGGCGTCCGTCACCGGCGCGCTCAGCGTCCGCGGCGCCAGGGCGCTGACCGTCGTGGGCGCCGACCTGCGCGGCGCGGCCCTGCTGGCGGGCAACACGGCGCCGATCCTGTCGGGCACCACGGTCAGGGGCGCCCTGGTGTGCACCGGCGAGCAGCCCGTGGACCTCGGCGTGCCGAACAAGGGCTCGGGGCCGTGCGTCAGGCTACCCGCGGGCGCCAGAGGAGGCGCCTACGAGGCGGTCGAGCACAGCCGACAGTGAGCCGAACGCCGCGTCGCGGAGCCTGGCGTACTCGTCCTCCGGATACTGCCGGGGCCCGTTCTCCACCAGCAGGATCAGATAGAGGTAGGCGCGGTAGAGGTCGAGCCGGGTGCGCGCCGCCGGGGTGAGCTCCAGCGGCGTCACCTCGCGGTAGCCCGCCAGCAGCGGGTCGTCCTCCGTCAGCTCGCCGAAGATCGTCGGCGTGACGAACTCGGCGATCGGGTCGCCCCAGAAGGCCCGCTCGTGGTCGATGATGGCCTGGATCCGCGGCGGGCCGCTGAGGTCGAGGAAGACGTTGCCGTGCCACACGTCGAAGTGCACCAGCCGCGGCTCCGTCACCTCGTCGAGCACCGGCGACGCCGCCTCGATCACGCCCAGGATCTCCCCGGCGGGGCGCGGCAGCGGCGTCGGCCAGCGCTCGGTGTCGCCGACCAGCGCCCCCACCATCGCCAGGAACGCCTCCCGCCAGGTGGCCCCCACGATCCCGGCGTGCGGATAGCCGAACACCTCGCCGGTGACCGCGTTGAACCTGGCCAGGTGGCGGCCCAGCTCCCGGCGCAGCGCGTCACCGCCCTCGGGCTTGACGTCGTTCCAGGAGACCCCGTCGAGCGCGGCGAGCAGCAGGTAGTCGCCGCCCAGCACCGGGTCGTCGAACCCGGCGCGCAGCAGCGTCGCCACCGGCACCCCGGCCTGCGCCGCCAGCTCGTAGGCGGCGGCCTCCATGCGCAGCAGGTTGCGCTCGTAGCTGAGCTGGTCGAGGTCGGGCGGCGGCGACAGCTTGAGCACCACCTCGCGCCCGTCGTCCAGCTTCAGCCGCCAGACGGCGTTGGCGTAGCCGTCGGTCAGCTCGGTAGCGGCCGTCACTCCCGTGCCCAGCGCGCGCCGCACCAGGGCGTCGAGCTCGGCCTCTGATAAGCGGCGCTTGGTCCTACTGTCCACGGGAGCCTTTCATGCGGACTGCCTGCGTACGAGGTGGGTGTCGAGGATCACGACGGGCTGCCGCAGCTGCTCGCCGTTGATGCGGGCCACCAGTAGCTGCGCCATCTGCCGGCCCATCTGCTCGGTCGGCTGGTGGACGGTGGTCAGCGGCGGGTCGGCGTGCAGCGCGGCCTTGGAGTCGTCGAACCCGATCACGGCCACGTCCTCCGGGATCGACCGGCCCGCGGCCTTGAGCACGCGCATCGCGCCCAGCGCCATCGGGTCGGAGGCGGCGAACACCGCGTCGAGGTCGGGGTGCTCCGCCAGCAGCTCGGTCATCGCCGTCGCGCCGCTCTCCTCCGAGAAGTCGCCGTACGCCACCAGCTCCGGCAGGCCGGTGAGCAGCAGCGCGTCGCGATAGCCGGCCAGACGGTCGACGCCCACGCCCATGTCCTGGGCGCCGGCGATCGCGGCGATCCGGCGGCGGCCGAGCCCCAGCAGGTGCTTGACCGCCTGCCGGGCGCCCGCCCGGTTGTCCATGTCCACGTAGCTGTACGGGTGGAGGCCGACGGGGAGGCCGCCGAGCACGGTCGGCACCCCCATGTCCTCGAGCCTGCCGGGCAGCGGGTCGGCGCCGTGCAGCGACAGGAGCAGCACGCCGTCGACGTGCTGCCCCGTCAGGTAGGTCTCCAGCCGCTCGTGCTCCTCAGGGGTGCGGGCCATCGCCAGGATGAGCTGCAACCCCGTCTCGGCCAGCGCCGAGCCGATGCCGCGGATGGTGCCGGCGAAGTAGGGCTCGTCGAACACCCGCAGCTGCGACTCGGAGACCACCAGCGCCACCGTGTCGGTGCGGCGCGTCACCAGGGCGCGCGCCGCACGGTTGGGCACGTAGCCCAGCTCGCGGATGGCCAGCTCAACGGCCTCGCGGGCCTTGGCGCTGACGTTCGGCGAGCCATTGATGACTCTCGACACCGTGCCCCGGCCTACCCCGGCCCGAGCCGCGACTGCCTCAAGAGTCGGTCGGTTCATGGCGCCTATTCTGCCGGATGATCTCCGAGTACCAGAGCGCGCTGTCCTTGAACAGTCGTTCCTGGGTCTCGAAGTCCACGTGCACCAGGCCGAACCGCTTGCCGTAACCCCAGGCCCACTCGAAGTTGTCCATCAGTGACCAGGCGAAATAGCCCTCCAGGGGCACGCCTGCCTCGATGGCCTCCTTGCAGGCGCCGAGGTGCGCCTCCACGTACGCCCGCCGCTCGTTGTCGTGGATCCGGCCGTCCTCGAGCACGTCGTCGAAGGCGGAGCCGTTCTCGGAGACCACCATCGGGATCGGCGGATAGTCCCGCGCCACCCTCGTGAGGACCTCGACCAGGCCGCCCTCGTCGATCTCCCAGCCCATGGCCGTCACCGGCTGGCCGCCGCTGACGAACGACACGTGCTCGCTGCCCACCCACGGCGAACCCGTGTCCGTGGGGGCCGCCGCCGCCGACTGCCTGCCGCCTGGTGCTCCCGATACCGTGAAGCGGCTGTAGTAGTTGACGAGCAGCACGTCGATGGGCGCGTTGATGGTCTTCATGTCGCCCGGCTGGATGAAGTCGATCTCGCCGGGCAGGTCCGCCAGCACGTCCTCCGGGTAGCGGCCCAGCAGCAGCGCGTCCAGGAAGAACCGGTTCTGCAGCCCGTCGATGCGCCGGGCCGCGTCCAGGTCCTCCACGCTGTCGGTGGCGGGCGTGACCGCGTACAGGTTCACGCAGCCGCCGACGCGCCGGGCGCCCATCGCCTGCACGGCCAGCCCGTGCGCCAGGTTGAGGTGGTGCGCGCCCCTGATCGCGTTCTCCGGCTCGCGCCGGCCGGGGGCGTGCTCGCCCGAGGCGTAGCCGAGGAACGCGGCGCACCATGGCTCGTTGACGGTGCTGAAGGTGTGCACGTGGTCCTTCAGCGCCTCGTGGACCGTCGCCGCGTAGTCCGCGAAGCAGTACGCCACGTCGCGGTTCGGCCAGCCGCCCTTGTCCTCCAGTTCCTGCGGCAGGTCCCAGTGGTAGAGGGTCAGCCACGGGTCGATGCCGTGCCCGCGCAGTTCGTCGGAGAGCCGCTTGTAGAAGTCCAGCCCCTTCTGGTTGACCTTGCCGGAGCCGGTCGGCTGGATGCGGGGCCAGGACACCGAGAAGCGGTAGGCCGACAGGCCCAGCTCCGCCATGATCCCGACGTCCTCCCGGTAGCGGTGGTAGTGGTCGATGGCCACGTCCGCGTTGTGCCCGTTGAGAATCCGGCCCGGCGTCCTGGTGAACGTGTCCCAGATGGAGACGCCGCGCCCGTCCTCGGCGACCGCCCCTTCGATCTGGTACGCCGAGGTCGCCGCGCCCCACGCGAAGCCCGCAGGGAAGCGCAGCCCGGCACGCGTCTGTTCCTCTTGTGTCGTCACGCCTTGACCGCACCTTCCATGAGACCGCCGACGATTTGACGGCCGAATGCGACGAATACTGCGATGAGGGGGATGATGGACAGCGCTGTCCCCGCGAAGATCAGCGTGTAGTTCGTGGAGAACCTGGCGTTCAGCGAGGTGATCGCGATCTGCACGGTGGGGTTGTCCGGGGTCAGCACGATCAGCGGCCACATGAAGTCGTTCCACATGAGCATGAACGTGTTGATGCCGAGCACGGCCATGCCGGGGCGCACCGCGGGCAGGACGACGTTCCACCAGATCCGCAGTGTGGCGGCGCCGTCCACCCTGGCCGCCTCGACCAGCTCCATCGGCACGGCCTGCCGCGTGTACTGCGTCATCAGGAACACGCCGAACCCGTTGAGCAGGTACGGCAGGATGACCGCCTTGAGCGTGCCGGTCCACTCCAGGCTCACCATGAGCCGGTAGAGCGGCACCACGCCCATCTGCTGCAACGGCACGGCCATCGTCAGCAGCACGAGCACCAGCAGCACGTTCCTGCCCTTGAAGGTCAGGTTCGCGAACGCGAAGCCGGCCAGCGTCGAGATGATCACCACGGAGACGGTGACGATGCTCGACACGATGAACGAGTTGCTCAGGCCCAGCAGGAACTTGGCGTCCTCGTTGTTGAGCACCGCGACGATGTTCTCGCCCAGGTTCCCGCCCGGCAGGAACGGCGGCGGCACCGCGACCGCGTCGGCGTTCGTCCGGGAGGCGATGACGAGCATCCAGTACAGCGGGAACGCCGACAGCACCACGGCCAGGGCCAGCATGAGCCTGGTGGCGAGGGTCGGGGAGAAGTTGTTCATTTCGTGCCCCCGATCCGGCGCACGAACAGGAAGTTGATCGCCGCTCCGATGAGAATGAGGAGGAACAGCAGCCAGGCGGCCGCGGCGGCGTAGCCGTAGTCGAACTCGCGGAAGCCCTGCTTGACGATGAACATGGCCACCGTCTGGAACTGTCCCTGCGAGCCGCCGTCGACGTTGCCGTTGTAGAACGTGGTCGGCTCGGAGAACAGCGTCAGGCCGCCGATCGTGGAGTTGAGCACCACGAAGATCATGGTGGGGCGCAGCATCGGCAGCGTGATCTGCCAGAACTGCCTGCGCCGGGAGGCGCCGTCGATCGCGGCGGCCTCGTACAGGTCGCGGGGGATCGTCTGCATGCCGGCCAGGAAGATGATCGCGTTGTAGCCGGTCCAGCGCCAGTCGACCATGGTGGCGATGGCGATCCACGACGGGATGCGCTCGGCCCGCCAGTTCGTCTTGTCCACGCCGAACCAGCTCAGGACCCAGTTCACCAGGCCCCAGTCGCGGGCGTACAGCTGCGTGAACACCACCGCGACCGCGACCACAGACGTGACCAGCGGCAGCAGCACGCTCATGCGGATCGGCAGGCGGAACCTGAACCGCTTGTTCAGCGCGTTGGCCAGCAGCAGCGCGAGCACCATCTGGGGGATCGTGGCGATGAGGAAGATGCTGACCGTGTTGACCACGGCGTTCCAGAAGTCCTCATCGCCCAGCAGCGCGGTGTAGTTGCCCAGCCCGGTCCATTCCACGGTCCCGGCCAGGTCGTAGTCGTAGAGCGAGTAGTAGAGCGTGAAGGCCAACGGGAACAGCCCGAAGGCGGCGAACAGCAGGAAGTACGGGGACACCAGAGCGTACGGCATCGCCTTGACGTCCAGTCGGGAACGCCATCGGCGGCCGGGCGGGCGGTCGCGGCGATGGTTGTATCCGCGCCTCCCGTTGAAGGGTGTCGAACTCATAGCAGACCTTTCGGCGGCAACGAGCCCGGCCCGCTGATGGCGGGCCGGGCGGGGGGACTAACCCGCGGCCTTCACCGCGTCGTCGACCAGCTGCTGCCAGGCCTTGTCGTACTTGACAGAGCCGTCGTCCATGCCCTGGATGACGGACTCGATGGCGTTCTTGACCTGGGCGTGCTTCACGCCGAGGAAGACCGGCTGCAGGCTCGAGGCGGACTTGGCGAAGATCTCACCGATGGGGGCCTGGTTGAAGAACTCGTTCTTCGCGCCCTGCACGGCCGGGTCCTGCTGGGCCTTCGTGTTGCTCGGCATGTTGCCGAAGTCCTTGAAGATGCTGGCCTCGGTCTCCGCCTGGGTCAGGTAGTCGGCGACCATCGCGGCCTCCTTCGGGTGCTTCGACTGCTTGGGCACGGCCACCCAGGAGCCGCCCCAGTTGCCGCCGCCGCCCGGCACCGAGGCCACGTCCCACTTGCCCTTGCCGCCGTCGCCGGCGTTGCCGCTGACCACGCCGAGCATCCAGGACGGGCAGCCGACCGTGGCGAACGCGCCCTTCTGGGTGCCCGCCGCCCACTCGTCGGTGAAGTTGCGCAGCTTGGCGGTCAGGCCCTGCTGGCTCATCTTCGTGGCGAAGTCGAAGGCCGACTTCACCGCCGGGTTCTTGTCGACGATGAGGTTGTTGTCCTTGTCGAAGTACGTGACGTTGCCGTTCTTGGCCGCCTCCTGGTAGAGGACGACCTGGTACAGCGTGTTCGTGCCGTCGGCGAACTTCGTGTCCTTGACCTTCGACTGGAACGTCTTGCCGACGTTCATGAACTCGTCCCAGGTCGGCCAGAGCGCGCTGACCTTCTCACGGTCGGTCGGCAGCCCGGCCTTCTTGAACAGGTCCGTGCGGTAGCAGAGGCTCATGCCGCCGATGTCGGTGCCCAGGCCGAACAGCTTGCCGTCGGCCGTGACGCCGTTCTCCCACTTCCACGCCGGGAAGTCCGCCTTGCGGGAGTCCAGGCCGTACTCCTTCAAGTCGGCCCACCACTCGGGGTGCGCCTTGGCCAGACCCATGCCGCCCTCGTCGATGCCGACCACGTCGCCCGCGCCGTTGCCGGCCTGCAACCACTGGATCATCTGGGGCCAGTACTGCTGCTCGAACTGGTCGGTGAGGTGCTCCTCCTTGATCTGGATGTCCTTGTGCTCGGCATTCCACTTCTCGATGGCGTTCTTGTAGCCGAAGTTCGTGCCGCCGCCGAAAGTCTGCACGCGGATGGTGACCGGCTCGGCCGCCGCCGAGGAGGCGGGAGCGCTGCTGGAACCCGTACCGGTACTGCCTGAGCTACAGGACGCGACGGTCAGCGCCGCCGCGGCGAGGGCCGAGGCCGCGGCAAGACCGCGACGCTTGCTGATCATCATGGTGGACCCCTTCTCGGGTGAATGTGTGGGGAGTGCACCGCGGCACGCGCTCCGCCGCGGTGGGAGTCTTTGGGAGCGCTCCCACAAAGGGTGCACTTACGTGGTCTGCGCGTCAATCCACCGAAACGCAACCGTTACCAATGGGGCGGTTTGTCACTTTGAAACCGGATTTTTAGCGTTATAGTGCGCAAAGAGCGTCTTGGGAGCGCTCCCACCACAAGAGGCATCTTTTGTGTCGCATCAAGGGCATGTCACCCGCACCGACCACGCTTTCTCCCCGTCACACCACCTGTGAGAACGCCTGTCGGAACACTGGGCACGCCAGCGGGATGGCGAGGAGGCCTCCACTTAACATGGGTAGTCATGGAGTTGACAGAGCGGTTCGAGTGGCGTGGGAGGCGGATCGCCTGGGGACGCGCGGGCGCCGGCCCGGCCGTGGTGTTCTGTCATGGCACGCCGTTCTCGTCGGTGTTGTGGCAGCCGTTCGCGGAGGCCTTGAGCCGCGACTACACCGTCTATCTGTGGGACATGCCCGGATATGGTCGTTCCTCCAAGCACGCCGAGCATCCCGTGGATTTCGGCGCGCAGGCCGAGGCATTCGCGGCGCTGCTCACGCACTGGGGGCTGGACCGGCCACACGTGATCGCCCACGACTTCGGCGGCGCCGTGTCCCTGCGCACGCACCTGATCCTGGGCGTCGACTACGCCTCGCTCATGCTCGTCGACGTCGTGGCCATCCCGCCCAGCGGCTCGCCCTTCTTCACGTTCGTGCAGGACCACCCCGATGTTCTGGCGGAGCTACCGGCCTACATCCACACCGCGATCGTGCGTGCCTACATTCAGGGCGCCAGCCACCGCGGCCTGCGCGACGACGATCTCGACGCCCTCGTGCGGCCGTGGACGGGGGAGGACGGCCAGCCCGCCTTCTACCGGCAGATCGCCCACTACGACGAGCGCTTCCTCGAAGAGAACGAGGAACAACTGGGTCGCATCAGTATCCCCGTACGGATCCTGTGGGGCTCTGACGACGCGTGGATCCCCACCGATATCGCCCGGCGACTGCAGAGCCTGATCCCCGCCGCCGAGCTCTCGCTGATCGAGGCCGCCGGTCACCTGGTCCACCACGACGCGCCCGTCCCGCTCATGGACGACATACGCGCCTGGCTCACCGCCGGCTGACACACGTGTCAAGGGCGGCCCCGAAAGGACACATCGAGGCCGCGTCGGAACCGGAGGGCTCAGTCTCCGACCTGCCCGGTCGGAGTCGGGCCGCCGAGCCCGGCGAGCAGTTCGCGCAGCAGGTCGGCGAGCTGGTCGCGGCGTTCGGGTGCGAGATGGCCGATGAGGCGGTCCTCGGCCGCGAGCAGGCCGGCGACGACGCGGTCGAGCAGGGCGTGGCCCGCGTCGGTGAGCGTGACCGCGCGTGCGTGGTAGCCCGACCCGGCGGTGGTCCGTTCGACCAGCCCTGCCCTGGCCGCCCGTTCCACGCGCTGGGTGATCGCGCCGCGCGTCACCATGCAGGCATCGGCCAGGTTGCCCGGGCTCATGCGGTACGGCGGCCCGGAGCGCCGCAGCGTGGACAGCAGATCCAGCGTCGCGACGTCCACGCCCAGCTTCGTGAGGAGACGGCGGCGCTCGTCGCCGAAGACCTTGGCGGCCCACCAGATCCGGGTGATGACCCCGATCGACTCCACCGGGACGCCCGGCAGCTCCCGCCGCCAGGCGTCCTGGATGGCGTCGGCGCCGTCGCGCGGCGGGTCAGCGGCCACGTTCGGCGCCGCCGTTCACCTGGATGATCTGCGCGGTGACGTGCCCGCCGCCGGGCGAGGCGAGCCAGTGCACCGTCTCGGCGATGTCCTGCGGCGTCCCGGCCCGGCCGGTGTGGGTCTGCGCGACGAGCGTCGCGCGCCGTTCGTCGTCGAGGGCGCCGCTGAAGAACTCGGTGTCCTCGATGAACCCCGGGGCGACCACGTTCACCGTGATGCCGCGCGGCCCGAGGGCGGCGGCCAGGTCCGACGCGTACGGGTGCAGGGCCGCCTTCATCGGGCCGTACGAGGTGCCGCCCGAGCCCCGGAAGGCTGCGATCGAGCTGATGAACACGATCCGCCCGGACGGGTTCAGCAGATCGCGGAACGCCTCGGTCGGCAGCACCGACGTCAGCACGTTGGCCCGGAAGTTGCCCGTCCACCGCTCCGCGACGCCGCCGGAGCCGTACCGCATGTCGACGTTGCCGCCCGCGTTGTTGACCAGCACGTCGATCGTGCCGAAGCGCTCGGCCAGATCGGCACGCACCCGCTCGACCTCCGCCGGCTCACTCAGGTCGGCCGGCAGCGCGGTGCCGCCGATCTCCTTGGCGGCCGTCTCCAGCACGTCGGCGCGGCGACCGATGATCACCACCCGGTCCCCGTCGGCCGCGAAGCGCGCCGCCACCGCCTTGCCGATGCCGGTGCCCCCGCCGGTGACCACTGTCGTGCGTGTCATGTTCATCCCTCCTTGAGTTTAGGCCTAAACTCAAGCTAGCAGAGGGGACCGGACGGCGTCGAACCGAGACCTCAGACTTACGACCTGAGCCCGATCCGTTGCCCATGTTCCTGTTGCGACACTGGCCGCCATGCTCCGTCCCTCCTCCCGGACCTCGGCGACCGGTCCCTTCCTCGTGGGCATGTTCGTCGACGCGCTCGGCAACGGTCTCTACGTCCCGCTGACCCTGCTGTTCATCCAGGAGGTGACCGGCCTGCCCACGCCCGTGGTGGGACTGGGGGTGACCGTGGCGGCGACGATCGGGCTGGCCGCCAACCCGATCGCCGGAGTGCTCATCGACCGGTTCGACGCCCGTACCGTGCTGGTGGGCACGTACGTGATCCGCGCGCTCGGCTTCGCCCTGTACCCGCTCGTGTCCGGATTCGGCCCCCTCATCGCGGTCGCCGCTGTGATCGCGTGCGGAGACCGTGCCTTCTACCCCGCCGCGCGCAGCTACGTCGCGGTGCTCACCGAGGGCGGCGGCAGAGACCGTCTGTACGCGCTCATGGCCACGGCCCGCAACGTCGCCTTCGGCCTGGGCGGCCTGCTGTCGGCCGCCGCAGTGTCCCTGGCCGGTGGCTACGCCCTGATCGCGGCACTCAACGCGGCCAGCTTCGTCATCGCCTCGGCCTGCCTCCTGCGCATCCGCCCCACCTCGGATGAACGCCCTCCGAGCTCGGCCCGTGGCGGCTACCGCCAGGTGCTCACCGACGGGCCGTTCATGGGCCTGGTGAGTGTCGAGCAGGCATTCACGCTGACCAAGCTCATCCTCTCCGTGGGCCTGCCGCTGTACGCGGTCTCGGTGCTCGGCGCCCCGCCCGCCGTGCTCGGCATCCTCTACACGATCAACACGCTGCTGGTCGCGGCCGGGCAGATGGGAGTGCGCCGCCTCCAGCGGCACGCCCGCCGCACACACGCCATGGCCCTGTCCGGCGTCGTCTTCATCGCCTCCTGCGCCCTGTACGCCCTCGCCGCCCCCCTTCCGCCCGGCCCGCCCCGCATCGCCGCCCTGGTGGCCGCCACCCTCGTCTTCACCCTCGCCGAACTCATGCACGCCACCCCCTCCTCATCCCTGGCCGCCGGCGCCGCGCCCCCCGCCCTGCGCGGCCGCTACCTGGCGGTCCACCAGATGACCTGGTCCGTGGGCCAGGTCGTGGCGCCCGCCGGGTTCTCGCTCCTGCTCGGCCTGGCGCCACTGTCGCTGTGGGGGGTGCTCGCCACCCTGCTCGCGCTGGCCTCCGCGGGGCTGCTGCGCCTGTCGGCCCGCCTGCCCGCGGAGGCGGTCTCCGAGAAGATCTCCTGAGGCATGTGGAACGTCCCACTCGTCATCTGGGGTGGGACCGTAACCCGATCTCCGCGCTTCGGGCTCATATGGAGCCCTCTACCGGCCCGAAGTCGCCGCTTGTGGGCTTGCGGGCCTCGGCGTAGTGCGCAGGATCGGCCTTGATCCGCGCAGTTGCCCGCCAGCTTTCGATGACCTCCTGAGTGGTCGCGTCGACGTCCAGTTCGGCGGCATCGGAGAGCGCCTCGACCAGTTCGAGGGTGAAGGCACGCAGTTCGGTCGCGGAAAGGTGGCGTACCCAGGGGAAGACCTCCGGCATGGCTATGACGAGCGCACGCGCGGTGGGGTCATGCTTGATCAAGGCAAGGAACAGCCGGGATGCCGTGGCCAGCGTACGGTCGCGTTCTTCTTCGCGATCAGCCGCGGTCAGGTAGAAATCCGGGGCGTCGCGATGAGTCACACGTACTCGGCCTAGACGCGCCGCACGTTCGGCGACGGCTCGAGGATTTCTCGACAGATCGGAGAAGGTCACGGCATCGGCATGGCTGGTGCTCACCCCACGAGTCTAATCAGAATACGTTCTGACGACTACGTTCATGGCGATGACAGAGCGGCTCAGGCGTCGCGATCACCAGAGCTCAGCGCTGCGGGAGAACGGCGCAGAGCCGAGCCGGCCCGTGCGCTGTGCCGTCTGAAGCCGGTGGTCTGTAATCCAAGGATGAGCACGCCGCCGGCGGTCAACGCCGTCCACAGTCCCGTCAGCCCCCAGGCGGCCGCGGCGGGGATCATCGTGAGGGCGAGCATGCCGTTTCCGGCGATGGCCGAGCCCAGCGTCCAGGTCGACCGTTTGAGCCCCATCAGGCTCCACGACATCACGATTCCGCAGTTGTTGGCGAGGGCGTAGGCCCCCAGCAGCGGCAGCAGGGCGAGGGCCAGGGCAAGGACCGTGGCGTCCGAGGTGAACAGTCCGAGCACCGTGTCGCCGAGCAGGAGCAGCACGAGGGCGCCGGTGAGCACTCCGGTGGCGGCGATCGTCACGGCCGCCCGGTTGAGCCGGCGGGCGTCTTCAGGGGAGGCGGCTCTGGCGATCTCCGGCGTCACGGCCTGCGCGACGGCGAACGCGGCCAGCCCCAGGAATCCCTCCAGCGACGTGAGGATCGCGTGGGCGGCGGCCCCTTGGACTCCTGTCCGTGCGGCGGCGTAGGTCACGCCGCCCATGACCGTGAACTTGATGACGAGCGTGGCGGACATCGGGATGCCGACCTTGGCCATGCGTACGATCTCCCGCGGCCGGGGACGTCCAGGCCACAGAGACTGGCCGGCCAATTCGGGTACGCGCAGCAAGAAGACGTTCGACACGGTGACACCCAGGGCGGTGGAGGCCAGGAGCGCGATGCCGGTGCCCTGGATGCCTATCCTGGGCACCAGCGTGAGGTGCAGGACGACCCCTGTGGCTGTGCTCGACAGGCTCGACCGGAGCACCTGCCGGCTGCGTCCCAGCGCGATCAGCATCCCGTTGGCGCCGCTGCCCGCGGAGGACAGCAGCACCTGGAGAGCCAGGAGCAGGGGTAAGATGCCGAATTCGGCTGTCACCTCACGGGGCGCCCCGTTCATCCGCGCGATCAGGGGGACGCCGAGCATGACGCATGCGCCGAGCGTCCCGAGCCCGATGGTGAGCCAGCGCGCGTCTTTCAGGATGGGCAGGGCCTCGGCGGGGCGGTCACGGCAGGCGGCGATGAACGGGGCCATGCCGCGCAGACCGCCCGACACCGCGGCCGTGACCGGGGCGAGCACCGCACTTGCGAGCGCGAAGGCCGCCAGTTGGGTGGTCGCCTGGTGCCCGAGGAGGGAGGTGCTGATGAGCTGGGCGACGACGCCGGCGCTCAGGGACAGGAAGAGCGGAGCTGCCGCGCTCAGTATCGCGCGATGAGGAGAAGGCATGAAAAGCAAAATCCCGGGCGGTCGATCGCTCGGGATACGGAATAAGTATATCATCCCGGCGGCCGAAGATCAGGCCGCTCACGTCCCGTACGGACAGCTGCGACATGACAGAGTTGAGCGGACATGGGCCGCCCGCGCCGGCCGTGCCGGGCGGCGTCCGGGCCCGAGTCATACGGGGAGCAATTGATGAGGCGCTACATCCTGACGGGCACCCCTGGGGCCGGGAAGACGGCGATCCTGCGCCGGCTGGAGCGTGACGGCTACACGGTCGTCGAGGAGGCGGCGACGGATGTCATCGCCCTGCACCAGGCCCAGGGCGAAGCCGAGCCGTGGACGGAGCCGTCCTTCGTGGAGGCGATCGTCGCCTTGCAGCGCCGGCGCCAGGAGCAGGCCGCGGCCCTTCCCGATGACGTCCAGATCTACGATCGATCGCCTGTCTGCACCTACGCCCTGGCCACCTACCTCGGCCACCCCGTCCCTCCGGCGCTGTCCCGCGAACTGGACCGCATCCGGGCCCGGCAGATCTACGAGAAGAAGGTCTTCTTCGTCCAGAACCTGGGGTTCGTCACGCCGACGGAGGCGCGGCTGATCACCTTCGAGGAGTCGCTGCGATTCGAGCAGATCCACCAGGACGCCTACACCTCACTCGGCTACGAGTGCGTCCCGATCGCCCCGGGCACGCTGCCTGAACGGGTGACAGCGGTCAAGAAACACCTCGAAGCCGCACCATGACCACTGCGCGATCTCGAGATCATCTGATTTGCCGGGCTCAGCAGGAGGCGGCGCGGTCCTCGAGGAGTTTGCGTTCGCGGGCGTTGCGGGTCATCGCGGCCGCCCGCCCGAACTCGGCGCGGGCCTCCTCCCGCCGGCCAAGCTTGAGGAGCAGGTCTCCTCGTACGCTCGGCAGCAGGTGGTAGTCCTTGAGCGAGGGCTCGTCCACGATCTGGTCCAGGAGCTGAAGACCCACCGCCGGGCCGTAGGCCATGGCGAGGGCCACCGCCCGGTTGAGCTCCACGATCGGGGAGCGGGACAGCCTGGCCAGGGCCTCGTACAGGCTCGCGATGCGCTCCCAGTCGGTGTCCTCCGGGACGACGGCCCTGGCGTGGCAGGCGGCGATCGCTGCCTGGAGGGTGTACGGGCCGGGCGCGTCCCCCAGTTGCTCGGCCTGGTCGAGAGCGGCCAGGCCGCGCCGGATGAGCAGCTGGTCCCAGAGTGCCCTGTTCTGCTCCAGGAGGAGGATCGGCTCGCCTGACGGGCCCAGCCGGGCGGCGGATCGGGAGGCCTGGATCTCCATGAGCGCGACCAGGCCGTGGACCTCGGGCTCCTTGGGCATCAGACCCGCCAGGACACGGCCCAGCCTGAGGGCGTCCTCGCACAGAGCGGGGCGCATCCAGTCCTCCCCGGCGGTCGCCGAGTAGCCTTCGTTGAAGATCAGGTAGATGACTTCGAGCACGGAGACCAGGCGGGGCGACAGCTCCGACGCCTCGGGCACCTCGAAGGGGATCTTCCTGTCGGCCAGCGTCCGCTTGGCCCGGACGATCCGCTGCGCCACCGTCGGCTCCGGGACCAGGAACGCCCGGGCTATCTCGTCGGTGGTCAGGCCGCCGAGCACCCGCAGCGTGAGCGCCACCCGCGCCTCCATGGAGAGCGCGGGATGGCACGCCGTGAACACCAGGCGCAGGAGGTCGTCCTCGATCTCGTCGATCTCGGGGAGGTCCTCCTCCGTGTCGAGGCGGTGGCCGAGCTCGATCAGGTGACGTTCGAGGCGTTCGTTCCTGCGGATCAGGTCGATGGCGCGGCGCTTGGCCACGGTCATCAGCCAGGCGCCCGGGTTGCGCGGCACGCCCGTCTCCGGCCACTGCTCCAGCGCGGCCACCAGCGCGTCCTGCGCCAGCTCCTCGGCCAGGCCGACGTCGCGCACGTATCGGGCGAGTCCGGCGATGAGCCGGGCCGCCTCGATCCGCCACACCGCCTCGATCGCCCGGTGAGCGCCCTGGGGGTGAGGATTGCTGTCGGAAGCCGTCACCGGCCCATGAGAGCAGCACCACGCCGCCGATGGCAACCGACGCCGGCCGCCGCCCAAGGGCATCGGCCTTTCTTCGCTCCACCGGTACGCCGGCCGAACGGGCCCAAGCCGCCGGACCGGCCGGGTAAGCGCGGGGTCAGGCGTCGGGCTGGTCGACGCCGAGGCGCTCGCGCAGCGCCTCCTCACGTGCGCGCTCCTCCGCAGGCAGCGAATCGTCCGGTACGTCCGAAGCGTCGAACACCCGCCACACGTCCAGCCCGATCCCCTCATGCCCCGGCGGCACCGGCACCCGCAGCGCCCACTCGATCGCCTCTTCCCGGGACTTCACCTGGATCAGCCAGAAGCCGGCGATGAGCTCCTTGGCCTCGGCGAACGGCCCGTCGATCACCGTCGACTTCCCGCCGCTGTAGGCGATCTGCGCGCCCTGGGAGCTCGGATACAGCCCCTCGGCCGCCAGCAGCACCCCCGCCTTGGCCAGCGACTCGTTGTAGGCGTGCATGTTGTCCACGACTTCCTGGCTCGGCAGCGCGCCGGCCTCGGTCTCCGCGTTCGCCTTGCCCACGATCATGAACTTCATCGGTGCCGCGCTCCCTGTCGTCCGTATCGGTCTCGTTCAACGCGTCGAACGGCGAAGGGCGGGATCGACACGTACCGGAGAATCTATTCGGCTCGACCACCGGTGGGGGCGCTCAGCGGCAGGCGCAGGACGAAGCCGGCCCCGCCCATCGCGGCCTGGTGGACGTGGAGAGTGCCGTGGTGGGCGGTGGCGATGTCCCGGGCGATGGCCAGGCCCAGGCCGGTGCCTCCGCGGTCGCGGCTGCGGGCGGCGTCGAGGCGGACGAACCGCTGGAAGATCCGTTCTCGGTCGGCCGGGGGCACGCCGTCGCCGTCGTCGCTCACCACCAGCTCGGCGTGCGTGGCCGAGCGGCTGAGCCGTACCCGTACCTGGCTGGTGGCGTGCCGTTGTGCGTTGTCCAGCAGGTTGGTCAGCACTCTTGCGATCTGCCCCGGCACGGCGTCGACGACGACCCGGTCGGCCAGGTTCAGGGCTGTCGGGTGGCGATCGGCACGCCGGCCGGTCTCGGTGCGGATCAGGTCGGTCAGATCGACGTGCTGAGTGGCCTGGGGAGCGGTGGCGCCCAGCCGGGCGAGCAGGAGCAGGTCGGTCATGATGTCCTGAACCCGGTCCAGGTCCTCCAGCGCGTGCCCGATCAGGTCGGACAGGTCGGTGTCGCGCGGGTGCATCTGGGCCTCCTCCAGGCGCACGCGCAGGCCGGCCAGCGGGGTGCGTAGCTCATGGGAGGCGTCGGAGGCGAACTGGCGTTGCCGCTGCAGCGCCTGCTCGGTCGAGGCTTTGGCCTGCTCCAGACGTCCGAGCGTGTGGTTGATGGTGCGCGCCAGCTGGGCGATCTCGCCGCGGCCCTGCGATTGCGGGATGCGGGTGCTCAGGTCGCTGACGTTGATCGCGGCCAGTTGCGCGCGCATGTGCTGGATCGGGCGCAACGTGCGGTTGGTGATCTTCCAGGTCGCCGCTGTGGCCAGGAGGATCAGCAGCGCGATGTGGGCGGTCCAGAGCAGTTGGAACCCCCTGGACAGTGCCATGGGCGCCACCATCCGGCCGGCGTAGACCACCGGGGAGGCAGGGGAGGGTGAGAGGCGGACCGCGGCCAGTCGCAGGCACTGTCTGCCGGTGTTCGTGGCGCACACCTCCACGTCGGCCCGGGGGTGATCCGGGGAGGGGCGTACCTGGCTCAGCGGGTCTCGACCGCGTGCCGCGGGCGAGGCGGCGATGACACGGTGATCGGCCCCCACGACCTGGATCAGGTCGATGCCGGGTGTTCGGGTCTCGATCGTGCCGGTCAGATTCCGGCGCCCGGCCGCGGCGGCGGTGATCCCGGCTTGCTCGCGGGCGCCTGACCAGCCGGGGTCGGCTGACGCCTGTCCGGCGGCTGATGCTCCGACCATGCCCATCGGGACCAGCACGGCGATCGCCGTGGCCAGGGCCAGGACGGTGAGCCGGGCCGGGGTCGAGCGCAGACGCCGCCGCCATGAGCCCGGACTCATGACGTCAGCTCGCCGCTTCGCAGTCCGCCCGGCGAACCGCACGCGTGCGCGAACCTGCCAGGTGCTCGGCCGGTCAAGGCACGCCCGGCGGCGGTGAAAAGGATCTTACTGACGATCAAGGACATGGCTCCTCCCGTCGGTGATGGGCATGCCGGCCCGATCGGCGCCGGCGGTGACGACTCACTCTCAGGGCGTCTGCAGGCCCGGGATGTCGTGGTGGTGGCGGTGGATGTGCGCCGTGAAGGCCCGCATGTATCCGGTCAGGAACTCGGCGACGGACGGCACCTGGATGTCGCCCTCGTCATTGATCAGTCCCTTGGTGAACTGGATGTAGGCCTCGGGCTGGCCCAGCACCGGGGAGTTGGTGAAGGACAGGATGGTCTTGAGGTGCTGCTGTGCGACCGCCGTCGAGATCTGGCCGGGTGAGGCTCCGATGGTCGCGGACGGCTTGCCGTTCAGAACATTGGATCCATAGGGCCGGGTCGCCCAGTCGATGGCGTTCTTCAGCGCGCCCGGCACGGACCGGTTGTACTCAGGGGTGACGAACAGCAGAGCGTCGGAGGCTTTGATCGCGTCCTTGAACTCCTGGGCCACGGCGGGATAGTCCGGGTCGTAGTCGTAGCTGTACAGGGGCAGCTGGTCGATGGGGATCTCCGTGAGGCGGAGTTCCGGCGGCGCGAGACGGCTCAAAGCCAGAGCGAGGGTCCTGTTGATCGACCTCTGGGACAGACTCCCGACGATGTAACCAACGACGTAAGTCACTGCATTTTCCTTTCAAGCATGAACGTGCCGACGTCGACATCGACGATCCGGCCGGTGATGGGATCGGCCTCGGAAGAGGCGAGAAGGAGGCCACGCCGACGAGGTCTTCGGCGTACTGGCCACGTCGCACGGCGCGGGCGTTGCGCTTCCAGCGGCGCCACGGGGGCAGACGATGAGGTAGGGGGCCGCTGACGTTGATGTCGAGGACGCGCGGCCAGGCGTCAGGAGTGATCTGCTCGGAACAGCCGCACCGGTAAGCGGGCCGCGACGTTGAGGGCGACGACTCGTTCGGTGTTCATGACGCTTCTCGAGCGGGCTGACCCTCGACGAACGTGACCGTCTCGTCGAGCGGCGCCCGGCCCGTACGGATGTAATCCACCGTGACGTCCTCGAACCCGATCGACATGCCGCAGAAGAGGACGAGCCCGTCCGGGGGCGACAGGACCTCCGCGACGGTCCTGCGATACACCGACCATGCCATCTGCGGGCAACTGTGCAGTCCTTCTGCGCGCAGCAGCAGCATGACGGTCTGCAGGTACATGCCGACGTCGGCCCATTGGGGCAGGCCCATGTCGCGGTCGATGTAGCAGAACAGGGCGGCGGGCGCGCCGAAGCACTGCCAGTTCTCGGCGGCGGCCCTCTGGCGCGCCTCCCAGTCCTCACGCGCGACACCGAGTGCGCTGTAGCGCTCCTGGCCGAAGGCGGATCGGCGCTCGCCGTACGGGGTCTTCAGCACGGGCGGGTACATCTCGTACTCCCGCTCGTCCCAGGGGTCGCCCGCGGCCAGGCGCTCGCCGGCGCGCTGCTTGAGCTCGGCCAGCGGCTCGCCGGTCAGGACGTACGCGTGCCACGGCTGAAGGTTCGATCCGGACGGCGCCCAGGCCGCGGCGGACAGCACGCGCGCCAGCACCTCCTTCGGGACAGGCCGGTCGGTGAATCCGCGCACCGCCCGCCGGCTCGTGACCGCCTCATAAACGTCCAAGATCGTCTACCTCCCCGCCTCTGCTCAGCACGTCCTCTTTCGCTACATCCAAGATGGTATCAGACGATACTGTATCATTCAATACTATTCAGCGGGCGTATGAGCCTCGCGCATGGTGAGGGGAGAGATTTCACGCTAGCCAACGAGGTGCGCGCCGCCGGGACCGGGGCTCGCCTGTGAGTCGGCCGAAGCCGGCGCGGGCGCGCTTACGCCCCGCCGTCCGCTGGATAGGCGAATCGGGTCAGCAGATCCCTCAGTAGTTCGTGCTCGCCGGGCCCCAAGGCGGCCACCAGGCGCTCATCCACTGGCTCCGCCGCCACATGAGCCGCATCGAAAAGCTCGAGGCCCTGAGGCGTGATCTCCACTACCCGCACCCGCCGGTCTCCCGGAACGGGCTTGCGTACGGCCAGCCCCTTGCGCTCGAGGTCGTCCACGACCCGCATGATGCCCGCCTTGTCCGACCCGGTCGCCGCCGCCAGGTCCCGCTGCACTGTGGGCCCGCGGTCGACCAGCACGATCAGCACGGCGAAATGCCGCAACTCGATGCCGAGCGGCCGAAGCGCCTCTGTCATCGCCGTGGCCGCGCGCCAGTGCGCCTGGCGCAGCAGCAAGCCGAGGGCGAAGGGCGATGCATCCCCAGGACGGTCGGTCGCACGCGAGGCGGTCGTTCTGCGAGGGGCGTCGGCGGTCATACGCCCAGGTTACCAGCCATCTTTTCTTTCGATACGGTATCGAATGAAATTAAATCAGACTCGCGCAGCCGCAGCGGTCAAATGAGATCTACAATGTAAAGGCGGTCAGCTGGTCGAGAAAAGCCCGAGCCGTCGGGGCGCAATCGGTCAGCGACGGGACGGCCAGGGCCAGAGAGCGGGTCATCGCCGGCTCGAGGGGCCGGGTGACGACGGCGCCCAGGTCGGCGGGCAGGCCCAGGGTGGGGACGATGCTGACGCCCAGCCCCGCGGCCACCATCTCGAGGATGGCGGCGGGGCCGCCGGCCTCGAAGGCGACGTCGAGCCGGACCTGGGCGGCCAGTGCCGCGCCCATGATCAGCGGGCGGCAGCCGGCGGTGGTCAGGATGAACGGCCGGTCGGCCAGGTCGGCGAGGGTGATGGCCGGGCGGGCGGTCAAGGGGTGGCCGGCCGGCAGCACGGCGACCATGTCGTGGGTGCTGAGGTGGACGGTGTGCAGGCCGGGGGCGGGGAGGGTGACCACGCCGACCTCGGCGGCGCCGCGGTGGAGCCATGCGCGGATGTCGTCGTCCACGCCCTCGAACAGGCGGTGGTCGCGCGCCGCAAGGCCGTCACGACGGCGCTGGCCCGGCCCGCCTCCGAGGCGGAGCTGGCCGACTACCTGGACCCGTGGCATGACCTGCGGGTGGGCCGGTCCTGGATGGCCCTGGCGGGTGCGGCCGACAGCCGCTTCACGCTGGAGAGAGCGTTTTGTCGCGGAGATCCCGAACAGCACGCTCGTGCGCGTTCCCGGGGCCGGTCACATCCCGATGGAGAACGACCCGGCCGGGGTCGCGCGGGCTCTGGCCGATTTCTTCCTTGCGTGACCGGGCTCAGCGCGTACGGCGGGTGCGTTCGTGGGCGGCGACGGCGACGATCGCCAGGAGGGTCAGGGCGGCGGCGAGCGGGAGCGCGGGGCCGACGTGCAGGTGCAGGGTGGCGCCGATGAGGGCGCCGAGGAACATCGCCACGACGGACGCGGACCGGCGCAGGGCCGCCCGGCCGGGGGTGCCGGCGGCCAGGCCGGTGAGGGTGGTGGTGAGGACGTTGGTGACCAGGTCGGGGACGGCCAGCCCGCGTACGGAGGCGTTCTGCAGGCCCATCCCGTACGCGAGCAGTCCGATGAGCGCCGCCCTGGGCCCGGTGTGATGGTGCCCTGAGATCAGGTCCACGGCGAAGGCGGTGGCGACGAGCAGGGCGTGTGCGGCGGAGGCGGTGGCGAACACGCGCCGGGCGTTCCCCATCCACCTGCTCGCCTGCCCGACGGTCCACGCGCCTGCTCCGAAGGCCGCGAGGGCCAGGAGGGAGGCCCAGGCCGACATCTCGCGGTCTCCGGCCAGGGCGAAGCCGAGGAAGACGGTGTTGCCGGTCATGTTGGCCACGAAGACGCGGCCCAGGCCGAGGAAGCTGATGGCGTCCACGAGGCCGGTGACGACGGCCAGGAGGATCAGCAGGGCGGGCAGGACGCCGTGCGGGTTCGCGCCGCGGGGGAACAGCCCGTCGGCGACCCACCGGAGGCCGCCTCTCACGGGCGCTCCGCCAGCGCGGCTCGGGGTGGGCTGGGTCCCATGACGGCTCCTTGGCGGGCGAGGTTCTCGCGCGTGGCTCTTCTCCGGAGCCTGCTCCCTTCGGGGTCTTCCCAGGTGACGAGGCGCTCATCCGAGCCCGGCCGCCTGGGGCGTGCGGTTCACCGCGTGTGCGGTGAGGGCGCCGATCGCGCAGATGCCCGCGAGTCCGAACATCACGTACCGCGCCGAGTCGAGCATCGAGGCGCCGCCCAGGTTGAGCAGAACGCCCGCGACCGCCGTACCGAACGCGATCGACAGGCTCGTCACCGTGGCGATCGCCGCTGCCGCCCGCTGTCCTTCCTCGGGATCCCGGGTGCTGGACATCGCGGCCACCGACAGGTGCGGATAGGCCAGGCCGATGCCCGAACCTGCGATGAACAGCATCGGCACCCAGATGACCACCAGCCAGACCGGGGTGTCCTCGCGCTGCAGAAGTCCCTGGACGAACAGGCCGAGGGCCAGCAGCGCCGGGCCGAGCGCACGCAGCCGCCGGACAGCACGCTCCCCGCTCACCGAGGAGCTGCCGATCTGGGTCACCGACCACCCGAGCGAGACGGCCGCGGCGAAGAACCCCGCCACGAGCGGCGGCAGCCCGCCGAGCCGCTGGCCGAACAGCGGCAGGAACGACTCGACGGCGACGCCGGAGGTCAACAGCGCCAGCGTCAGGTAGACCCACTTCAACGACGAACCTCTCTGGTACGTCGTACGCGGGAAGACCCGGAACTCGCTCCGCCGCTCATGGACGACGAACCCGGCCATCAGCAGCAACGCCCCCGAGATGCCGGCCGCCTTCGCGGGCGTGCCCGGCAGGACACCCGCCGCGCTCACGGCCCCGGCGGCCGCCATGACGAGCAGCAGTGACGCGGCCGGGATCGGCGGCCGCACGTCGCCACGTTCGCCGCCCGGCAGTGCGCGGGGCACGATCGCAGCGCATACCGCTGCGATCACCGCCATCACCCCGAACGCCAGGCGCCACGAGCCCACCTGGGCGAACAGGCCACCGAGCGCCGGACCGGCGAAGTTGCCGACGCCGTACATCGCTGACATCAGCGCCGCGCCGCGCGTCCAGAGCCGGGTCGGCAGCGCCGAGCGGATGACGGCGAACCCCAGCCCGGACAGCAGGCCGGCGCCGAGCCCTTGTACGCCTCGGGAGACGAGCAGCACGGCCATTGCCGGGCTCAGCGCGCAGGCGAGTGACCCCGCCGTGAACGTGGCGAAGCCCAGGAGATAGGCGCCGACGTTTCCCCATCGAGACAGGAACCTGCCGACGAGCATCGTCGCGATCACCATGGCGACGAGGTAGATCGTCATGTTCCAGGCGTAGAAGCTCGCGCCGCCGAGATCGGCCACCGCGGTCGGCAGCAGACTCGCCGCGAGGTAGATGTTGATCGCACCGACGAGCACCCCGCCGGCCAGCACGATCGCCGCACCGAAATGCTCTGGCCCCAGCAACTCCCGCCAGGACGGCGGGGCGGGGTTCATGTGGTCACCGGCATTCATGATGTCAAGGCTGTCGGTGAACCGGCTCCGGAGACTTTCCGTTGCCCAGCGGCAACGGCGCTGGGCCGATAGGTGGGAAAGCCTCAAACCCCGATGGAACCCTGCCTGTGGCGGGCCGAGTGAGCGGGCATGGCTCACCTCCCGGACGCGACGAGCGCGCGCCCCCGAAGGGACGCGCGCTCGAGCGGTGGACGGAAGGGTCAGCCGGCGTACTGCGGGTAGCCGTAGCCGACGACCTGGGAGGTCGGGCGGACGCGCTCCTCGACCTTGCCGTTGCCGGTGTTGCCCTCGACGGTCGAGATGGTGCCGTCGCCGTTGTCCTTCTCGACGAACCCGACGTGGTTGATGGCGTCGAGGTCCTTGCTGCCGTTCCAGGCGAAGAACACGACGGCGCCGGGCTTGGCGGTGGTGCCGAAGCGCTGGTTGGCCTGGAACCACTTGGCGTAGGCGACGGTGTAGGCGTCCCAGCCGACCTGCGGGCGGGCGCCGGTCCGCTCGCCGACCCAGGAGACGAACATCGCGCACCACGGCGCGTTGATGTATTCGGCTCGGGTGCCGCCGTCACGGGCGATGGTCTCGGCGGCCCGCTGCGAGGCGGCGTACCACTTCTGGTACGGCGTGCCGCCGCCGTAGGCGTTCTCCGTGATGCCGACCTGGGACTTGGCGAGCGCCAGGACCTGGGCGGCGGTAACGCTGATCTTGGTCTCCCGCTTGGCGCGGTCGTCGTCGTGCGTACTGGCGGCGGCCGCGGTGACCGGCAGCTTCTCCGCGGCGGCGGCGGTGCCCATGTGGGCGCCGAGCCCGGAGGCGAGGACGGTCGCACCGAGCACGGCTCGGGCGATGTTGGTCTTCGTGGCACCGGTAATGCGGAATTTGGCCATCGAGGGGGTTGCTCCTTGCTTCCATGCCGCTTACCGGGTTAGCTGACGGGTTCGGGCGTGGAAGCTGCCCTACGGCACCGAAGTGCCGATTCACCCCAAGGACGTGGGTCCCCGGTTCCGCACGCAGGCGGATTCAGCGGTCACAGGACGGTCCTGTGATGTGTTGTGCGATGGTCGGACATCGCCGGACAAACCGGACGAATGTCACAAGAATGCCTTAAACGTAATGCATAAGGCAAGAGGTTACAAATCCGTAACCCTCCCGCTAGGCGAGTTGCCCGCGGGCAGCGGCCAGGAGCCCCATCATGGCAAGGGACTCGTCAAGCGGCATGACCGAGCTTTCGGTCCTGCCTTCGGCCGTCGCGGCGCGGACTTCGCGGAGCTCCCCGGCGTAGCCGTTGTCCGCCGGATCGAGCACATGCTCCTCCGGCTCCATGGCGGGCCCAGAAAGTAAAATCCGCTGCGGTGCCCAGAACGGCGCCTGGATGTCCGCGCGCATCTGAGTGCCAACAACACTGGCCTGGTTCGGGTAATTCCCGATCAAGGAAGTTTCCACCAGGGCCCGCCTGCCGCCGGGGTAGAGCAGCACCCCGGCCGCCTCCGCGTCCACCCCGTTGGGCGCGAGAGAGCCGGTGATCCGCAGGTCGGAGGGCATGCCGAGGAGCAGCTGAGCCAGGCCGAACGGGTAGATCCCCAGGTCGAGCAGGGCCCCGCCGCCCAGCTCCGGCGCCCAGAGCCGGTGCGCCGGATCGTAGGGCTTGGCGAAGCCGAAGGAGGCGTGCACGGAGCGGATGTCGCCGAAGCGCTCGTCGGCCGCGATCTTCTGGATGAGCGGGTTGAACCGCATCCACATCGCTTCCATCAGGAACACGCCTGCCTCGCGCGCCAGCCGTACCATCTTCTCCGCGTCGTCCACGGTGGCGGCCAGCGGCTTCTCGCACAGCACGGCCTTGCCAGCGGCGATGGCGGCCTCGGCCACCTGCAGGTGCTGGGCGTGCGGCGTCGCGACGTAGACGGCGTCCACGGCCGGATCGGCGCACAGCTGCTCATAGGAGCCGTACGCCGACTCCGCGCCCAGCGTGGCGGCCAGCGCCTGCGCCCGCCCTAAGTCCCTGGACCCGACGGCGGCCACCCGCATCCCCGGCTCGGCCACGATGGCCGCTCCCACGGTCCGCGCGATACCGCCTGTCGCCGCAATGCCCCACGCAAAATCCCGCACGCGGGAGATCGTAGACCAATCACATCATGTCGAACGTGTCGGGATCGGGGCCGAACCGCTGGCCCCTGTTCAGCGCGCCGATGGCGGCCATGTCCTCGGGATCGAGGGTGAAGTCGAACACGTGGATGTTCTCGGCCATCCGCGAGGGAGACACGGACTTGGGGATGACGACGTTGCCGAGCTGCAGGTGCCAGCGGAGCACGATCTGCGCGGGCGTCCTGCCGTACTTGCCGGACAGCACGGCGAGCGCCGGGTCGTCGAGCAGCCCCTGACCCTGGCCGATCGGGCTCCACGCCTCGGTGAGGATGCCGTTGGCCTCGTGGAAGGCGCGCATCTCGCGCTGCTGCAAGTACGGGTGCAGCTCGATCTGGTTGATCGACGGCACGATGCCGGTCTCGTTCATCAGCCGGGTCAGGTGGTCGCTCGTGAAGTTGGAGGTGCCGATGGCCTTGGCCCGCCCGTCACGGTAGATCTTCTCCATGGCCTTCCACGCCTGCACGTACCTGTCATGCTTCGGCAGCGGCCAGTGGATGAGGAAGAGGTCGATGTAGTCGAGGCCGAGTCGGGTCAGGGACTCCTCGAAGGCCGCCTCGACGCGTCCGTGGTCGGCGTTCCACAGCTTGGTGGTGACGAACACCTTCCCGCGCGGCAGCCCCGATTCGCGCACGGCCTGACCCACGCCCTCCTCGTTGCCGTACGCGGCGGCGGTGTCGACGTGCCGGTAGCCGGTCTTGAGTGCGGTCGTGACGGCCTGCGCGGCCTCGTCGGCGGGGACCTGCCAGACGCCGTAGCCGAGCTGCGGGATCTGCACGCCATCGGTGTTGAGCAAGAGCGAGTTCATACCGTCCATTGTTCATGTCGCGTTTCTGGGGGCTTAAGGCGGTGGGGCTAGCTTGAAGCGGTCGTGAACGGGCCATCCCCCGGCTGGGAGGAGCAGGAGTGGTCGAACAGGCGTCGGCCTGGGTGGAGTCCCCGCTCCAGATGCTGTGCGCCGTCGAGGCCCACCACGCGGGACTGCTCGGCCCCAGGACGGTCGTCGTGCCGCGCTCGGGCCTTCGGCCGCTGAAGGCCACGCGCCGGGAGTTGCGGTCTCTGGGGCTGCCGGACGGCCTGGAGCTGGCCGAGCCGCGTGACCGCATGCCGAGGCGCGTGCAGGCCGTCGGCGACGCGTTCTCCGGCAAGGTGCAGCTGCGCTGGCTCACCTCGCGCCCCGGCCGCATCGTGATCGTGGACGACGGCCTGGCCACCCTCCGGCTGCTCGAGCTGCTGGCCGCCGGGCCGTACCGGCCGCTGCTGCGGGCCAGGGCCCAGCCGACCAGGCTGCGCACCGCGCTGGGCGTGGCGGCCGCGCTGCGGCTGCGCCTGAGCGACGTGTCGATCTTCACCGCCCTGCCCGTCGACCAGACCCTGGAGGAGGCGGTCCGGCGGGCCGGCATCGACCTGGTACGCCACCAGTTCGCCTGGCTGCGGGCCCAGCCGCTCAGCGCCGAAGGGCCCGCTGAGCGCACGGTCGTCCTCGGCACCTCGCTCGTCAGGAACGGCCTGGTGCACCGCGACCACTACCTGCGCTGGCTGACGGACCTGGCCGCGCGCGAGCCGCTGGCGTACTACCCGCACCGCCGCGAGGACCCCGTCGACGTCGCGCTGATCGGGGAACGCCCGGGGATCACGGTGCACGACGCCGGCGTGCCCGCCGAGCTGACGCTGCGCGGCCTGGACGCGGGGCAGCGCGTGCTCAGCCTCCCCTCGACCGCGATCACCTCGCTGCGGGTGCTGCTCAGCCCGCGCGGTGTCGCCGTCGAGCCCGTGGAGGTCCCCGACGACTGGTGGACCAGCAGGGCGGCCCCTGCCCTTCGTTCGCATCTGACGGGAGTGTCCGGTTGAAAGTGTTGGCGGTCGCCGACTCCGACTCGTACCTGAAGTGGGCGGCCTGCCTGCTCGGCGATCTGCCCGGGGGAGCGACCACGGAGCTGGCGGTGGTGCGCACGCCGATCACGCCGTCGCCTGAGCAGATCGCCGCCGCCGTGGGCGGTGCGGTGCCGTCGTCGGGGCCGCCGCCGGTGCTGTCGGCCAGGTCCCTGCGGCGGCTGGCCGAGCGCACGCGGCCGGACGTGGTGCTGGTGGCCTGCACGGGTCCGGTCGTGGACGTGCTGGTGGCCGACGTGTTCGCGGGGCTGCGGCCGCGGCCGGTGTTCGTCAGCGGGCTGCCGGGCATCTCGGTGCCCGCGACGGAGAAGGCGTGGTTGTTCCGCAGCGGGTGCGACCTGTTCGTGGTGCACAGCGAGCGGGAGGTGGCCGAGTTCTCCGAGATCGCCGCCAGGCTCGGCGGGGGAGGGGCGGTGGGCCTGGCCAGACTGCCGTTCCTGCGTTCGGAGTCGGCCGCCGCGGGCGGGAACCGGGTCGTGTTCGCCACCCAGGCCAAGGTGCCGCGCGAGCGGGAGGAGCGGGAGCGCGTCCTGCTGGGGCTGGCCGAGCTGGCCCGGCTCCACCCCGAGCTGGACGTGGTCGTCAAGCTGCGCGCGCTGGAGGACGAGCGGCAGACGCACAACGAGCGCCACCACTACCAGCGGCTGTGGCGGGAGATGGGGGAGCCGGGGCGGCTCTCCTTCCAGGCGGGCTCGATGCACGACCAGCTCGCGCGGGCGGCCGGGTTCGTCACGGTGAGCTCGACGGCGGCGCTGGAGGCGATCGCGCTGGACGTGCCGTCGCTGGTGCTGAGCGACTTCGGCGTGAGCGCCGAGATGATCAACCTGGTGTTCGAGGGCAGCGGGCTGCTGGGCACGCTCGACGACGTGGCCAAGGGGGACCTCCGGGCCGCCTCGGCCGAGTGGCGCGCGGCCAACTACTTCCACCCGGCCGAACGCAACGACTGGGCTCGGCTGCTGGCGGGGCTGGTGGCGGGCGGGGGGTCGCGGGTGCCCGCGTCCTCGCTGCTGGACGGGCCGGAGCACGCGGCGGCGCGGCGCCGGGCCCGGCTGCGGGTGGAGGTGCACCCCTCGATGCTGCGGGCGGGCTACCGCGCCAAACGGCGGATGCGCCGCTACCTCAAGGCTCTCGGCTGACCACCCCGTCGGCCTGACCAACTCGGATCCTGCTTGAACCGATCTTCGCCGGAGAGATCCCGTAGGATCCCTGACAAGATGTCAGATCAAGGGGTATGGATGACCGAGCTGGAGCGGGCCCCTGCGGGGGTGGACCCGACCGTGCCGAGTGTGGCCCGGATGTATGACTATCTGCTGGGTGGCAAGGACAATTTCGCCGCCGACCGTGAGGCCGCGGCGCGGATCATCCAACTGTCTCCCAATGCCAAGGAGGTCGCGCAGGCCAATCGGGCGTTCCTGGGCCGTGCCGTCCGCGCGGTCGCCGAGAGCGGGATCCGGCAGTTCCTGGACATCGGCACAGGCCTGCCGACCCAGGAGAACGTCCATCAGGTGGCGGGGCGCATCTCTCCCGGCTCGCGCGTGGCCTACGTCGACAACGACCCGATCGTGCTGGTGCATGCCCGCGCCCTGCTCGCGGAGACCGCCGACACCATCGTGGTGGAGGGCGACATGCGCGACCCCAAGGCCATCCTCGGTCACCCGCAGATCACGCGGCACCTCGACTTCGAGCAGCCTGTGGCCGTGCTCCTGGTCGCGGTGTTGCACTTCATCCCCGACGATGATCAGGCTCAGAGCATCGTGGGTTACATTCGCGAAGCCCTGCCCTCCGGGAGCCATCTGATCATCTCCCACGTCACCACGGGCGAACTCGACAACGAGGCGGTGGGCGAAGGCCGCGAGGTCTACAGCAGGACCAGGGCGGGCAACGTGACCCCACGCACGCGCGAGCAGATCGCCGGCTTCTTCGAGGGCCTGCAGATGCTGGAGCCGGGCCTGGTGTCGACGACCGACTGGCGCGCCGAAGACGCCCTTGATCCGTCGCTTGCCGGCCCTGGCGGGGCCGACATGCTCTGCGGCGTGGGTCGCGTGCTCTGAGGGACCTCCAGGCGTTCCGGCCGGCTAACGGCCTGTGGCCCAGGGCATCAGCTCGGCGGCCAGGGCCTTGCTCCACGGCCGGGCGAGAGAGCGCAGTTCCTCGCAGCGGGCGGCGCCAAGCGCGGTGTACGGTGCCGTCCCCATCCGGTCCGTAGCCTCTTCGATCTCCTCACGCCGCCTGCGGCCTTCCTCGGTGAGAGCTCCCTGGAAGAGCCAGCCACGCTCCTCCAGCCCCTGTACGGCGGCGGCCCAGTCGGCCTCGGACCACCCTCGCGTACGCCGGAGCACCTCGGATGTGACGGCGCCGGTGGCCGCGTGGGTGACGAGGGCCTCGATGCCGCTCAGGCCGGCGGCCAGGAGGGCGGCGAGATGGCCGTCGCCGCGATACTCGCGCAGCAGGGTCTGGGCATGCCAGAGCACCAGGTGGGGAGCCTCCGGCCAGGGCAGTGCCACGTGCGCGGCATACAGCGGCCGCCCGCCGAGCTCGCCCGCGACGGTCTCCGCCGCCTGGCGGGCCAGCTCTGCCGCCCGCGACATCTCCGGGGAGTCCACGGCGTCGCCCAGCACCCGGAGCAGCGTGGCGTCCACCGATTCCAGCCGGGCGGCCAGGATGTCGGAGGGGGAGGCGATCTCCCAGGCAGCCGGGATCGCCTGCCGTACCAGATCAGGGTTGAAGTTGTAGAAGGTCGCGATCACCACTTCGGCGGGAACCGCGCCGAGAGCGGCGGCCCGGGAGGCGAAGTACCCCATCCGGCCGCTCAGCCCGAGACCCTCGTAGGCGGCTCCCGCCTCGGGAGAGAAGTAGATCATGCCGTGCAACGGCTCCAGAGTGCGCCAGGTGCGGCGTTCCAGCGTCATGCCAGTGAAAATACCGACCGGTCAGTATGGCGTCCACCGTTCTTAGCTTGTCGTTTAACCTGCCTGCTCGCGGTGCTCGGTGAGTGATGCCGCGCGTTTAGCGGTCTTTCCCACCTCGTGATGACGGGCGAGGGCG
>NZ_JBFANV010000098.1:0-38601 GCF_040674955.1 Nonomuraea sp. NPDC049695 | reverse complement strand
AGTCGTACGGCTCGATCGGCGGATACCAGTCCATCACACCCATGGGACCCTAGTACGGAACGCCGACGCTCAAGGAATGGCCTGTCATGAAAGTGATCCTTTTCGGGGCGACCGGGATGATCGGGCGCGGGGTGCTCAGGGAGTGCCTGCTCGACGACCGGGTAACCGCCGTGCTCACGGTCGGGCGGGCGCCGACGGGGCTCGCGCACGACAAGCTGCGCGAGATCCGGCACGACGACCTGCTGGATCTGGGCGCGATCGAGGGTGAGCTGAGCGGCTACGACGCGTGCTTCTTCTGCCTCGGGGTCTCGTCGGCGGGCATGAGCGAGGCGGACTACCGGCGGGTCACGTACGATTTCACGCTGTCCGCGGGGCGCACGCTGGCCCGGCTCAGCCCCGGCTCGACGTTCGTGTACGTGACCGGCGCCGGGACCGACGCCCAGGGGCGGTCCATGTGGGCCAGGGTCAAGGGCGCGACCGAGAACGCCCTGCTGGCGCTGCCGCTGGAGGCGTACATGTTCCGCCCGGGCTACATACATCCGATGCACGGCGTCACGTCCCGCACCCGGCTCTACCGGGTGGCGTACGTGGTGGCACGTCCCCTCTATCCGATCCTGCGCCGGATGTTCCCGTCGGCGATCACCACGACGGAGCAGATCGGGCGCGCCATGATCGCGGTCGCCGAGCACGGCGCGCCCAAGCGCGTCCTCGACCCCTCCGACATCAACGCTCTCGCCCTGTAGGGACCCATGGTGGAATATCCCAGGAGGGCTGAGCGCTACCGTAGCCGTCAAAGATTCAACAGTCATGGATGGTGACTAAAGTGCAGTTCGGAATCTTCAGCGTGGGCGACGTCACCACGGACCCCACCACGGGCAGGACGCCGACGGAGCACGAGCGGATCAAGGCGATGGTGGCGATCGCGCTCAAGGCCGAGGAGGTCGGGCTCGACGTGTTCGCGACGGGCGAGCACCACAACCCGCCGTTCGTGCCGTCCTCGCCGACCACCATGCTCGGCTACATCGCGGCCAGGACCGAGCGCCTGATCCTGTCCACCGCCACCACGTTGATCACGACGAACGACCCGGTCAAGATCGCCGAGGACTTCGCCATGCTGCAGCACCTGGCGGACGGGCGGGTGGACCTCATGCTGGGCCGGGGCAACACCGGGCCCGTCTACCCCTGGTTCGGGCAGGACATCAGGAACGGCATCCCGCTCGCGCTCGAGAACTACGCACTCCTGCACAAGCTCTGGCGCGAGGACGTCGTCGACTGGGAGGGGCGCTTCCGCACGCCGCTGCAGGGGTTCACCTCGACGCCGCGCCCGCTGGACGGGGTGCCGCCGTTCGTGTGGCACGGCTCGATCCGCAGCCCCGAGATCGCCGAGCAGGCCGCCTACTACGGTGACGGCTTCTTCGCCAACAACATCTTCTGGCCGAAGGAGCACTTCATGCGCCTGATCCACCTCTACCGGCAGCGGTACGCCCATTACGGCCACGGCACGCCGGAGCAGGCCGTCGTGGGCCTGGGCGGCCAGGTGTTCATGCGGAAGAACTCGCAGGACGCGGTACGCGAGTTCCGCCCGTACTTCGACGTCGCCCCCGTGTACGGCCACGGGCCGTCGCTGGAGGAGTTCATGGCGGAGACCCCGCTCACCGTGGGCAGCCCGCAGCAGGTCATCGACAGGACCCTCGAGTTCAGGGAGTACTTCGGCGACTACCAGCGCCAGCTGTTCCTGATGGACCACGCGGGGCTGCCGCTGAAGACCGTGCTGGAGCAGCTCGACATCCTCGGCGAGGAGGTCGTGCCGGTGCTGCGCAAGGAGTTCGCCAAGGACCGTCCCGCCGAGGTGCCCGACGGGCCCACCCACGCCTCCCGCGTCCCCGCCGTCACCGCCTGAACCCCGGAAAGGAGATCGACCAGATGAAGCTTGTCATCGTCACGGCGGGTCTGACGCAGCCCTCCTCCACCCGCCTGCTCGCCGACCGCCTGACCGAGGCCGTCACGCGGCAGGTGGAGGCCGAGGTGCGCGTGATCGAGCTGCGCGACCTCGCCGTGGACATCGCGAACAACTTCGTGACCGGCTTCCCGAACAGCCGGCTGCGCGAGGCGATCGAGGCGGTGACGGCGGCCGACGGGCTCATCGCGGTCACGCCGATCTTCAGCGGCTCGTACAGCGGCCTGTTCAAGTCGTTCTTCGACGTGATCGAGAACACCGCGCTGGCCGGCAAGCCCGTGCTCATCGCCGCCACCGGCGGCACGCCCCGCCACTCGCTGGCGCTGGAGCACGCGCTGCGCCCGCTCTTCGCCTACCTGCGCGCCGTCGTGGTCCCCACCGCCGTCTACGCGGCCGCGGAGGACTGGGGCGGTGCGAGCGACGCCTTCACGGACGGCCTCGGGCCGCGCATCGCCCGCGCCGCGGAGGAGCTGGCCGGCCTGCTCCGGCAGCACGGCCCCAGAGCCGAGACCAAGGATGAGGTCGTTCCGTTCGAGGAGCAACTGGCGGCACTACGTCCCTTGAGTTAGTTTTCCCCACACGGCAAGCGCTCCCCGGAGTATGGTTCGTTAGGAAGGTTTCCTAACAACCCCCTCTCCGACAGGAGCGCATGTGCTCACCGCCACACTCCTGACCCTTTCCCTCACCGTCACCGGCGCCGCCACGGCTTCGGCCTCGACCTCGGCCTCGGTTGACCTGACCGATCCGCACAAGAAGGACATCGCCATGCAGCTGGTGTCCAGCGCGGAGAACTCCTCGCTCGACTGGAAGGCCCAGTACGGCTACATCGAGGACATCAAGGACGACCGCGGCTACACGGCCGGGATCATCGGCTTCTGCTCCGGCACGGGCGACATGCTGGAGTTAGTCGAGCTCTACGCCGAGCGCGAGCCCGGCAACGTCCTGGCCAAGTACCTCCCGGCCCTGCGCAAGGTGAACGGCACCGCCTCCCACAAGGGCCTCGACCCGAACTTCACCAAGGACTGGAAGACGGCCGCCAAGGACTCCGTCTTCCAGCAGGCCCAGAACGACGAGCGCGACCGCGTCTACTTCAACCCGGCCGTGAATCAGGCCAAGCAGGACGGGCTGCGGGCGCTCGGCCAGTTCGTCTACTACGACGCCATGGTCATGCACGGGCCCGGCAGCGACAAGCTGAGCTTCGGCGGCATCAGGAAGTCCGCCCTGGCCAAGGCCAAGCCGCCGGCGCAGGGCGGGAACGAGGTGACGTACCTGAACGCGTTCCTCGACGCACGGAAGGCGGCGATGAAGGCGGAGGAGGCGCACGAGGACACGACGCGGGTGGACACGATGCAGCGCGTGTTCCTCAAGAACGGCAACCTCGACCTGGACCCGCCGCTGACCTGGAAGGTCTACGGCGACAGCTACACGATCAAGAAGTGACGCCCGCCCTGGGCGGGTGAACGCTCCGGCACGGCGCGGCGGCGGATGCCGCGCCGTGCCGCGGCTCGCGCCCCAACGTTCATGTTAGCCACCTTGACAGCACTGAGGCAACTTCTTGCCAGAAGCTCTAGAAGGGATCGACAACCCGAGGACAAGTCATTTGGAAATTTATTGCCAAACAACTGGCAATCCTGTTACGGTCTTGCCATGACGAACTCACGGCAACTCGCCAACCGCACCGTTCTGATCTCCGGCGCCAGCGTGGCCGGCCCCGCTCTGGCCTACTGGCTGCGCCGCTACGGATTCACCCCCACCGTCGTCGAGCTGGCGCCCGAGCTGCGCGAGGGCGGCTACAAGGTCGACCTGCGCGGCGTGGCCATGCAGGTCGTCGAGCGGATGGGCATGCTGGAGACCGTACGGCGGTCAAGCACCGCCATCCGCGGCGGCTCGTGGGTCGCCAAGAGCGGCAAGCCGCTGGCCACCCTGGGCCCCGACCTCATCGGTATGCGCGCTCCCGGCGACGACGAGGTGATGCGGGGCGACCTCGCCCGGCTCCTCTACGACGCGACACGTGACAGCTGCGAATACCTGTTCGGCGACACCATCACGTCCCTCCACGAAGGCCCCGACGGCGTCGACGTCACCTTCCGCCACGCCCCACCCCGCCGCTTCGACCTCGTCATCGGCGCCGACGGCCTGCACTCGACCGTGCGCCGCCTGGCCTTCGGTCCGGAGGAGCGCTACGTCCACCCCCTCGGGATGCACGCGGCCGTCTTCACCGTCCCCAACCACCTCGGACTCGACCACTGGGAACTGCTCTACCCGACGCCTGGCAAGGTGGTGAACGTCTACGCCACCCGGCCCGACACCGCGAAGGCGCAGTTCGTCTTCCCGAGTCCCGCCGTCCTGCCCGACCGTTACGACAGGGCCGCCCAGCAGCGCATACTGACCGAGGCGTTCGCCGGCGTCGGATGGGAGAGCGACACGCTGCTGCGAGCCATGCCGTACTCGCCGGACTTCTACTTCACGCCGGTCAGCCAGGTCCGCATGGACCACTGGTCCGCCGGCCGGATCGCCCTGGTCGGCGACGCCGCCTACAGCCCGTCCCCGCTGTCCGGGCAGGGCACCAGCCTCGCGCTGGTGGGCGCGTACGTGCTGGCCGGCGAACTGAGCGCGGCGGCGGGCGACCATCGTGCGGCTTATGCCGGATATCGGGAAGCGATGCGCGAGTACGTGGATGTGAACGTGACGCTCGGCGCGAGCAACGCCGCGCAGATGGTCGCGGGCAGCCCGGGGCAGATCAGGATGCAGACCACGATGATGCGGCTGGTCAACCGCCTGCCGTGGAAGGATCTGGCGATGCGGCCGATCATGAAGCCGCTCAACCAGGCCGCCAACGCGCTCACGCTCGCGGCGTACTGAGTGGGCGTTGCTCGCCTTGCCGCCGAGTCGTGGCGCTCTTTCCGCCGAACGACCGTAGAACGGAGGCATCCCTCCTCTGGCAAGGAAGGTGACAACGATGATCGTGACGGAACGCCCCGTCGTAGGCACCGAGTCGGGGAGCGTGCAGGGCATCGTCGAGGACGGCGTCGCCGCGTTCCGCGGCATTCCCTACGCGGCTTCCCCGCTGGGTGACCGGCGCTTCGCCGCCCCCGAGCAGCACCCGACCGGTGGCTGGGACCGGTACGACGGCCGCAGTCAGGCCGCCGTCCTCTCCTGGGTGAAGCGCAATATCACCGCCTTCGGCGGGGATCCCGGCAGCCTCACTGTCGGCGGCCAGTCCGCCGGCGCCTTCTCCGCTCTCTACCTCGCCCTCTCACCGGTCACCGGCCCGCAGATCAAGCGGGTCATCACCCAGAGCGGTCCCTGGGGGCTCCCCCCGCAAGACCCCGGGCAGGCGGCCGACCATGCCCGGCGCTTCCTCACGATCCTCGGCCTGGAGCGCAGCCCGGATCCCGTCGCCGCCCTGCGTACTGTCCCAGCGGGGGATCAGCAGACTCCGCCGTCGGCGCGCAGCCGCCCGAAGAAGGGTCAGGGAGCGATGGCGACCACCGTGTACGGCGTGTCAGGGGTCGGGGTCGTCGTGAAGCGGGCGTTGGGCAGGTAGAGGCGGTCACCGAAGGCGGCCACCGTCGTCGGGACGTCGAAGCGGGGATCGGTCAGCCGTTTCACGACCTTGCCGGACGAGCCGTCCCGCGCCAGGCTCACGACGGCGACCGTGTTCAGGCGGTTCTGCACCGCGTACAGGGTCCGTCCGGACAGCAGCAGGCCGTCGCCGTTGACGAGCGACTCGCCGCCCAGGTCCACCTCGGTGGTGACCCCGGAGGACGGGTCGGCCTCGAACAGCTTGCCGGTGTTGGACTGGACGATCAGCAGCGACTCGCGGTCGGGGCTGGGGGCGATGCCGTTGGCGTTGTTGCCGGTCGTGTACTGGATGGCGCCCGAGAGCGGGATCTTGACGGCCTCCCCGGGCAGCGAGCCGCCGCGCCCGAGCGGGAGCTTGTAGAGCACCGGGTTGGTGGAGTCGGTGAAGTACGCGGCGTGCCCCGTGAGGATGACGTCGTTGACGAACGACGGCCCGGTGGCCAGCGTGTACGACTTGAGGACCTCCCCGGTACGCAGATCGATCACCCGGGCGTTCCCCCCGCTGCCCCCGGCCACGAACAGCCGCCCGCGCCCGTCGGTCTTCAGCCCGAGCGAAGGTGTGCCCGGGCCCTTGCTGATGACGGACCCCTTGCCGGTGCGCAGGTCGGCCCGGTAGATGTCGCCGGTCGCGCGGGAACCGAAGTAGGCGTACGGCCCCGGCCCGGTCGCGATGCCCTCCGGCTGGAACCCGTTCGGCAGGGCGAACGTGTCGGGGTTCGCCCCGGCCTGCGCGGGTGCGCTGACGACAAGGACGGCGGCCAAGGCGCTGAGTGCGGTCTTCAGGATCGCGGATCTCATGCCCCCCACGATGCCCGGGGCCGCGGCCTCGGCAAAGGCCCAGGCGCGGCCTTCACAGGGAGTTTTCAGCAACGCACGCTGCCGAGGCGGTCGCGGGGTAGGTTTGGACAAAAGCGAACAAACGGGGTTGAGTTATGTCAAACGGTGCCCGTCACGCTCTGGGAGTGGTCGCTGGGCTGCTCCTCCCTCCTCTGGTAGCCGCCGGGCTGTGGTTCGGCGTCGGTGAGATCCTGGTCGTGTCCAGGGCGACGTTCCAGATCTCCTGGCTCGGACTGGCCGTGGTGGCCGCGTCGGGCATCGTGCTCGCGCTCCTGGCCGGCTCGCGGCTGTCGCCCGTCGCCTCCCTGCTGGGCGGCCTGGCGTTCACGGCCCTGGGCATCCTGCCCACGCTCGAGATGCAGGGTGTACGGGTGCTGCCCGACCGGTGGCTGCCGGCCGGCATGGAGGCGGGTTTCCAGACGGTGGCGTACTCGGGGGTGCTGCTGTTCCTCGGCGTGGCGCTGCTGGTCGTCTCGCTGTTCCCGTCGCGGTGGCGCTCGTCGGCGAGGCACGTCGAGTACGCGGACCCGTACGGCTCGTCGGCACCCTCGCCGTACCTGCCGCAGGGCGGACCGGAGGACGCCACGCGGCCGATGTTCCGCGAATGAGGAGCGCGCGGCCTGACAGAATGCCGGCATGCGCGACACAAGGATCATCGATTTCCTGGCCGAGCTGGCCGACAGAGCGCCCGCGCCGGGAGGCGGCGCGACGGCGGCCCTGCACGCGGCGCAGGCCGCCGCGCTGCTCGGCATGGTCGCCCGTTACACGACCGGGGAGAAGTACGCGAGGCACGCCGAGACCGTCGTCTCCGTGATCGCCGAGACCGACACGTTGCGGGCCAGGTCGTTGCGCCTGGCCGAGGAGGACGCGGCGGCGTTCACCGCGGTCACCGACGCCTACCGGCTGCCCAAGGGCGAGGAGCGCAGCGCCGCCATCGCCAGGGCGCTGGCCGGCGCGGCCGAGCCGCCCGCCAGAGTGGTCGAGGCCGCCAGGCGGGTGATCGAGCTGTGCGAGGTGCTGCTGCCGATCTCCAACCGCAACGTGATCACCGACGTGGCCGCCGCCGCTGAGGCCGCACGCGCCGCGCTCACCACGGCCAGGGTGAACGTCGAGGTCAACCTGTCAGGCATCAAGGACGAGCGGGTACGCGAGCAGCTGAACCACCGTGTCTCCGGCGTGGACGCGGCCGTCGCCAGGGCAGACTGGGTGACCGCCGAGGTACGCGAGGAGATCAAGTCGTGAGGACGCTGACCGGGAAAGAGCTGGCCGCCGCCATCAGGGCCCAGACGGAGGCCGAGGCCGCGGCGGGCCCGCAACCGCGGCTGGCCGTGGTCGTGGCCACGGCCGACGAGGCGAGTCTGTGGTACGTCCGGTCGATCGCCAAGGCGGCCTCCGGCGTGGGCATCGCCTGCGACGTGGTCGACCTCGGCCCCGAGGCCGCCCCGGAGCGGATCGACGACACGCTGGCCAAGCTCAGCGCCGACGCCAACGTCCACGGCGTCATGCTGCAGACCCCGCTCCCGGCGGGCGCCTCCGCGCAGCGGCTGGCCGCGGCCATCGATCCGCGCAAGGACGTCGACGGCGCCAACCCGCTCTCGCTCGGCCGGCTCGCCGCCGGGCTGCCCGCGTTCGCGCCCGCCACGGCGGCGGCCGTGCTGGCGCTGCTCGACCACTACGAGGTGGAGCTGCAGGGGCGGCGGGCGGTGGTGGTCGGGCGTTCGACCGTGGTGGGCAAGCCGCTGGCGCACCTGCTGCTCGACCGGCACGCCACCGTCACGGTCTGCCACTCGCGCACCCGCGACCTGGCCTCCGTCACCTCCACCGCCGAGGTGCTGGTCGCGGCGGTGGGCCGGCCGGCGCTGATCGGCGCCGGGCATGTCGCGCCGGGCGCGGTGGTGATCGACGTCGGCACCAATCCCACGGACGACGGCGGGCTGATCGGCGACGTCGACTTCGGCGCGGTGGCGGAGGTGGCGGGGGCGCTCACCCCGGTGCCCGGTGGCGTCGGCCCGGTGACGACCGCGCTGCTGCTCCGCCACACGGCCCGCGCGGCGAACCTGCCATGACCACGTTAACGGCGCTCTCGTGACCCGGTGGACGTGCCCCGAGTGCGATCGGGAGTTCGGGCGTGCGCGGCAGTCGCACGTGTGCGTGCCGGGCTGCACGGTGGACGAGACGTTCGAGCCGCACCCGCCGGTCTACCACGAGATCTACGACCGGCTGGTCGGGCGGCTTAGGCGGCTCGGGCCGCTCCACGAGGACGCGGTACGGGTGGGGGTGTTCCTCAAGAGCGAGCGCAAGTTCGCCGAGATACGCCCGAAGGCGCGCAGCCTCAACCTGTGGCTGGAGCTGCCCAGGCAGGTCGAGCACCCGCTGATCGCCCGGGCGCTGCCGATCGCCGGCGGGCGGACTGCGCACGTCTTCAAGCTCAACCGCGTGGAGGACGTGGACGAGCAGATCTTGGACTGGATGGCGGAGGCCTACGATGAGTGACGTTCTGATCATTCAGAACAGCAGGAGCGGCGGCCCCAGCCGGCTGGGCGGCTGGCTGGAGGAGGCCGGGCTGGGCCTGGACGTCGTGCTCGCCCACGAGGGCGCTCCCCTGCCCGCCCGCCTCGACCACGCCGCCGTCGTCATGCTCGGCGGCGGCTACCTGCCCGGTGACGACGACAGGGCGCCGTGGCTGGCCGACGCCAGACGGCTCGTGGGTCAGGCGCTGGAGGACGGCGTGCCGATGTTCGGCATCTGCCTGGGCGGCCAGCTGCTCGCGGAGGTGGCGGGCGGCGAGGTGACCGGCGACACGGGAGCGCCGGAGAACGGCAGCCTGCCGCTCACGATCCGGCCCGAGGCCGCCGGTGACCCGCTGTTCCACGGGCTTCCCCCTCAGGTGCCCGCGATCGAGCACCACAAGGACGCGATCACCCGGCTGCCCGCCGGGGCCGTCTGGCTGGCGGAGACGGACGCCTGCCCGTACCAGGCGTTCCGGGTGGGCGAGCGGGCCTGGGGCGTGCAGTTCCACCCCGAGGTGCTGCCCGCGCGCATCCGGGAGTGGTCGCCTGACGGGTTCGACCCCGAGCAGGTGTACGCGAAGGCGGTGGCGGACGAGCCGGTGTCCACCCCGATCTGGCACCGGGTGACCGCCCGCTTCGCCGCGCTCGCCATCGGGGCGCACGACGTACTCCCAGAGGTCAGCGCGAGTACGAGTCCCAGCCCAGCTTGATCGCCACCGCCAGCCCGCAGGCCGCCGCCACATAGCGCAGGCTGTCGCCCGGCAGCCTGCGGGCGATCGTCGGCCCGATCCACCCCCCGACCAGGAACCCGGCCGCCAGCGGCACCGCCGCGCCCCAGTCCACCGGCCCGAACAGCGCGAACCCGAGCGCCGCCACCGCGTTCGCCAGCCCGGACATCACGTTCTTCATCGCGTTCAGCTTGGCCGCCGAGTGGCCCAGCATGAAGGCCAGCACGGCGAACACCATCAGCCCTCCCGCCGCGCCGAAATACCCGGTGTAGATCGTCACGGCGAACAGCAGCACCCTCCCCAGCACGCCGTGCTCGCCGCCCGCCCGCACCGACGGCGGCCTGACCAGCAGTAACGAGGCCATCGCGATGAGCCACGGCGCGATCAGCTCGAACGTCCTGGACGGGGTCACCAGCAGCAGCAACGCGCCCGTCGCGCCGCCGATCGCGGCCACGGGGCCGAGCTTGAGCACGCGGCCGCCCTCGCCTGCCAGCTCGGGCCGCGAGCCGGCGGCGGCGCCGATGCCGGTGAAGACGAGGGCGACGGTGTTGGTGACGTTCGCGGTCAGCGGGGGCAGGCCGAAGGCGAGGAGCGCCGGATAGGAGACGATCGAGGCGAGACTGACGACCGTGCTCACCAGCCCGGCCGCGACACCGACTCCGAGCAGGCCGAGAATGTGTCCGACGATCATCCGGATATGTTATGGCTTGTACCTTTTTGTCCTGGTGACCAGGGGCCTTCTCGCGAGGACGAGCGCCAGGATCGCGGCGGCCGCCCCGGCCGCCGCCCAGCGGCGCTGGCGGGCGACGCGCCGCTCCACCTGCGCGTACGGGGTGGTCGAGAACGAGACGAGCTCGTACCGGGAGACGTAGCCGGGCACCACGCGCTCGAGTGCGTGCTCGACCCGCTTGCCCGCCAGGAACGTCCGGGAGCCGACCTTGTCGCGCATCTCCACGAAGTTCTCCAGGGCCAGCCGGGCGATGACGTCGGTGTCCGCCTTGCGCCGCTCGAACAGCTCCAGCGCCACGGTGAAGTCGTCCCCCGCCTCGTCCAGGCAGCGGTCCAGCTCGACGCAGTCCTCGAAGCCGCAGTTGGCGCCCTGGCCGTAGAAGGGCACGATGGCGTGCGCGGCGTCGCCGACGAGCCCGATCGTGACCGCCTCGGTGGTGACGTGCCAGGGCGAGCAGCGCATGGTGACCAGGTGCCCGACCGGATTGTCCAGGTACGCCGGGACCAGGTCGGGCATCAGCTCGAACGCGTCCGGATAGTGCTCGGCGAAGTACGCCTTGATCTTCCTCGGGCTGTCCAGGGCGGCCAGGCTCTTGTGCGGCCAGAACAGGGTGCAGGTGAAGGATCGGTCGGCGTTCGGCAGGGCGATCATCATGGAGCGGCCGCGCGGCCAGATGTGCAGCGCGCCCGGCTCCATGGCGAACCGGCCCGCACGCGGCGGGATCGACAGCTCCTTGTAGCCGTAGTCGAGGTAGTCCTGGCTGAAGCTGACGCCGGGGAACTGCTGCAGCCTGGCCCGCACCGCGCTGTACGCCCCGTCCGCGCCGATCACCACCCGCGCCGTCCTTCCCGGGCCCGGCTCGAACTCCAGCTCGCCGGTCCGCTCGTCGAGCCCGACGAGCCGCCGGCCGAACCGCACCTCGACCCCGGGGTGCGCGGTGGCCGCGTCGAGGAGCTCCCTGTTGAGCTCGGCCCGGCCGATGGAGTTGATCGCATGCCTCCGGTCGGCGCTGTAGGGCTGGAAGGTGAGGGCGCCGTCGGGGGCGTGCATCATCCGGCCCGCCATGGGGAGCGCCGCGTCCAGGACCTTCCCGTCGAGGCCGAGGCGGCGCAGGGCGTCGATGCCCCGCTCGGAGATGGCCAGGTTGATCGACCTGCCGCGGTCGGGGCCGTGCGCCCGGGGGTCGGGGCGGCGCTCGTACAGGATGACCTGGTGGCCGCGGCGGGCCAGGAAACAGGCGAGCAGGCAGCCGACCAGCCCGGCGCCGACGATCGTGACCTCCATGCTTCCTTCGTACGGTGGGACCGGGCCGATGTCCAGGACGCTAGTGCCGCAGCGCGCTCACGATGGCGCGCGCCGTGGCCTGCCAGATCGGCGTTCCCGGGTTGATGACGTCGAAGTGGTCGCCGGGCATTTCGACGTAGGTCACGTCGTCGCCGGACTCCTTGGCGGCGCGTGCGTGGCGTCGGCTGAAGTCGACCAGGTCCAGGTCGTCGGCGGTGCCCTGGACGATGAGCTGGCGTACGTGGAGCGGGAGCCGGAGGAGGGGCGATGACTCCGCGTACAGCGACGCGGCCTCTTCGTCCGCGGGGTGGCCGGATGTGGTGGCGGGCGCGGGTGCGCCCAGTGCGGAGGCTACGGCGCCGGAGCTGAGCCAGCGCCTGTCGCCCTGGACGAGGTCGAGCACGCCTGCCAGCGAGACCGCCAGCACGATCCGCGCCTCCCCGCCCAGGGCTCCGGACTGAGCGGCGCGGTCGGCCGCGGCACGCAGGGCGAGCTGCGCGCCCGCCGAGTGCCCGACGACGGCGACCTTGCCCAGGTCCAGAGCCGCCGTCACCTCGGAGATCGTCGTGAGGGCGGCCAGCCCGGCCGCCACGTCCGCCGTGGTCGCGTGCCAGCCGTGCAGGTCGGGCCGCCGGTATTCGAGGTTCCACACCGCGAACCCGCGCCCCGCCAGGTCGGCGCAGAGTGGCTCCATGAGGTCGGCCGCCCAGATGGACCGCCAGTAGCCGCCGTGAACGAGCACCACGGCCGGCACTGCCCGTCCGCCCTCCGGCCCGCCCGGCAGGTACAGCTCGCCCCACTGATCCGGCTGCTCCCCGTACGCGATCCGCCGGGACGGGTGCCGTACGCGGTGCACGGCGTGCCGGACCCCCCAGGCCAGCCCGTTGATGCCGCGCCCGTGAAGGTGCGCGGCACCGGCCCCCGCCGTCACCCCGTCGGCGCGCTCGACGTCCACCCAGACCACCGCCCCGAGTGGCCGCCCGATCAGCGCGCGCACCTCGTCCGATGGCCCGGGCAGCACGACCGCGGAGGCCGCGCCGTTCACCAGGGACAGGACGTGGGCGGCGTCGCGGGCGTGGACGAGCGTGCCGGAGACGCCGAGCGTGGCGAACTCGCGCGTGGCGATCTCCTGGAGCAGCCCGGCGTCGGCCACCACGCCAGGACCGACCACCACCAGCACTTCGCTCATATTTCCGACCCTACAGACGTGACCTCAAGGAACTCGTCATCGCCGGCGCGGTTGCCCTGTCACGCGAAGACGACCATGATCGTTGTGTCATGTCCGGTCACGCTCGGAGCGGCATATGGTGGGGATCAGGCCCCTTGTTCTCGGTCTGCTGATGGTGCCCGTGCTCGGCCTGGCGGCCTGCTCGGGCGGAGGCGAGGGCAGCGCCTCCACCGGAGCGAGCGGGGGGAGCGGCGCAGGATCGCAACGTCCGTCACCTGCGCTGCCCTCCTTCAAAGGAAAGACGTTCGACGCCGTCACCGGCGAGTTGAACCGCTCCTGGCCCACCTACACCACCGCCTACAGGGCCCTGCCGGACGGCCATCTGTTCGACGGTGAGTCCTACTCCGGCACCTGGATCGTCTGCACGCAGGTCGAGGACTCTCAGGCGAAGAAGGTGGAGTTGGGTTTCCTGCCCCCGCAGGTGCCCTGCCCACCCGACGGCCGCGTCACCAACTGGCCCGTCGTGCCGAACTTCGTCGGCAAGACCGGCGACGAGGCGAAACAGGCCGCCTTGCAGCTCGGCTTCCCATACGTCAGCAGCCAGCCCATCGTGACCGAGGGATTCGACGACAGCTCGCACTTCAAACGCACCGTCTGCACCCAGGAGCCGCCCGCCGGCCAGAGCATGCGCCTGCACTACGGCACGACGCTGGACCTGCGAGTCGCCGACAGCAAGGGGTCCTGCACCCCGTAGCCGCCCCCTTCGTACACCCCGCCTGGGCGGACAGGGCCGGCAGTTCGGTGACTCAGGTGGTGGAAGCACGTGCAGTCAGCCGCGTGGGGTGAACTGCGCGAGGTCGTAGATGCCGAGCGACTTTTCGATGTCGGCCACCTGGTTGACGATGCCGGTGAAGCCGGCCTGGTGCCACGACCAGGCCGCCTGCCAGCGCGGCAGGCAGCGCCAGCATGTTACGCCGCCCCGTCTCCGGCGCTTGGCGGGCGCCCGTCCCGTGATCCGTCACGACTGACCACCGTCCCCGAGTCCTGGAAGCCGACCATGCCTTCGGAATCCTTCCCATGGGTCGGTGATCGGGGGCATGGGCCAGGTCATGGATGTCACAGGAAAAGCGTTCAGGTGCTTGCGCCGCACGCCGAGCGCGGGTCCGGCGGTCGACTGCGTGTTCAGCCCTCCGTCCTACGGATGCCGCAAAGACGCTTACCTTAAGGCGGGTGCGGATAAAGCAGCTTCACCCGTGGCCCACCACCGTCGCCGAGGCCGAGTCCATCCAGGACCGCCTCCGCGGACACGTCGAGCTCACGGGACCCACCGCCTTCTCCCTGGTGGCGGGCCTCGACGTGCATTACCGGAGCGACTCGCTGACAGCCGCCGTGGTCGTCCTCGACGCCGGCACGCTGGAGACGGTGGAGGAGGTGGCGGTCGAGGGCAAGGTGGCGTTCCCGTACGTGCCGGGCCTGTTCGCCTTCCGCGAGCTGCCCACGCTGGTGGAGGCGCTCGAACGGCTCACCGTAACGCCCGACCTGCTGGTCTGCGACGGGTACGGGCTGGCGCATCCGCGCGGCTTCGGGCTGGCCTGCCACCTGGGCGTGCTGACCGGGCTGCCCGCGCTCGGCGTCGGCAAGACGCCCTTCATCGGCACGTACGACATGCCCGGGGCGGAGCGGGGCGACTGGTCGCCGATCGTCCATGAGGGCGCCGTCGTGGGGCGAGCGCTGCGCACCCAGCGGGGCGTCAAGCCGGTGTACGTCTCCCAGGGGCACCGCATCTCCCTGGACACGGCCACCGACCAGGCCCTACGCCTCGCTCCCCGCTACCGCCTCCCGGACCCGATCCGCCACGCCGACCACCTGGCCCGCCATCCCGGCTGACCGCACCTGCCGGGCCGGGCGTGGCGAGAAGGGCCGTCGGTATCAGCCGTCCGCCATGCCGAGGGCGGCCAGGACCTTGTCCAGCTTGGCATCGACCGACTGGAACCGCTTGTCGAACCGTGTCTCCATCCGATCGAGCCTGGCATCGACCGACTCGAACCGCTTGTCGATCTGATCGAGCCTGGCATCGACCGACTCGAACCGCTTGTCCATCTGATCGAGCCTGGCGTCGACCGACTCGAACCGCGTGTCCATCCGGTCAGTCAGCCGCCGTTCGAGGGCGTTCAGGTGCTCTTTCGTCGCGAGCGTGGCATGACCGGCCAGGATCTCCCCCAGCACCGGCTCGGTGTAGTTGAGGATCTCCTCGCGGATCATCGCGGGGAGCTTCGCCTTGGTATTCACGATGTCGCCGTCGACGGTGACGGCCCACGCCTCCAGTTTCTGGACGCGGTCGGCGAGGTGTGCGCAATCGTGGGGAGCGGTCATGCCGCAATGATAGATCGATCACGGCATGCGACGCACCGAATACGCAGAGTTCAAGCAACGGGCCGAGCAGAAGGAAGGCGCCAGGCCCAGACGAGGAGCCAGACGCTGAGGCCGAAGAGGGCCATGGCGAGGGGCACGTGCACCGCCAGCACGCCCGACCCGCCCATGGCGGACTGGAGGAAGCCGAGCAGCAGCACCGCGAGGCTGACCAGCGCGGGCCGGCCCGCGACGCGGCCAGGGCGCCACAGCAGGACGGCCGCGACGAGCTGCACCAGGCCCAGCACGTGCACGGCGAGCGCCCCCGTGCCGTGGGCGCCCACCCCTCCGCCGCTCATGAGCTGCCCGGCCGTCACGGCCTGGGCCAGCACGGACAGCGTGTTGAGCACGACCGCGACCTTGAACGCGGTCACATATCCGCTCCCCTTGGCGACCTGGGTTACCACTGGACTTCTCCTTTGACCTCGGGTGAAGGTCTCCAGGATCTTGCCGGTGCCGCCGCCGGCACATCCGCCGGTCGTCGTCATCCCCGATACGCCGCCGGTCGTACGCCCCGCTACGAGACGCCCGAGTGGGACATCGGCGGCAGGACGGCCTGGGCGTCGGCGCCGCCGAACCAGAGCCCGATCATGAACGCCGCCGTCGCCTCCAGCAGCGTGGCCCGCGCCAGCCCGCCGCCGTCCACGGGCGTGCAGCCGAGGTCGGCGACCAGCGTGCGCACGGCCGCCAGGGCCGCCGGGTCGTCGCCGCACAGCGGCACGGCGAGCGGCCTGCCGTCGAACACCGGAGGCGTCATCCGCCAGACGTCCACATGGCACAGGTTGAACGCCTTCACCACGTGACCGCCTGTGAGATCGCGAATCATCGTGGCGATCGGCCGGGCGGGGTCGAAGGGGCCTTCGGCGTTGGCGACGTCGATGACGGGCTTGCCGCGCAGCGCCGCGCCTGCCGCCTGGAGCACGCCGGCGAGCCCCGCCTGCCTGACGGCCACCATCACCACCTCCCCGAACTCCGCCGCCTCCGCCCAGCTGCCGGCGCGCACGGCCGCGCCCTCCGCCTGCGCCCGGAGCTGCGCCGGGACCTGCGCGGTCATGCTCGCCGCCCGGGACGCGCTCACCGCCGCGTCCCGCCCACTGATCATCACCTCGTGGCCCGCCCTGGCCCACTGCGTGCCCAGGGCGTCCGCCATACCGCCCGCCCCCAGGATCCCGATCCGCATGTCCGTCCTCCCATGTGTGAACTGGTAGAAGGACTGTAGAAAGGACGTCACACACCATTCGGTGCCTAACGGAGGCTCTCTTGTTCGTCGCCGACTGCCAGGCGAGGCTGGCCTTCGACCTGCTGGCCAACACCTGGAACGCGGTCGTCCTCTGGGCGCTGCGCCACGGCCCGCGCCGCCCTGGACGGCTGCGCGAGGAGATCGGCGGCATCAGCACCAAGGTCCTCACCGAGACGCTGCGCCGCCTGGAGTTCAACGGCCTCGTGGCACGCCGCGCCTACGCGGAGGCCCCTCCCCGCGTCGAGTACGAGCTGACCGACCTCGGCCGCACCCTCCTCGGCCCGATCGAGGCGTTCGGAGCCTGGGCGTACGACCACGCCGACGAGGTGATGGCCGCTCAGGACCGCTGGCCTGCCCACGAGCGTCAGCCGTAGAGGGACTCCAGCACGGCGGCCACCCCGTCCTCGTCGTTGGAGAGCGTCCGGCGCTCGGTCGCCGCCAGCACCAGGTGGTGCGCGTTGGCCATGGCGTACCCGGCGCCCGCGTAGGCGAGCACGGCCAGGTCGTTCGGCATGTCCCCGAACGCCACCACCTCGCCGGGCTCGATCCCCCGCTCCCGGCAGAGCACGTCGAGCGTGCCCGCCTTCGTCACCCCGGGCGCGCTGATCTCGAGGAGCCCGTCCACGCCGGAGTGCGTGACCTCCGCCTGGCCCTCGATCGCCGCGATCACGGCCGTGAACATCTCGTCCGCCGTGTGGCCGGGCGACAGGGCGAGCAGCTTGACGATCGGGTCGTCACCGTCGAAGACGGAGCTGACCTCGCGGTAGTACGCCAGGTCGTGCTCGACGCGCCGGGTGTAGGCAGGGTCGGTGACGATGTTCCTGCCAGTCTCGACGGCCAGGCCGACGCCGGGCAGGGCCTCGGAAAGAGCCTCCGCGACACGCGCCGCCGCCGCCCGGTCGAGGAGGTGGCTGGCGGTGATCTCGTCGGTGGCCAGGTCGTACACGATCGCGCCGTTGCTGCAGATCGCGGTGCCCGAGACGCCCGCCTGGCCGGCGATCGCGCGGATGCCGCGCGGCGCCCTGGCGGTGACGAAGACGATCTCTGCTCCGGCCGCGCGGGCCAGCTGGAGAGCCTTCCTGGTACGGGGGGTGATGACGCCGGATGAGTTGAGCAGGGTGCCGTCGAGGTCGGTGGCCACGATGCGCGGGGGAGTCATGGTGCTCACGGCGCCGATTATCCCGGCCGCGGGATCAGAGCCGCATCTCGGGCGGGAGCCGCGTCGCCGCGTTCGTCAGCTCCAGGCCCAGGAGCTGCCCGGCGCCGCCGAAGTCGAGCACGACCCCTTCCGCCGCGACCTGCCTTGCCACCTCGCCTGGCACTATTTCGTGCTTCATCGCGACATAGGCGATATCGCGGTGCTTGTCCAAGCTCACGTACACCGTCTGCGGGCGCTGCCCCGACGGCGCCTCGTCCCAGTGGAGCAGCCCCTCCTTCGCCTCGTGCGAGCCGGCCAGCGCGGCCCGCACCATGACCAGGGCCAGCTCGATCGCCTCGAGCGAGTCGAGCCCGGTGACCTTCCGCTCGTGTTCCCACCCGTCAAGCCCGTCGATCCGGTACGGGCACGACCAATCCCCCGTCGGCTCCTCATAGGGCACGCCGACCGTGACGGTGACATCGCGCGGCGGATCGGTACGCAGCACCAGCACCCGTTGGGCGATCTCGTACATGTAGGCTGATCTACCCCCAAGGCCACTCCCGGAAGACACCTGTTCATATCGTCGCGGCAGTAAACATTCCTGGCCGTGGCCGCCGGGGCTAGGCTGCGTAGGTCGTAAGGGGGCCCTTGGAGATGAACGAGTCGTTCGGGACACGCCTGCGAGCCAGGCTCGACGAGTACGGACCGCTCTGTGTGGGCATAGACCCGAGCCCGGCGCTGCTCCACGCGTGGGGGCTCGACGACTCGCCCGCCGGTCTGGAACGCTTCAGCCGCACGGTGGTCGACACCGTGAGCGACGTGGCGGCCGTGGTCAAGCCGCAGTCGGCCTTCTTCGAGCGCTGGGGCAGCCGCGGCATCGCCGTGCTGGAACGCACCATCGCCGACCTGCGCGAGGCCGGCACGCTGGTGCTGCTCGACGTCAAGCGGGGCGACATCGACAGCACGATGGCGGCATACGCCGAGGCCTACCTCGACCGGGGCAGCCCGCTGGCCGTCGATGCCGTGACGCTGAGCCCGTATCTCGGGTTCGGGTCGCTGGAGGGGGCGATCAGCTCGGCCGTGGCCAATGACGCGGGTGTGTTCGTGCTGGCCCGCACCTCCAACCCGGAGGCGGCCCCGCTGCAGCGGCTCGTGGCCGGCCAGGTGCTCGCCGGCGCCGCCGCGGCGAACGCCGGGCACACGCCGTTCGGGCCCGTGGGGGTGGTCATGGGGGCCACGCTGCCCGAGCTGGAGGACTCGCTGCTCGACCTCAACGGGCCCATCCTCGCGCCGGGGCTGGGCGCCCAGGGCGCCACCGCAGCCGACGTGGCTCGCCTGTTCGGGCCCGTACGGCACGCCGTCGTGCCCTCGGTCTCCCGCGCTGTTCTGGAGGACCCCGAGCTGCTGCGCTCGCGTGTCCTCTCCTTCCGTGACGAGTGCGCGGCCCACCTGGACGCGAGGATCGCCACTCAGAAGTGAGTCGCGATCCCGAACGCCTCCCGTAGCCGCGCCATGTCGTGCAGGTCGCGCTCCCTCGGCTCGTACCCCTGGTGGAAGTGCACCTGCTGGGCCGCCGACAGGCAGGGCACCCGCACCCCGTCGATCACGCCGGCGACGAAGGCGGCGGCCGGGTAGGACAGGGCGCCGCCCCGGTCGTCGAGGCGCTGCAGCGCCGAGCCGTCCGGGGCGAACCGCAGCGGGTGCAGGTCGAGCTCGCGACCGTAGGGGCCGACCATGACGAAGCGGGCCGGCCGGCCCGGCACGACGCCCTCGCGCTCGGCGTACCCTGCCGCCTCGAGCGCGGCGATCACGGCGGGCTCCTGCTCGACGCGGTGGAGCAGGTCGAGGTCGCCGTGCTCCCGGGTGACGCGGCCCACGAGCGCGTCGATCCCCCAGCCGCCGGCGATCCAGACCTCGCAGCCCGCCTCACGCAGCGTCTCCAGCACGCGGAGCACGTCTCCCGCCTCGAACATCCGGCCTCCTCAGGTCCGATGATCAGCCTGGCACATCCGCCAGGACGCGGTTGACCGCGGCCAGCACCGCGTGGACCGAGGCGGTCAGCACGGAGGTGTCCTGGGCCGCGCCCCAGCGGGTCACGCCGTCCACGCGGGCCTCCACGTACGCGATGGCGCGGCTGCCCCGGCCGGGGTCCAGGGCGTGCTCGGCGTAGTGGAGGATGTCGACGTCGATCCCGTCGGCGGCGAGCGCGGCGGTCAGCGCGGACAGCGGTCCGTTGCCGGTGCCGTGCAGCCGGCGCCCCGACCGCAGCGTGCCGGCGAACTCGTGCGCCCCCGGCTCAGTCTCCCTCGTGCTCCATCCGGCGAGGGCGCTCGTCTCCCCCGGGGCCAGGTAGGTGGCGTGGAAGAGCTCCCAGAGCTGCTCGGCCGTGATCTCCTCGCCGCTGCCGTCGGTGGCCCGCTGGACGACCGAGGAGAAGTCGATCTGCAGCCTGCGGGGCAGCTCCAGGCCGTAGCGGGTGCGGAGGAGGTACGCGACGCCGCCCTTGCCCGACTGGCTGTTGACGCGGATGACCGCCTGATAGCCGCGGCCCACGTCGGCGGGGTCGATGGGCAGGTACGGCACGTCCCACGGCGCCTGCTCCGGCGGCACGCCCAGCTCCGCGGCCCGCTTGGCGTGGTGGGCCAGGCCCTTGCCGATGGCGTCCTGGTGGGTGCCGGAGAAGGCGGTGTAGACGAGGTCGCCCGCGTACGGGTGGCGGTCGGGCACCGGCAGGCGGTTGCAGTGCTCGACGACCCGGCGCACCTCGTCGATGTCGGACAGGTCCAGCATGGCATCGACGCCCTGGGAGTGGAGGTTGAGCGCGAGGGTCACCAGGTCCACGTTGCCGGTGCGCTCGCCGTTGCCGAACAGGCAGCCCTCCACCCGCTGCGCGCCCGCCAGCAGGGCCAGCTCGGCGCAGGCCACGCCGGTGCCGCGGTCGTTGTGCGGGTGCACGGAGAGGATCACCGCGTCCCTGCGGTCCAGGTGGCGGTGCATGTACTCGATCTGGTCGGCGTACACGTTGGGCGTGGCCACCTCGACCGTCGCGGGCAGGTTGTGGATCACCGGGCGGTCCGGGGAGGCGTCCCACAGGGCCGTCAGGTCGTTGCAGACCTCCAGCACGTAGTCCGGCTCGGTGAGGTTGAACACCTCCGGAGAGAACTGGAAGCGCACGTCGCGCCCCTCCGCGAGCCTGGCGACGTGCCCGGCGGCGTCCATGATCAGGGCGCGCAGCTCGCGCCTGTCGTGACCGAGCACCACGTCACGCCAGGTGGGGGCGGTGGCGGTGTACAGGTGCACGACCGCGCGGGGCAGCCCCTCGATCGAGGCGAACGTGCGCTCGATCAGGTCCTGCCTGGCGGCCGTGAACACGACCACGGTCACGTCCTCCGGCAGCGCCCCCGGAGCGGCCAGCTCGCGGACGAAGTCGAAGTCGAGCCGGCTGGAGGACGGGTAGCCGACCTCGATCTCCTTGAATCCCATGCCGGCCAGCAGGTCGAACATCCGGCGCTTGCGTGCCGGGTCCATCGGCTCGGCCAGCGCCTGGTTGCCGTCGCGCAGGTCCACGGGGACCCAGAGCGGGGCTCGCGTGATGCGCGCGGACGGCCAGGCGCGGTCGGTGAGCGGCACCTCGACGCGCTCGTGGGCGGGCTTGTAGCGGTGGTACGGCATGGCGCTGGGGCGCTGCCGGTTCCAGTCGTACACGGCTGTCTTCCTTCTCCGTCGTCGGTGGGAAGGACCGGCGGGCACCCTGACCACCGCGACGGGGTGCCGGTCCGGTCAGGCCCCGTCGCGGCGGCCGAGAAGGAGAGCACGCAACGTCATGTCGGCTACACTAACCACAACACAGGTCCTCAGACAACCTGAGAGGTGTGTCCGATGCCGCTCGGCTCACTCCGCCCCAGCCCGCTCGTCGAGCAGGCCACCGAGCACCTGCGCGAGCAGATCACGCAGGGCGAGTGGCCGGTGGGCACGCGCCTGCCCGGCGAGAACGCGCTGGCCAAGGCGCTCGGGGTGGGCCGCTCGACCGTGCGGGAGGCGCTGCGCGCCCTCGCGGGGGCGGGGCTGGTGCAGGCCCGGCAGGGCTCCGGGGTGTTCGTGATCGCCACGGAGCCCGCCGAGGACTGGCCGGCCCGGCTGCGGCGGGCCGCCATCGCGGACGTCTACGAGGTGCGCATGATGGTCGAGACGCAGGCCGCCCGGCTGGCCGCGCGGCGGCGTACGGACGAGGACGTCGCGGCGCTCGAAGCGGCGCTGGCGGCGCGGGCCGGGGCGGCGTCGGGGGATGACGCCGCGTTCGTGGACGCGGACATCGCCCTGCACCGGGCGGTCGTGGCGGCGGCCGGCAATCCGGTGCTGACCGATCTGTTCGCGGAGTTCGCGCCCGCGTTGCGCGGCGGGCTGATCGATCTGGTGGAGGTGCTCGGGCTGCGCTCGCACGATCGCAATCCCGGGCACGACACGCACGCGGCGCTGGTGGCGGCCATCCGGCGCGGGGACGGCGACACGGCCGGCGACCTCCTGCAGGCGGAGCTGGAGCAGACCCTCGCCCACCTGCAGGAGTGACACGCGGAAGCGGGGTCAGCCCGTGGGACCCGCGTCCGGGCGGGTGACGTCCTCGTCCTCGTCCGGCTCCTCCTCCGGCTCGCGCTCCTCCCACTCCTCCGGTGGATCGTGGGGAACGGGACGGCGGGACTTCGGAGTACTGGCGCAGGACCGTTCCGCGACGATTTCGCTCTCCCCGTCGATGCCCCGCACCGCTTCGGGCAGTTCGTCGGATTTTTCGGTCATAGTCACCACCTGCCCCAGAAACCGGCCTTGTTACCGTTCAGGGGTGATCATCCGTACTCCGCGCCCGACGGGCCGCGTCATCCTGGCCTCCCCGGACGACCGCGTGCTGCTGTTCCGCTTCATACCGCCGGACCCGTGGCCCAAGGAGCCCGCCTGGTTCCTGCCCGGCGGCGGGCTGGAGCCGGGAGAGACCCCGGCGCAGGCGGCGGTCCGCGAGGCGCTGGAGGAGACCGGCCACGTGCTGGATCCCGCGGACCTCGGCGACCCCGTGGCGGTGAACGAGAGCGCGTGGTCCAACCAGGGCCGGCACTTCTCCTCGGTGCACACGTACTTCTTCGCCCGCGTGGCGGCCGCGACCGTGGCGCCCACCGCGCTGGAGGATTACGAGAAGGAGGAGTTCCAGCTCGGCAACCGCTGGTGGAGCGCCGGCGAGCTGGCCACGACCTCGGAGCGGGTGTTCCCGCCGGGGCTGGCCGGGCTGCTGCCCGATCTGCTGGCCGGCTTACGGCCCGCTGCCCCCGTCAGGCTCCCAGGGACGCACGAGGGACAGGGCTGACCTCACGGGCGGGCGTTCTCGATCTCGTGCCGGGCCGGCATCGAGGTGCTGGCGCCCTCACGCTGCACCGACAGCGCCGCCGCCGTGGACGCGAACGCCAGGGCGTCGGCCATGCTCTGCCCCTCCGACCGGGCCACGGCCAGCGCGCCCACGAACGTGTCGCCCGCCGCCGTCGTGTCCACCGCGTCCACCTTCACGGCCGGCACGCGCAGCCGCTCCCCCGACCTCGACCCGTACAGCGCGCCCTCGGAGCCGAGCGTGATCACCGCTTCCTCGACCCGCTCCAGCAGCGCGTCGAGTGCGACCTCCGGGGCGGTGACGCCGGTGATGGCGGCCGCCTCGTGCTCGTTCGGGACGATCGTCGTGACGGCGTCGAGCAGCTCGTCCGGCAGCGGCCGCGCGGGGGCGGGGGTGAGGAAGACCGGCACGCCGGAGACCTGGGCGGCCTGGGCGGCCGCGATGACGGCCTCCAGGGGCAGCTCCAGCTGGAGCAGCAGCGCCTCCGAGCGCGCGATGGCGGCCAGGTCCTCGCCCGAGGGGCCGGTGACGGTGCCGTTGGCGCCGGGGACGACGATGATCGAGTTGCCGCCGTCGTCGTCCACGACGATGTGGGCGATGCCGCTCGGCCCGGGAACCTGGCGCAGGCCGCGTACGTCGATCCCGGCCTCCACCAGCGTGGCGCGCATCTCCGCCCCGAACCCGTCGTCGCCCACCGCCCCGAGGAAGGCCACCTGCGCGCCCGCCCGGGCGGCGGCGATGGCCTGGTTGGCGCCCTTGCCGCCGGGCACGGTCCTGAACCGGTGTCCGGTCACCGTCTCGCCCCGCTTGGGGGCTTCGGAGACGTACGCGACGAGGTCCATGTTGGCGCTGCCGAAAACCGAGATCATGCCCTCATCATCTCCCTTGTCCTGGCGGCGAGCGCGTCCAGCCCCACCCCGTCGAACCCGGTCAGGCTGCTGGCCAGGCTGTTGCGCATGCGCCAGCGGTCCGGCACGCCCGCGTTGAGCGCGCCCGCGACGGACCCGGCCGTGGCCCCGGCGGAGTCGGTGTCCCACCCTCCGGCGACGGCTCCGGCGATGGTGGCGGTGAAGTCGCCCCGGCCGTGGACGAGCGTGGCGGCGATGAGCGCGGCGTTGTTGACGGTGTGCACCCAGTGCAGGGTGCCATGGCGTTCGTGCAGGCGGTCGATGACACGTTCGAAGTCGTCCTCGCGTGCGGCGTCGGCCACGGCCAGGCGTACCGCCTCGTGCAGGCGCGAGTGCTCCGGCACGACGGACAGGCCCGCCCGTACGACCTCCTCCACGTCCGCGGCGACCATCGAGGCGGCGCACATCGCGGCCACGAACATCGCCCCGTAGATCCCGTTCGCGGTGTGCGTGAGCCTGGCGTCGCGCCAGGCGTGCTCCGCGGCCGTGGCCGGGTCGCCCGGGTTGACCCAGCCGTACACGTCCGCCCTGATCAGGGCGCCGATCCACTCCCTGAACGGGTTGCGGCGGGTGGCGGTGCCCGGCGGCTCGACGCCGTCCAGAAGGTTGCGGTACGCGACGCGCTCGGCGGTGAAGGTGCGGCCCGCGGGCAGCTCGTCCAGCCAGAGCTTGGCCACGTCCTCGGTGGTGAAGCCGCGGCCGTGGCGCTCGAGGACGGACAGGGCCAGCAGCGGGTAGTTGAGGTCGTCGTCCTCGGGGACGCCGTCGATGTTCTCGGCGAGCGAGTTGACGGCGCTGCGGCGGTTCCACGGCCAGCGGCGGGCCACGTCGTCCGGCAGGCCCTTGGCGGTGAACCAGCCGCGGATGGGCCAGTTGCCGGTGGCCTCGGCGATCTCCCTGATGCCCGCGCGCGGGATCTTCTCCACGGGCTTGCCCAGCACGCACCCGGCCGCCCGCCCGAGCCACGCGCCCAGCACGCGCGCCGGATCGGCCTCCACCGCCGCGAAGCCGGCGGTACGGGGGCTCGCCGAAGGCGTCGCGGCGGCACGGGGGCGCGCGGCACGGCGGGTGCCCGGCCAGGCGGGGCAGGCGGCGATGATGGCGGCCAGGTCGGAGGGCTCGTCCAGCGGCGACGGGATCGTGGCCAGCTCGTCCAGCAGCTCCTCCGCCAGCCCCCGCAGCCGGGCGGCCACCGGCTCCGAGGCGCCGGCGCGCGGGGGCGCGTCGTGGCCGCCGGCCGCGTGCCACCGGTCCGCGATCGCCCGTACCCGGCCGCTGTCGGGGCCGGAGGCGCGGCCGTCCTCGGCGGCCTGGCGGAGCTCGTGCCCGATCAGGTCCTCCGGCTGGACCCAGGTGAGGCGGATCATGCGCGGTCCAGGGCGGCGAAGGCGGCCTCGTGGCCGCGGCGCCGCGCCAGGTCGTCGGCGTGCACCCGGCGCGCCACCTCCGCGATGGAGAGCCCCGGAGCCACCAGGTCCGTACGGCTGGCCGCCCCCACCTGCGCGACCCACTCCGACGGGACCGCCGCGAGGCCCCCGAGCGCGCCCGCGATGGCCCCGCCCATGGAGGCGATCGAGTCGGCGTCGCGCCCGTAGTTGACGCCGCCCAGCACGGTGTCGCGGTAGTCGCCCTTCGCGATCACGAGCAGGCCCAGCGCCAGCGGCAGCTCCTCGATGCTGTGCGTCCGGCTCGGCCGCCGCGCCCCCAGCCCCTGGTCGCGGTAGGTGTCGGCGACCGTGTCGTAGGGCCGCATGGCGGCGCGCAGCGTCTCGAAGGACCCCTCCCAGTGCCCCAGACCGGCGGCGGCCTCGCAGACCGACTCGATGGCGGCCCTGGTGCCGTCCTTGGCCAGCCGCAGGCACGCCGCGACCACGGAGTCGGCGGTGGCGCCCGGGCGCATGGCCTCGGCCACCGCGGCGGCCATGACCCCGGCGGCCTCGCGGCCATAGCTGGACTGGTGCGCCCCGGTCAGGTCGATGGCCTCGGCGTAGGCGGCGTCGGGGTCGGCGGCGTTCACGATGCCGACGGGGGCGACGTACATGGCCGCGCCGCAGTTCACGATGTTCCCGGTACCGGCCTCGCGCGGGTCCACGTGCCCGTAGTGCAGCCTGGCCACGATCCACTTCTCGGCCAGGAAGATCCGCTGCAGCGGCAGCGCCTCGGCCTCCAGCTCGGGGATCCACCGCCGCTCGCCCATGAGCTCCGGCACCAGGTGGTCGGCCATCGCGTACGCGTCCAGGTGCCCGCCGACCTTCTCGTACACGCGGATCAGGGCGTGCGTCATCAACGTGTCGTCGGTGATGTGGCCGTCGCCCTTGTGGTACGGGGCGATGGGGCGGGCGTTGCGCCAGTCCTCGTTGAACGGCGGCACGACGCCCTCGACGCGCCCTCCGTACCTCTCGACGATCTGCTCGGGGGTCCAGCCCTCGGTGGCGCCGCCCAGCGCGTCACCGACCGCCGCCCCCGCCACGCAGCCAGTGGCCCTGTCCTCAAGCGGCGTCATGCGATTCCCTCCGTGAGATTGCTCGTGAGATTGCTCGTGAAATTGCCCGCTAGTTCGATCAGATCCCGGCCCGCCAGGTCAGGCAGGCAGCAGCCGGCCAGCGTGCGGGCCGACGCGATCCACCACTCGGGGATCGCGGCATACCCGCCGCAGGCTCCGGCCAGCGCTCCGGTCAGCGCGGGCGCCGAGTCGGCCAGCGCGGCCAGGCAGGCCGCCGCGGGCACGGCGCGGGCGAGCTCGCCGCCCGCCGCCTCGGCCAGCGCCAGCGCCACCGGCACGGTCTGCGCGGCGCCCACGCCGTAGCTGTAGACGTGGTCGATGAGCGCGGCGTCGAGCGCGGGCACGGCCGCGAACGGGTCGCCCGCCTCCCGCGTGACGGCCAGCGCCAGGCGGGCGTTGTGGCCGATGGCGGTGTCCTCGGGCAGTACGGCCAGCGCCGCCTCCACCGCCGCCGCCACCGATCCCGACGCCACGGCCTCGGCCACGGCGGCGGCCATGGCCTGGGCGCCCAGGACGCCGTCGTAGGCGTTCGTCACCTGGGCGTCCTGTGTGGGGTCCCTCCCCAGCGCCCCGAACGCCACAGCCCTGACGGCGGCGGCGTCGTCGAAGTGGTGCGGGTTGTCGTGCCCGGACGCGGGCGGCTCGACTCCCTTGGCCAGGTTGTCGAGCGCGGTGGCCACCGAGATGCGCGCCCGCACTCCCTCGCGGATCCTGGACGTCTCGCCGTCGAGCAGTTCCCTGAACGCCTCGGCCCTCGGACGGTCGATCGTGAGCACCGTCCAGGCCAGCCACTCGGCGTCGTCGGACGGTCCGATGGCCAGCGGGGCGGTGGGCTGATTGAGCGCGAACGGGACCGGCAGCGTGGTCACCCGGTGCTCCTCGGCGAACGCGTCCAGCTCTCTGTGCAGGCGCCTGCTCCAGGGGGCGTGCAGGGCCGCCCGGTGCCTGGCCGCGGGCCAGCCCACGGCGTCACCGACGGCGAGCCCGGCGAAGGCCCCCCTGATTCTCTCCCCCGACATGGTGATCTACAGTCCTCCCGCCAGTTCGTCGGCGACGTCCAGCACGTGCTTTCCGGCCACGACGGGCAGGCATTTGCCTGTCACGGGTCCGATCCTGGCCGCCCACCGCTCGGGCACGCCGCGCTCTCCTCGCATGGCTCCGGTGACGGCCCCGGCGATGGCGCCGATCGTGTCGGCGTCGCGGCCCAGGCTCACCCCGAACGTCACGGATGCCTCGACGTCGCCGCCGCCTGCCAGCACCGCCGCGAACGCCAGCGCCACGGCCTCGGGGGCCACGTCGGTCCAGGGGTAGTGCTTGACGACCACGGCCTCGTGCAGCGCCTCGACCAGCCCGTCCGCGTCGCCCGCGTCCGGCTTGCCCGCCGCGCGCGTCGCGCCGGCCGCCTGCGAACGTGCCGCGCCGGACGGCGGTCCGCCGGGAGCGCCGGAAAGAACCCCGGGCGAGCGCGTCGTGGTTGTGGGCGACGGTCCGCCGAGTACGGCGCGGGCGCGTACGACGTTGCGGGCCGTCCACGAGTCGGCGGGGATCACCGACAGCGCCGCCCGCACCGCGTCCTCCGCCGAGGCGCCGCCCATGGCGGCGGCCACCGCTCCGGCGACCGCGCGGCCGCCCAGGATGCCCTCGCCGGACGCGCTGACCAGCCCGTCCTGCTCCACCAGCCGGGCCGCCTCCGCGGGATCCCCCGGGCAGAAGATCCCGTACGGGGCCGCACGCATGGCGAGGCCGTCCGACCATCCGTGGGAGTGCACGAGCCCGGTCAACGGGGGCTCCAGGCCGCGGCGAAGCGCTTCGACGGTGCCCAGCTCGGAGAACCCGGCCCCGCGCATGGGCCCGGTGACCCGCGGGATGACCTCCCGCCGGTACGCGGCCGCCACGTCGGCGTACGTCAGCGCGTGCCCGTGCCGGAGCAGCAGGGACGCGGCGAAGATGGCGTACTCGGTGTCATCGGTCCCCCCGCCCTCGATCTCGGTGAGCCGGCCCCACCGCCGCCGGATCTCCGACGGCGGCAGGTTCTCGGCCGGGGCTCCGAGGGCGTCACCGGCGGCGAGGCCGAGCAGACACCCACGGGCCTTGTCCCGATAAGTCACCGCTGGTACCGCTCCAACACCTTGTTGCCGTCCTCGACCAGCTTCGAGGCCGCCTGGTCGATGGTGATCTTATTGCCGAAGTACTCCTGCAGCACCGGCGTGGCCACCTTGCTCTTCCACTCGTCGAACCCGTTCACCTTGAGGAACGGCGCCACGACGAGGTTCTTGGCGGAGGCGGTGGCCACGTCCCAGCCGTTCTCCTTGGTGGTCATCGCCGGGTCGGCGGCGGCCGTCTGGGAGGTCGGCAGGAGCCAGTCGCCCTTGGCGAGCTTGGCCTGGTTCTGGCCGTTCAGGAAGAAGGCGATGAACTTCATGGCCTCGTCAGGGTGCTTGCTCTCCTGCGCGATCGAGAGCGTCTGCGAGACCGCGCCCTGCTGGGCACTCGTGCCCTTCGGCGCCGGGAGCGTGACCCACTCGAACCCTTCCGGGGCCTGCTCGGCGACCTGCTGGCGCAGGTACACGCCCGCGGGCAGCAGCGCGAACTTGCCCTTGTAGAAGGCCGGCAGCGGATCGGCGGTGCCCTGGCCGAGCGCGGCCGGGTCGGCGGACTTGTCCTTGTAGAGCTGGTCGTGGATGCGCTGGAGCACCTCGCGCTCCTCGGGGCCGACCTTGACCGTGGTCTTGCCGTCGGCCGTCTGGAAGAACGTGCCGCCGAAGTTGAGCGCCAGGTTGAGCGTCTTGTTGACCGGCGACTTCATCGGCCAGGCCACGCCGTATCCCTGGCCCATGGCAGTCTCGGAGCCACTGGAGGAGGTGACGATGGGGCGCTTGGTGGTCATCTTCTTCGCGGCCTCGGAGAACTCGTCCCACGTCCAGGGGTTGTCGGAGGTCGGCACGCGCACGCCGGAGGCGTCGAGCAGCTTCTTGTTGGCGATGATGACCTGCGACTCCTGCAGGAACGGCACGCCGTACACGCCCTGCTGGCCCTTTCCGTCGTCGAAGGTGACGGTGTCCCAGGCGGCCTGCGGGATGTCGTTCTTCAGCTCGGCGGGCAGCTTGTCCTTGAGGTCGAGCAGGTAGCCGTCGGAGGAGAAGCCGGCCAGCGCGGGCGAGTCGTTGTGGATGACGTCGGGCGCCGTGCCGCCGGCGAACTGGGTGACGAGCTGGTCGTTGACGTTGTCCCAGCTGCCCTGGACATACGTGACCTGGATCTTCGGGTTGGCCTTGTTCCACTCGTCCACGAGCTGCTTGTTCGCGGCGAGGGACTCCTTCTGCCACGCCAGGCTGAGGAAATTGATCTTGACTGGCTCGTTGGGGGCGGACGACGACTCACCGCCGCCTCCCCCGCTGCACGCGGCGGCGAGCGTGAGGACCGCCGCAGCCGCCAGAGCGGACCTGATTCGCATATGAGCCTCCTAGCCCTTCACGGCGCCGGCCATCAGGCCGGACTTCAGTCGCCGCTGAATGATTGCGAAGAAGATCAGGCTCGGGATCGTCGCCATGAGCGACGCCGCGGCCAGCGGGCCGAGCCTGGCCACCCCCTCCGGGCCGGTGAACCTCACCAGCGTGAGCGGGAGCGTCATGACATCCGGGTTCTGCAGGATGACGAGCGCGAACATGAACTCGTTCCACGACGAGATGAACGAGAACAGCAGCGTGGCCACCACGCCGGGCGCGAGCAGCGGCGCGACCACGCTCGCGATCGAGCGCAGCCGGGTCGCGCCGTCCACGGCTGCGGCCTCCTCCAGCTCGCGCGGCACCGCGCGCACGTACCCCTGCAGCATCCACAGCGCGAACGGCAGCGTGAACGTCACGTGCACCAGCACGAGCCCGGGCAGCGTGTTCACCAGCGCCAGGTCACGCATGATCATGAAGAGCGGGATGATGATCAGGATGAACGGGAACACCTGGCTGACCAGCACCCACCCGATGGCGATCTTGTTGAGCAGGCCGCGGTAGCGCGCCATGGCGTAGGCGGCGGGCAGCGAGACCAGCACCGTGATCACGCTGCTGAACAGCGCCACGACCAGGCTGCGCAGCGCCGCGCCGACCAGGTCCTGCTCGCCGAACGCGTCGGCGAAGTTGGCCAGCGTCGGGTCGCGCGGGATCCAGGTGGGGTCGGCCATGGCCATCTCCCGCGGCGTCTTCAGCGCCGTCGAGAGCAGCCAGGCCAGCGGGAAGGCCAGGAAGACGATGTACGCGACCAGCGCCGCGTACTGCGGGACACGCCTCATCACTTGGCCTCCCTCATCTGGCGCCACAGATACAGTCCGAGCACGGCCAGCACGACGATCGCCATGGCGAGGCCGAGCATCGAGGCGTAACCGGCCATCCGGTACCTGAACGCCTCCTCGTACGCGAACAGCATCGGCAGCCGCGTCTGCCCGCCCGGCCCGCCCTGCGTGAGCACGTAGACCAGGCCGAACTGGTTGATGTTCCACACGAAGTCGAGCGAGGTGATCGCCACGATCACCGGCCGCAGCTGCGGCAGCGTGATGTTCCAGAACCGCCGCCAGCGGGTCGCGCCGTCCACCTCGCCCGCCTCGTAGAGCTCCTTGGGGATGCCCTGCAGGCCCGCCAGCAGCACCACCGTGGTCTGCGGCATGCCGGTCCAGACGCCGACCACGATGATCGCGGGCAGCGCGAGCGAGAAGTCGGCCAGCCAGTTGACGTCCGTGCCCAGCAGGTCGTTCAGGATGCCCGCGTCGGGGTGGTAGACGAGCTTCCACATCAGGCCGATGACCACGGGCGGCATCGCCCACGGCACCACCGACAGCACCCGGGCCACGCTCCTGAAGCGCAGGTTCTCGTTGAGCAGCAGCGCCAGGCCGAGCGCGGCCAGGAACTGCAGCACGGTCACGGAGACGCTCCAGATCGCGCCGATCTTGAACGAGGACCAGAACTCGTCGTCGGTCAGCAGCCTGCCGAAGTTCTCGAGGCCGACGAAGCTCGTCTCGTGGACGCGGGTGTTGCGGGCGTCGGTGAACGCCAGGCCGATGCCGTACAGCAGCGGACCCACGCTGAACAGCGCCACCGGCACCAGGGCCGGCAGCATGAGCAGCCACATCTCGCGCGTCTGGCGCGAGACCCGGCGCCGGGCGCGCCGCGTCCCCCGCGGCGGCGCCGGTCTCGTCACGGTCGCCGTCACGCTCTCTCCCTTTCGTCAGTCGACTCCGCCGACTCTCCGGCGGTGGAGGCGCGGATCACGAGCCGGGGCGGGACGGTGACCAGCCTGGGCTCGCGATCGCCGCCCTGCAGCCGTTCGAGCAGCAGCTCGGCGGCGGCCTTGCCGCGCTCGGCCGACCCGAGCGAGACGCTGGTCAGCGAGGGCCAGGAGGCGGCGGCCAGGTCGGTGTCGTCCATGCCGACCACCGCCACGTCGTCCGGCACCCGGCGCCCCGCGGCCCGCAGCACGTCGAGCGCGCCCAGCGCGATCAGGTCGTTCGCGCACAGCAGCGCGTCCACGTCGGGGACCCTGGCGAGCAGCTCCGCCACCGCGCGGCCCCCTTCCGCGCGGTAGAAGTCGCCGATCTGCACGAGGTCCTCGTCGTAGGGCACGCCCAGGTCCCGCAGCGCCTCACGGTAGGCCTCCCCGCGGGAGGCGCCGGGGACGGTGTCCAGCGGGCCGTTGACCATGGCGATCCTGCGGCGGCCGAGCGAGTACAGGTGATCGACCGCCAGCCGGACGCCGGTCCGCGAGTCCGCCCGTACGTTGTCCACGCGGGTGCCCTCGGGCACCGAGCCGATGATCACGACGGGCGCCCTGGCGGCGGCCAGCATCTCGAGGTGGGCCTCGGTGACCCGCAGCGGGCTCATGATCAGCCCGTCCACGTACCGCTCCCCCAGGCTGTGCAGCACGTCGATCTCGTCGGCCACGACGGCGTCCGTGGAGTGCAGCACGAGCCGGTACCCGGCGGCCTTCAGCACAGGCTGGATCTGACGGAGCATCGCCAGGTAGGCGGGGTTGCCGACGTCGGCCATGGCGAAGGCGACCTGGTGGGTGCGACGCGACTTGAGCGACCTGGCCACGGCGTTGCGCACGTAGCCGAGCTCGTCGGCGGCGGCCATCACCTTGCGCACGGTCTCCTGCCTGGTCGGCAGGCCGTTCAGCACCCGCGAGACGGAGGCGATCGAGACACCGGCGCGCGCGGCGATCGTGTTGATCGTCGGTCCGTCGGCCACGGCTGTCCCTTCCCTGGTGTTGTAAACGTTTACGATCAACTTCCGTAAACGTTTACTGCGTTTGGGACATGAAACCTGGATGTAACTTGCAGGTCAAGTCACGATCCCGCAACGCGGCCGGCGGCCGCCCCACCGGCCGGCGTGCGGTGGAGCAGGCGAGACAGTGCGGCACATGGCGTTCTGGAGGGAGAGCGTGCCCTCGCCCTGCGATTGAGGATCTCCCTGATTTCCGCGACCGACGCCGCCCTGTGGCCGGCGGCGTGTGCGGGTGCGGGTGCGGCGGTCGTTGAGGAGCTACCGCCGTCACCCGGTCAGTCGCGGGCGGGGGCGGGTTCGGGGTGGTCGGCCGCGTCCTGCGCAGGCGCGGGCGGGAGGTGGTTCAGGGCGCGGATGGCGGGGGTGCCGGTGAGGGTCACGACGACGGCCAGGACCGCGGGGATGATCAGGGCGACCGGGAGGGACGAGGCCTCCGCCACGTAGCCGAGCACCGCGGGCCCCAGGAGAAGACCGCTGTAGCCGAAGGCCGTCACCATGGCCAGCGCCCGGCCGACCCGGCCGCCGGCGGCGCCGACCGCGCTGAACAGGACCGGGACCACCGTGGCCAGGCCCACGCCCGCGAGGGCCCAGCCGGTCCAGGCGCAGACGACCCGCAGCGCGCCGGTCGCCGGCGACACCAGCACCAGGACGTAGCCGGCCGTGGCGAAGAGGCCGGCGAGCTGGATGGTGCGCACCGAGCCGAGGCGGGCCCTGATCGGGTCCCCGAGCAGGCGGATGGAGGTCATGGCCACCGAGAAGATCGTGTACGCGAGCGGCGCCATCGCCGGATCCGTCCGCAGCACCCATCGGGCGTGCAGGGCGGCCCAGTCGATGGCCGCCCCCTCGCTCAGATGGCCTGCGAACGCGGCCAGGCCGAGGAGCGCGATCAACCCCCAGCCCAGCGACGAGCCCCGCGAGGTGCCCGACTCGGGCGAGGCGGCGTGCGCGGGCGGGTCGGGCAGCAGCAGGCGCGCCGCCGGCACGTACAGGAAGGGCACCACCAGCGCCGCCACGATGAGCAGCCATTGCGGGTCCACCCCGGCCTTGAGCATGAGCGCGGTGAGCCCGCCCCCGGCCGCGCCGCCGAGACTCCACGTGCCGTGGAAGGCCGAGATGATCGGCCGGCCGTAGCGGCGTTCGACCTCGACGGAGTGGGTGTTCATGCCGACCTCGGTCACCCCCAGCCCGATCCCGAACACCACCGCCAGCACCACCAGCGCCCAGTACGAGGGCGCCAGCGCGGGCCCGAGCAGCACCAGCCCGGAGAAAGGACCGCCGATCCAGCACACCCGGCGGCTCGACCACCTGTCCACCAACGGCCCGGCCACCAGCATCGACACCAGCGCGCCACCCGAGATCAGCAACAGGACGCTGCCCAGCCGGGCGGGGCCGAGGTCGAGCCGGTCGTTCAGGGACGGGAGCCCGGCTGCCCACAAACCCATCACGAATCCGGCGAGAAAGAAGAACCCGAACACTCCGGCACGGGCACGTCTGGCATCAAGGGGGATTTTGTTCACGGCTAGAGCATAAACTGTGAACCGTGATCGGTGCTACGACGAGTGGCGAACTTCGCGCGCACAACCGGGTACGACTGCTGCGCGCCGTACATGACTGCGGGGCCACCCGCACCAGGTCGCAGCTGACCCGCGACCTCAACCTGGCGAGGGGGACGGCGTCGGTGCTGGTCGCCGGGCTGGCCGAGGACGAGCTGCTGCACGAGGAGCCCGCACCGGAGCCCGCCAGGGGACGCCCGACGCAGGTGCCGGGACCGCACCCGCGCGGACCTGTCGCGCTGGCCGTGGACGTGCGCGAGGACGCCTGGGAGCTGGCGGCCTGCGAGCTGGGCGGCCGGACGACGGTTCTCGGCCTCCAGTCGCACGACGGCACCCCCGAGGGCGTTCTGGGCCCCCTGGGCGACGCCATCGCGGCCCACAGGCGCCGCCTCGGGCATCGGGTGGTCGGCGTCGGGGTTGCCCTGGCGGGCCCCGTCCGGCACGGTGGCCTGGTGGACATCGCCCACCTGGGCTGGCGCTCGGTCGACGTGCCGCACCTGCTCGGTCTGGAAGGGGAGGCAGGGGCGGAGGGGCCGATCGTGGGGAACGACACCGCGTTCGCGGCGCTGGCCGAGGCGCGGCGCGGGAGGCTGCAGGGCGTGCGGGTGGGGCTGCACCTGCACGTGGACTTCGACCTCGGCGGCGTGCTCGTGGTCGAGGGCCGGCCGCTGGCCGGGGCGAGCGGCATGGGCGCCGAGTTCGGCCATATGCCGCTCGCGGGCGGCGATCGCCTCTGCCCGTGCGGCGCGATCGGCTGCTGGGGCATGGACGTCGGCGCGAACGCCCTCCTCCGCCACGTCGGCCTCGCCCACGGCGGCGGCAGGGGGCGCGCCCAGGCCGAGCAGGTGCTGGCCACCAGCGAGGAGGCGGTCGAGGCCAACGCGCGAGCGCTCGGACGCGGCGTCGCGGCCCTCGTGAACGCCCACGACCCCGAGGTGGTGACCCTCTCGGGTCACGGCGTGGAGCTGTACGAACGGGCCGGTCAGACGCTGATGGACAGCTGCGGACCCGGCCTCATGGCGATCCGCCGCGACCACCCGCCGAGGATCGAGGGCTCGGCGCTGGGCTGGCGGGGCGCGCTGCTGGGCGCGATGGAGTCGGTCTTCGACGCCTTCCTCACCCCGGAGGAGCTCGAAAAGTGGCGCGAAAACCACCCTGACCAGGGTCGCGACACGCCCGAGCAGCAGAATGTGACGCATTCCACGCTGATGGGGGCGAAGCCGCTATAGCCCGCACGCGTTCCGGCCCATGCTAGCGATCTTGCCGCGCCCGGCCAAGGGGTTGTACGCATGAGGAGGAAACCCGAGGAACCTGGGGGCAGCAGGCGTGAATCTGGAACTCGCGCTCCGCATGACCGAGGCGGCCGTCAGGCAGGCGGTCCGCGAAGGCGTGGCGATCTCCGTGGCGGTCGTGGACGAGGGCGGCCATCTGGTGTCTTTCCAGCGTATGGAGGGTGCGGGCATCGCGGGGCCGGTGCTCGCGCGGGGCAAGGCGTACACCTCGGTGGCCCTGCGCGGGTCCACCGCGGAGCTGGCCGCGCGGACGGCTCCTGGGGGTGACCTGCACGGGCTGCCGCGGGAGGGGTTCGTGTGCGTCGGAGGGGGCGTCCCGCTCTGGGCGGACCACGGTGAGGGCTGGCGCGTGGTGGGTGGCATCGGGGTCAGCGGGGGCACGGTCACACAGGACGTGGCGTGCGCGGAAGCGGCCGCCGAGGTGTGGCGGACACGGTGAGAGGGCGCTTTCTGCAACACGAACCGCTGGTATCCGCCATGATTAGCCACTGCACCACGGGTAACAGGAACCCGAACGTAAACTCCCCGAGGAGAGAACTGAGATGGCACTTCCCACTCTCACCCCCGAGCAGCGTCAGGCGGCTCTGGCCAAGGCGGCCGAGGCGCGTGCCGCCCGCACCGCCCTGCTCGCCAAGGTCAAGGCCGGCGAGCTGACGTTCGCTCAGCTGCTGGAGCGCGACGACGACATCGCGAAGAAGATCAAGGTCTCCCAGGCGCTCCGCGCCGTCAAGGGCGTCGGTCCGGCCAAGGCCACCGCGCTGATGGAGGAGGCGGGCGTCGACGAGAAGCGCCGTCTCGGCGGCCTGGGCGCCCAGCAGCGCAAGAAGCTGGTCGACGCGCTCGGCTAAATCCCCCGAGCGGCCAGGTCCGCGCGCGGCGCCGCGCGGACCGGCCAGCCCCCAGCCTCCGGAAAAGATCAGGAACGCAGATAGGTGAGTACGGCGAGCACCCGGCGATGCTGGTCGCTGTCCTCCGCGTAGAGTCCGAGCTTGTTGAAGATGCTCCGGATGTGCTTCTCCACGGCTCCGTCGCTGATCACGAGCTGCCGGCCGATGGCCGGATTGGACTTCCCCTCGGCCATGAGCCCGAGCACTTCCCGCTCCCGCGGCGTCAGCTGCGCCAACGGGTCGTCCTTGCGTCTGCGCACCATCAACTGGGACACCACCTGCGGATCGAACACCGTGCCGCCCGCGGCCACCCGCCGCAGGCCCTCGAGGAACTCGTCCACGTCGACGACCCGGTCCTTCAGGAGGTAGCCCACCGCGCCCCGGGCGTCGGCGAGCAGGTCTTCGGCGTAGGAGACCTCGACGTACTGCGAGAGGATCAGCACGGGCGTCCCCGGCACCCTGCGGCGTGCCTCCACGGCCGCCTTGAGCCCCTCGTCGGTGAACGACGGCGGCATGCGCACATCGACCACCGACACGTCCGGCTTGTGCTCGGCGATCGCCGCCACGAGCGCGTCGCCGTCACCGACGGTCGCGACCACCTCGAAGCCGAACTCCTCCAGCAGCCTGACCAGGCCCGCCCTGATCAGGACCGCGTCATCGGCCACGACTACCCGCACGGCACCTCCGCCACGATCAACGTCGGCCCGCCGTCCGGCGACTGCACCTCCAGCTCCCCGTCCACGGCGCGGAGCCGGTCGGCCAGGCCGGCGAGACCGTGTCCCTTGGCGACGTGCGCGCCGCCGACCCCATCATCCCCGATCGTGAGCACGAGAGCGTTACCGATGCGGACAAGCTGGATGGCGCACGTGGTGGCGCGGCTGTGTTTGGCCACGTTGGTGAGGGTCTCGGCGCAGACGAAGTAGATCGCGTTCTCCACCGCGGCCTGGTAGCGCTCGACGGTCTGCACGTCGAGGTCGACGGGGACCGTGCAGCGCCCGGCCAGGGCGGCCAGCGCGGGCGCGAGACCGCGGTCGGACAGGATGGGCGGCGCGATGCCGCGCGAGAGCGCGCGCAGCTCGTCGAGCGTCTCGCGAGTGGCGGCGATGGCCGACTTGATCGTTTCCTGCGCGGCGTCGGGGTCCTTGGCCAGCTGCCGCTGTGCCCTGGACAGCTCCATGGCCAGCGAGACCAGCCGCTGCTGCGGCCCGTCGTGGATGTCACGCTCCAGCTTGCGCAGGGCGTTGGCCTCGGCGGAGACGGCGGCGGCCCGGCCCTCTGCCAGGTCGTCGATGCGCTCCTGCAGCTCGGCCACGCCGGTCAGCAGCGCCCGGCCCAGCCCGGCCCGCAGCAGCGCCGCGCCGCGCGTCGCGAACGGCAGGATCAGCGCGAAGACCAGGCCGAGGGAGACGTAGAAGATCGAGTTGACGGCGTAGCCGTCGCCCAGGCCGAGCAGCTGGGGCAGCTCCTGGTTGCCCGAAATGCGCGTGGTGACGATGCCGTACAGCGGGTAGGTCAGGCCGGCCAGCGGGATCGCCCAGAACACCACCGTGAGCACGAACGACAGGATGGCGAACGGCAGGTTCACGATGCCGTGCAGCAGGTCCAGCCACGACTGCCCGCTGGTCAGCGGGTTGACCAGCCGGCGGAAGCGGCCCGCGCCGGGCGGGGCGGGCTTGTAGCGGGGCCGTACGGGCGGCCGCTTGAGCACGTCGGACAGCCAACCGCGCTCCGCGTCGGCGAAACCCCGCGCGGCCATCAGCGTGCCCGCCAGCAGCGGTACGCCCAGCCATACGACCATGGTGCCCACGCCGGCCGAGAAGCCGGTGACCATGATCACGAAGCCGATGACGGCCGTCGGGAAGCCGACGAGCGTGTAACGGGTGTCGAGTAAGACACGCCTCATCCTGGAGCGCATGGCATCACGGTATGGCCTCCGGCAGTCCGGGACGAGCCGGTGCACAGGTGTCTAGGGGTAGGGCCAGCCCTACCCGTCGGGGTGACGTGATCACGACCCGAAGACGGCGGCGAGCGGCACTGTGCGCGGACGCCCGCGACGGGAGTCTTGAGCCATCCGTGCTTCTTGGTCGCACTCGCACGGGGCTCCGCTGGTCACGCAAGCTACCGCTCTCCGCCCCAGGCTCGCCGCTCCGTGCTTCTTGGTCGCACTCGCACGGGGCTCCGCTGGTCACGCAAGCTACCGCTCTCCGCCCCAGGCTCGCCGCTCCGTGCTTCTTGGTCGCA
>NZ_JBFANV010000097.1:0-38739 GCF_040674955.1 Nonomuraea sp. NPDC049695 | reverse complement strand
GCGAGAACTGCCTGCGACGCCTCGTCACGTACCTACCTCTTCCAGACTTCTGTCAGCTTATGTAGCCAACTGTCCGGAATCTTCGAGGCACCTCATACATCGACCGGCCGGGCACCCAGGGCATCATCGATACGCAGATCCTGGAAATCCCCGGCAGCGCCGGCGGCTACCGCTACATCCGCGCATCCGGCGACGGCCAGATCACGATCGAGGGCAGCAACCAGATCCTCACCGGCTGGACCCGGCTCGGCGACATCTCCCACCTCGGCTACACCGGCGCGCAGGTCGAGGGCCCGATCCTGCACCAGTACAACGGCCGCAACGAATGGGGCCTGTGGGTCGACCAGTACGCCGCCGGCCGCGGCTACCTCCCGCTGACCACGACCAATCTCGCCGCTCCCAGCGGCTACCGCGTCCGCGCCACCTCGGAGTACGCGCTCGGCGCCAGCCGCAAACGGCACGGCTCGATCATCGGCATCACCCAGGCACAGCTCACCGCGTTGCAGGCCAAGTGGGGCGGCCCCGCCTCGGCCGGCACCCGGCGCCTCCAGTCAATCAACTTCCCCGACCGCTACCTGCGGCACAGCAACTTCGACGTCCGCATCGACCCGAACGTCAGCCCGCTCGCCGACTCGCAGTGGCGCATCGTCCCAGGCCTGGCCGATCCGGTAGGGGTCTCGCTGGAGTCGTCGAACTTCCCCGGCTGGTACCTGCGGCACTACGACTACGACTTCGTCCTGGCCAAGTACGACGGCACCGCCACCTTCCGCGGGGACGCGACCTTCCGCCGGGTGGCGGGCCTCGCCGACTCCTCGGCGGCGTCATTCCAGTCATACAACTTCCTCGACCGGTACATCCGCCATTCCAACTACCTGCTTCGCCTGGATCCGATCAGCACGGCCACCGGCCGGGCGGACGCCACCTTCCGGATCACCAGCTGATTCCTGCCAGTGGCAGGGAGCGCCGCGCAGTGATCGGTGAAGCCCGGGCCGGGGAGCCGCCCCTGCTGCTGAAGCAGCACGATGCGGCCCGGACGTACGTCAGCAACATGATCTTCACAGACCCAGGAACTCAGATCTAGTGATGGGAATTTCATGACACCGACCAAAGCGTCTGACGGTTACTCGTCAGGACCGTCACGGAGCACCCGGTCGTTACGCCGGTCGCTGATCCCCCTTGTGGTGACCGCGCTCGCCGCAATGGCAAGCCTCGTCATTCCCGCGCCGCCGGCCAATGCCACCACCAGCCAATTCCGAGGCATGAACTGGGCCGTGCTGGGTGACAACTTCAGCACCGGCACGCTCGTCGTGCAGGGCCTGAGCCAGTCCGACAGCAATGCGACAGTACGGGCCAAGGCCAACGCCCTTTACGACGACATGGCCTCCACCATGGGGGTCAACACCGTCCGGCTGCCTATCAACACTCACACTGTGGCCAACACGACCTGGTGGAACGCCTACCGCGGCGCCATTGACGCCGCCACCGCCCGAGGTTTCAAGGTCATCCTCGCCTATTGGGAGGACGGCGCCGCCTCCGGCGGCAAGATCACGAACCTCGCCGCATGGAACACGATGTGGTCCAGCGTGACCAACACGTACGGCTCAAACAGCAACGTCTACTTCGAGCCGATGAACGAGCCGCACGGCTACACCTCGGCGGACTGGCGCAACGTCGCAGCGAACTGGCTCAGCTACCACACCTCGGCAGTGCCCGGACGGGTGCTCATCGGCGGCACCGGCTACAGCCAGGACCTGCGGGACATATGCAACGACAGCCGCTTCAACTCGACGCTGCTGTCCTTCCACCATTACGCCTTCTTCTACAGCGCGATGACCTACGACGCCTTCCGAACCCACATTCAGACGCGTCTGGGCAACTGTGCCTCCCGCGCGGTCGCGACCGAGTTCGGCGCACCGATGTCTACCGGCCTCAACTACGGCGACGCGAACAGCACCGACAACTTCGTGCGCCATATCCGCGCCATGGCCCAGGTCATGCGCGACAACCAAATGGGCGGCACCTACTGGCCCGCTCTCGGCGGCAAGCCAACCGAAGGCCTCGGCTACGACCACTACTCGATGTACGCCCTGAGCGGCAGCGGCACCGATCTCAACTTGACCGTCCGAAACACCTCCGGCGCTGACCGGATCCGATATGCCTGGGGCGACACCATCGGCGGCTCCACCCCTCCGCCGACGGTCTACACGATAAACGTGCGCCACAGCGGCAAGGCCATGGACGTCCAACAACCGAACACCGACAACGGTGCACGCGTCGGCCAGTACACGTACGGCGGCAACGCGTGGCAGCAGTGGCAGTTCCAGGACGCCGGCAGCGGCTACTGGCGCATCATCAGCCGCCACAGCGGAAAGTGTCTTGATGTGGTGAGCGCTTCAACCGCCGACGGTGCCGAGCTCATCCAGTACACCTGTGGCACCGGCACCAACCAGCAGTTTCAGATGGTTGCCAACGGAAGCTACTTCCAACTCCAGGCACGACACAGCGGCAAATGCGTGGACGTACCGTCCGCATCGACCGCGGACGGCGTGATCCTCAAGCAGTATCCGTGCAACACCGGCACCAACCAGCAGTGGTCGCGCACGGCCGTCTCGACGTGACCGCGGACCCGCGGTGGCGGGTGCTGGAGCCCCTGCTGGAAGGCGAGATCAGCGATCACCTCGGCTACGATCGGCACGACTGGCCAGGAAGAACAGCGGAACAGCCGCTACGGCAGCCGCACCAAGACTGTGGTGATCGACGTCGGCCCGGTGGATGTCTGAAAAGCGTGGGCGAGTCACGCTGACAGGTGTCGGGGGTGTGAGCCTGGAGGCGTGTGATGGTTCCTCGGCGTCCGTACCCCACCGATCTGTCCGACCTCGAGTGAGAACTGCTCGCCCCGCTGATCCCTGCTCCCAAGCCAGGCGGCCGTCGACGGGTGCATGGGGAGTTGGTACGGCTTGCTTTCCAGGTCAGCGAGGCGACCGTGCGGCGCATCCTGCGCTCGCGCCGCTTTGTCCCGGCCCCCCGAGATCTCGACGCGTCCTGGCGGGCCTTTCGCGCTCGCCCGCTAAGGGCCTCCTGACCTGCGATTCCTTCCATGTTGACACGATCTTTCTGAAGCGCTTGTACGAGTTGTTCGTGATGGAGGTCCGCACGCGACACGTGCACGTCTTGGGTGTGACCTGCCATCCGACCGGGATGTGGACCGCTCAGCAGGCCCCCGCCACGGACACCGAGGGCGAACCGCTGTGCCGAGCGCTGGATCCGGACGGCGCGAGCTGAGTGCACCGACCGCATGCTGATCTGCTCCGGACATCGCAACGCAGTCCGCCCGGGATGTGACCGACCTCGACGACCTGCGATCCATCCGCCGAAAACCCGTCGTCGCAGGCACGATCAGCGAATACCACCATGCCGCTTGACCGCAGCTCAGGGCGCGTAACTCCATATTCGAGCGGTACAGGCTCAGTGTGCCTCCGGACTTGATCAATCCCGCTACACTCCGTCCGGCCGAAATTGACGGTGACGGACTCTATGCTTCCCGCCCATGAGCAGAGACGAGCCTTCTGTCGTCCACACGAAACGGATGGACATGGAGGTGGAGGACTGTGGTCAGGTCTATCTCCTGGATCGGGGGGACTACGTGGCCGCCGACAGGCCAGATGGCTCACCGAGTCACTCCGTTGGGCTCATCAAAGTGGAGGGGAGAGGCGTCGCCAGCCTGAACATCGCCACGCAGTGGGGGGTGATTCCCTTCACGGTGACTGTCGCCGACCGGGATCCGGGCGCTGACCTTGACGGCTATGAGGAGATCGTGGAGATCAGTTTCGAGTCCCCGTCGGGCGAGGTCTTCCTGGTGGGGTGGCTCATGGATTGGGATGACGAAAAGGCACACAACCTTTCGTCGCTGCTTTCTGGTCCCGGTACCTACCGCTTGCGGTATCACGTCCGAGGAATGGATGAAGAGCGCTGCTGGGTAGATGACCACTACCTTCAGATATGGCCTGCGCCACAGCATGATTCAGCCGTGCTGAAAATTACGGAGTGAAACCTTGCAGCAGTTTCTGAAGTCTGAAACCGGACTTGGATCGAACCCGCGCTGTCAGCTCGGGAAATCTTTCCACACCATGAAGTCTGAGCTGCGAAAACGCTGACCCGGGGCATGTGCGGGTCGAGTGACCGAGAGTCCCCGCAGGTCGCGACCGTACGGGCACGCAACGGGTACGCCGGCCGATGTCTACGCTCAGGTGGCACATCTTCTTATTTAGGGAGCGATCTCCAGATAGCGGGACCTACGGCCGTCCTGCCCAGCCAATCGCATTGCCTACATGTATGGCTGGTCGGGGGCGATGATGAGACGCTTATTGCCGCCGCCGGTGCTGGGGCCAGGTACGGCCTGAGCATAGTCGTAGATGCCGTTACCGGTGTACTTGATCTGGTCGTTTGGCTGCCAGTAATCCTGAAAGATGTGGTAAAGATGAAATTTCTGGGGGCGGCAAGGTTCGCCAGGTGGACAGGTAAGGCCCTCCTTGTAGACTCTGATGCTCTTCGACATCTCGTCTGCGTTGCCGACCCAGGGAACCCGTATGTCGCTGGTTTTTGTGCTATGGGCGTCGATGGGACCGAACCAGGAGTTGTTCTCTCCGATATAAAGCCATGCTGGATAGTCCATTGCGTTCTGCACCTCCGTGATGACGCTGACATTTGCCCTGGCCATGGTCGCGGATCTGGTGCCGTGCAGGGATCCGGGCGTGGCGGCGTCGGCGGACGGGAGGGTGAGGAACGCGCCGCCAATCATAAGGGCTCCTGCTGCGGCGGCTGAGAGGGTGCGGGAGATTCGCATTGCGATCCTTTACTTTCCGAGTCATGTAATATCTACGGAGAGTAAAGCAACGGATGCACAGAGTCAATGTGCACGTGGAGCTATGGCCGGGATTCTCCCCGCTGTCGTGTCGGGAAGTGATGGTGGATGCCGTGCCGTACCGCGTGCACGCGAGCAACCACACGTTCTTGACCATCGGCATTATGTGGCATTTGTTCCCTGCCTCAGCAGAGTGGCGTGTGGCCAGGTTCGTGATGAGGATCGAGCATCACGACATTCACCCAGGGATTTCGCTGGCGTGGGGTAAGTGTTGATGGCGGCCTGTGGCGAATTCGGCGACCAGTTCGAAGCGGCCGCCCCTTTGTGATCCGGCGGTGAGCCGGCCTCCGGCGCGTTCGGCCAAGCCGGTCAGCCCTGATCCGCCAGGCCCTGGTCGCGGAGCTGAGGATGGCGCTTCGGCGGCCCCGTCGTTGACGACGCGCAGCCGGACTGCGTGGCCCACTGAGACGATGGTGATGGTGCAGGTTCGGGCGATGCTGTGTCGTACGACGTTGGTGACCGCCTCGCGCAATGCCGCGGCCACCGCCGTGTCCACCTCGGGTGGCAGCGGGCCGGTCCCGACGGTGGCGACAGTCCGTATACCGGCGGCCTCCAGGACGGTGTGCGCTGCGGCCAGTTCCTGGTCAAGGCATAGCCCCACGGTCGCGTGGGCCACCGATTCCAGCTCAGCTCGTGCACGCTCGACCAGTTCGGGCAGGGCGGCCAGTTCGGCGCGGGCGCGTACCGGGTCGATGTCCAGCAACCGCTCGCACAGCTCTCCCTTGAGCGCCACCGCCGACAGGCTGAAGGACAACAGGTCGTGCAGGTCGCGGGCGACCCGGGTGCGCTCCTGCATGAGGGCTTCGCGGGTCAGGTCCCGCTCGGCCTGGTGCAGCAGGACCACCAGATTCGACAGCCGGATCAAACCGTAGGAGACCCAGGTGAGGATGGTCATGGATATCAGGTTCGCCGCCATCCCCGCCAGGTTGGGTACCGGCGGCGGGTAGAAGAAGAGCGCGATGTACAGCGCCACCGCCACACCGGTGATGACCAGGGAGCGCGGCGGCCGCATGCGGGTGAGCACCAGCCCGAGGAAGAAAGGCCACAGGCAGGTGAGGAAGACGAGTTCCCAGAGCAGGTAGCCGAACGGTATGGCGGGGACACCCAGCAGCAGCCCGAGAAGGATCATCTGCTTGCGTGACGGCTTCATCAGCAGCTGGATCGCTCCGGCCGCGCCCATCAACGGCACCGTCAGGAGCAGTGTCCACGGCCGGTGGTAGGTCATGACGGAGACGACCGCGTGCAGCGATGCCTGGCAGGCGAGCAGCGCGGCCAGCATGAGGCGCGCCACCTTCGGCGACTCGATCGGCGGCGGCAGAGGGGGCGAAACGCGGTAGCCGGCGGCCGTCGCGCGGATGTCCGCCAGCGCCTGCCGGGCGGTGCCGACGGCCACGTGGAGCCGGTCGCGTGCGATGTCCGGTTCGGCGTCGACGGCTTGCGCGAGCCGCTCCGAGACCGCTCGCAGGTGTGCGCCGACGACCGCGCCCAGTTCTCCACCGAGCCGTCGCCGTTCCCGCAGCAGCTCCAATCGCGTCAGATCCCCGCGTGCCGCATCCAGCCTGGCCGCCATCACCACCAGGGCGTACAGGCCAAAGATGATCAGGCCGTTGGTGGCGGTCTTCAGCGTTCTGATGACCGCCGTCAGCGCGTCGTCGCCGACCCACAATCCGGCCAGGCCCGTGGCGACCAGGAGGAGTCCGAACAGCGGCCAGCCCACCCTCCCCCGGAAGGAGCACAGTACCGCGACCGCCAGCGGCCACGGCAGCCACTCCCACTGCGTGCCCGCGACGGCGAACGGCACCGTGTACAGCATCACCAGTGCCACCAGCAGGCCGTTGCGGGCCCAGAGGCGATGCCGCCCGGCCAGCAGCGCCACCAGCGGCGGATAGGGAGCCATCGTGACGAGCACGACCGGCCAAGCCAGCTGTTCCTCCAACGCCACCATCAGCCGGAAGGTCATGATCAGGCCGAGGGCGGCCCACATCATCGCACGCACCAACCGCAGCCGCGTGCCACAGGCGCCACCACCGACTGGACCGCCGATCCGGAAAGCCAAGAACTGATCCCGCACACACCTTCGATGTAGACCTCAACACCATGTGACCCTGTCGGCGTACTTGATGTCCCGGCTCACCACATCACGGACCGCTAACAAGCGAAGAAGTCGCAGGTCGCTACCGCCAATTTCTGCACTCAGCTTTCACGGGCCGGATCGCCGATGCGGACATGCAGGTTCGTCAGCACGCGGAATTTCCAGCCGTGCAGGTTGTGCGGCTGTTCGGGGTCCAGGGAGAGCCGTGGGTGTTGCTCGAGTAACACGTCCAGCAGGGCCGCGATGATGGCACCGACGACTGGGGCGGCGAGGCATGCGTGGCGGGAGTATCCGAGGCCCAGGTTGGGGAAGGGGTCCCGGTTGATGTTGAAGGTGTCTGGGTCGGTGAAGATGCTCTCGTCCCGGCCTGCCGAGGCGATGGCCGCCATGACGGTCGCTCCGGCGGGGATGATCTGTCCGGCTAGGAGCACGTCTTTGGTCGAGCGGCGGCTGAGCGCGCCGTTTGGTGATAGCCAGCGCAGCGTTTCGTGGACGGCCTTGCGGATCAGGCGCGGGTCATCGCGGATGGCCTGCATTTGCGTGGGATGCTGGAGCAGCGCGAGCAGCGTGAGCCCAGCGCCGGCCGCCGGTTCCAGGAACGCCGAGAGGATCTCGATGAAGGTGGGCATGATGTTCTCGGCGGATCGGACGGTATCGGCCGGGCAGCCGCTGTGGAGCAGCTGTGACAGGACTGAGCCGTCGGGCCGGTCTGTGGCCTGCCGGGCGAAGGGCTCGATCGTCTGGCGGATCTCGGTGGCGGTGGCCATCGCCTGTTCGTGTACGGCCGGGTCCGCCGTGAAGTTGCTCATCCCGGCGCTGAGGTTGCGGGCCCAGCGCATGAGCGCGTCGGTGTCCACGTCCGGCAGGCCGATGAAACAGGCGAGGGCGGTGCTCGCGGCGGGTTCGAAGTAGCTGGACATCAGCTCGTCCCGGCTACTGAGCTCGCTGGCGTACGGCCGTGCGGCCTCGCGGGTGAGTGTGGTGGCCCGTTCGATACGTTCGTGGGCGAATCGCGTGTCAACGGCGGCTCGCAGATCGGCGTGGGCGTCGCCCTCAACCTTGAGTACGGACCGTTCCCCGAATATCTGCGTGGCCAGCGAGTGGAAGGCGCTGGTGTACGACTCGTAGGCACTGAGGACCTGGCGCACGTCATCCCAGCGGGTGACCATCCACAGGTCGAGCTTCGGCAGCAGGACGACCGGCGCTTCGCGGCGGAGCCTGGCGAAGATCGGATAGGGGTCACTGCCGAGTTGGTCGAAGGTGATGGACGCGGCGAAGTCGTTCATCGACGTCACCCTCCCGTCGGCACACCGGGCTGCTCGGCGGCCGCCTCGTCGCCGCCGAGGCGAGGGCGCGGAACCGGATTGTCGCGCAGGTACTCCACCTCGGTGCGCACGTTCGCCAGCAGTTTGGCGGCAGTGTCCTGGCTGAAGCCGTTGCGGATGACGAAGCGGATGACGGCTATGTGCTCCAGGTCGGGCGGCAGGTAGTACGTCGGGGCCTGCCAGCCGTGCATCTTCAGCCGGGCGGCCAGGTCGAAGACGGTGAAACCGTCGTAGCCGGGGGCGGTCCGCACGGCGAGCACCGGCAGTTCCGAGCCGTCGGCGATGAGCGAGAGCTCGGGGAGTTTCGCGATCTCCTCACCGAGGTAGGTCGCCACGTCCCGGCAGGTCTGCTGGACGGCCTGGTAGCCCTCGAAGCCGAGCCGCAGGAAATTGTAGTACTGCGCGACGACCGGGGCGCCGGAGCGGGAGAAGTTGAGCGTGAAGGTGTCGATGTTGCCGCCGAGCAGGTCGCAGGAGAGCACCAGGTCCTGCGGCAGGGCGTCCGGCTCCTGCCAGACGATCCAGCCGACGCCGGGGTAGACCAGGCCGAACTTGTGCCCCGAGGTGTTGATCGACTGCACCCGGGGAAGCCGGAAGTCCCACACCCTGTCGGGTTCCAGGAACGGGGTGATGAAGCCGCCCACGGCCGCGTCCACGTGCAGCGGTATTCTCAGCCCGCGCTCGGTCTCCAGCCGGTCCAGCTCGGCCGACATCTGCTCGATCGGGTCGTACTTGCCGCATTGCGTGGAGCCGAGCACGCCGATGACGCCGATGGTGTTGTCGTCACAGAATTCGCCGAGCCGGGCCGGGTTCAAGGTGAAGGCCGGCTCCTCGATCGGTATCCAGCGCGGCTCGACGTCCCAGTACTGGCAGAACTTCGGCCAACAGGTGTGGACGGCAGTGCCCATCACGAGGTTGGGGTTGGCGGTGGGCAGCCCGGCCGTCCGGCGTCGCTCGCGCCATTGGAACTTCATCGCCAGCGCGCCGAGCATGGCCGCCTCGCTGGAGCCACCCGTGGAGCAGCCGACGCTGGAGCCGTTCGGGTCGCCCCACAGGTGATCGAGCATGTTGACGCAGCGCGCCTCGATGTCGGCCGTCTGCGGGTACTGGTCGTGGTCGACGAGGTTGCGGTCGAGGGTTTCGGCGATGAGTTCGCGGGCCTGGGGTTCCATCCAGGTCGTGCAGAAGGTGGCCAGGTTGAGCCGGGCGTTGCCGTCGAGCAGGAGTTCGTCGCGGATGAGCGCCTGGGCCGCTGTGGGATTCATCGGGCTGGCCGGCAGCTTGAACCGGGGCACGCCGCCTTCCGGCACCAGCCCGTTGTAAAGGGGATTGACATCGAGTGATTCTTGCCACCGGTCGGATTCGACTCGTCTGAGCATGAGCTTCACCCCTCGAAAGAGCTTTACGCCACGTCAAACACTCACAGTAGGCAATTGTTTACTATGAGTCAATATTGTGACCGCGCTGACGTCCACGTGGGTGAGCGTGTGGTGCCCGAAACTCGGCCGTTGGGGCTGACCTGGGGGTTGGCGTTCCGTTCTGGTGGGCATGATCGCTGTTCATGGCGCTGCGGTTGCTTTATTTGATCTTCGTCCGGCTCGTGGGTTGGGTGGTGTTGCTGGGTCGCTCGCAGAGGTCGAAGGACGTGGAGATCCTTGTCTTGCGTCACCAGCTCGCGGTGTTGCGTCGGCAGGTGGCCAGGCCTCGGCCGTCGTGGGCGGATCGGGCGGTGATCAGCGCGCTGGCGCGTCTACTTCTCCAGCGGGTCGTCGGCGGTTGATCGTGACGCCGGGCATGCTGTTGCGCTGGCACGCCCCCGCGCCACCATCTGGACCTTGGTACTTCGTCTGGCTCGGGGAGAAGTGGCAGCAGGACGGCGATGACCGAGGAGATCCGCAGCCGGTCAACGTCGTTGGTCCTGGTCAGGACCCGGAACGCGCTGCGCAGCACAGCCACCCGGAACGGGCCCCATTTACCATCGCCTTCCGGCCACCACATGCCACCGACCGGTCGCGAGACAAGGGGCGCGCGGAGAAAGCTGTCGACAACATGGTCGCGTAGGCCGCTGTCGCCAGCCTGAACCCGTACGTGCCCAGACGCAGGTAGCCATCGTTAGCGTGATCGAGGGGCGCTCCAGTTCGGCGCGGTTGTGGCCGGACACCTCCAACAGTAGATAGCCAAAGGTGTGGCGTAGATCGTGTGGCCGCAGCGTGCCGAGGTCTCGCTCGCGGTTGCGGCTCTGCGGCGTCGTGCAGACGACCAATCTCACCCACGGTGGTGTTGATCAAGCGCGGGGACGGCCGCCCGCCAGGCCAGTGGGCGGTGATGGAGTAGGCCATCTCAGGAGTGGATCACGGGTGGGCGAGCGGCGATGCACTGGTGGAGTGCGTTCGCCACAACGTGGACGAGCGGGACCTGAGAGGCGTCCCAGACGAGGTTGAGACCGCTGTGACTGCGGAGGATGAGTCTGCCGTACAGGAGGATGGGCAGGCGGGCGTTGTTTTTGAAACGGCGGTCGGGGCCGCCCTTGACGTTGACGTAGCGCCAGGTGGAGTCCACGACCGTGCCGTCGCGTGGCACCGGGCCTTCTTCGATGAAGCGGGCGTGTTCCATGCCGACTTGGAGGTGCTGGTAGGCGAGGTCGGCGACGTGGCGGCCGTCCCGGAACAGGACCCGGTCGGGGAGGAAGTGCACCGACAGGCTGCCTGCGGTCAGGGTCGGGACGGCGACGTTGGTGACCAGGATCCGCGGTCCCGCCAACCGGGCCGAGGCGTTCATCCTGCGCAGCAGCCTGGAGGCGCCGGCGTGCACCTTGAACTGGTAGGTACTGGTGATCGCACCGGATGCGGTGATCAGCCAGAACCCGTGGGCTCGCTGGAGGTCGGTGATCGAGCTGACGAGGTGATCGAAGCGCCAAGCGGCCTCGTCGGTCACGTCGTACATGACGACTACCGCGCGAGCCGCCCGATCGCGCAGCGCCACCCAGAGCACGCAAGGCAGCCCGACGGCGACGATGACCAGGCCGAAGCGTCCTGTCAACAGCCCTGCGACGAGCAGGGCGGCCAGGGCGAACGGCCAGTACGGCCGGCGTTTGGCGGCCTTCTGCAACTGCTGGACGACGTCACTCGGCTGGGCCGGGACCAGGCTGACGACATCGTGCATGACCACGTCATGGTCGGGCGCGATGGTGCGGTAGGAGATCGCTCCGCGCCCCATGTGCACGACGTTGCCGCGGGGGCCCATCCGCACCCGAAGGCCCGGAATTCCGGTCGAGACTGCCATCCCGGCCTGGCTGAGGGTGAAACGGAACGGTCCAGCCCTGAGGCTGGTGCGCACATAGAAACCCACGATGAGGAATCCTTCCGACCCGGGTGCCCGTTACCGCGGCAGATCGAGGTTCTGGAGAGTGTGTACCGGGTCAGACCCAGTCGCGACGGCTCTTACGGGTCGAAGGATGCGGAGCTCATGGTGTTGCATCACGAGGTGGCAGTGCTGCGGCGTCAGGTCGTTCGGCCGAAGCTGACTGGGGCCTACACGTGTGAACCCTGGGGGCGTTGTCCGTGGGTCTATGGCCCTGCCTTTACTTCGGTTCTTGTCTGCACTTGATGTGACCACTTGGCTGGTCTGCCTACCTAAATGTTCCTCTTGTGTGGGTCTGTTGTTGCTCGGCTCGTACGTTGCTTCTGAGACGAACCTGGAGGCGAGCGATGACAGGCAGCGACGACGGACATTGCGTGGTGTACAAGCGGTGCGGGTGTAGCGATGGGGCGAGTGGCAAGCGGCTGGGTGGTCGCTGTGGCCTCTTGGCCGAGGTGGGGCATGGGAGCTGGTATTTCGCGGCCCAGGTTGTGGGGGCGTCGGGTCGGCGGGGGCGGGTTCGGCGCGGTGGGTTCGCGACCGCTGAGGCGGCGCGGTAGGCGGGCCGTGAGTTGCTGACAGCGGAGGCGGATGGGCCGCTTTCTGCTGGTCGCACGGTGGGGCAGTGGTTGCGGTACTGGTTGTCGGTGGTGGAGTTGCGGTTGCGGCCGTCCACGCACCGGGCCTATCGGGATCATGTGCGGCTGCATCTGATCCCGTTCCTGGGCCGGGTCAGGCTGGCGGAGTTGTCGCGGCGGGACGTGACGCGGATGTTCGTGGCGTTGGGGCGGCGGCGGAATCGGTACGGTGAGCCGATCAGCGCGTCCACCTTGGAGCGGATCCGGGCGACGTTGCGGGCGGCGCTGAACCACGCGGTGCGCGAAGACCTGATCGCCATCAATCCGGCGCAGGGCGCCCGGTTGCCGGCGCCGGTGCGGACGCATCCTGTGGTGTGGACGGCTCGTCGGGAGGCGGCCTGGCGGCATGGGGGAGAGCGTCCCCGGTGGCGGTGTGGACGGTCGAGCAGCTGGCTGCCTTTCTGCGCTTCGCGCGGGAGGATTCGCTGTTCGTGCTGTGGTGGCTGGTGGCCCTGCGCGGGCTGCGGCGCGGGGAGGTCACTGGGTTGCGTTGGGTGGACGTCGATCTGGAGCGGCGCGAGCTCACTGTCGCCCATCAGTTGGTGCGCGAGCCGAAGAGCGCGGCCAGCCGGCGAACGTTGGCACTCGATCCGGAGACCGTGCGGCTGCTGCGCCGCCACGAGCGTGAGCAGCGCCGGCTGCCGGGGGAGCGGTGGTCACCGACCAGCCCGATCTTCACTCTGGGGAGCGGAGCACCGGTGCAGCCGAGCTATCTCACGCACCGCTTTCACAAGCTGGTGGCGGCCAGTGGGTTGCCGCCGGTGCGATTGCACGATCTGCGCCATGGAGCTGCGACCTTGGCGCTGGCGTCGGGGACGGAGTTGAAGGGGGTGCAGGGCACGCTGGGGCATGCGAGCATCCTTCTGACCGCCGACACCTACGTCTCGGTGCTGCCGCAGCTGTATCACGACAGCGCCAAGGCGACCGCGCGGCTGGTGCTGAAGGCGGTCCGGGCGACCAACCGGAAGATCGGCAAGGCCCGGGAGACGACGTGACTCACATGTGGCTCACCGTGACTCACGATCAGATGACGCGACTACAGATCCGCGTAAAGCCGCAGGTCGGCGTGGTAGGGCGGGTGGGACTTGAACCCACGACCCACGGATTATGAGTCCGACGGCACAGTTTCCTTGGCCGTATCGACAGAGAGGCTGCGTGTGCGAGCGAGCAGGCGGGCTGGGAGGAAGACCGGTGCTCATGCCTGCCCACCGTCAGGGGCCAGGGGCGGAGCCGTGCATCGTTGGGCGAACGGGAAGGAAGGTGGCTCTCCTGTCCAGATAACCGTGTACTCGGCGGCCTGCCCGGGCGGCCGGTGCAGCGACTCGTGCAGAAGGGTCGTCCGCGTCACCAATGCCCCACACAGCACCGGGGAACACCCTGTCGCGGGCGCTGAGCGGGAAGCGGGCGGCGTTGCGTCGCCCAGCGGCGCGCAGGTCGTCCAACATCACCGGGTTGCCGGCCGTGGCGTCAGATTCATGCGGATCCCGTCCGCGGCCCACAGCACGAACCGTTCGACGGGGACGACGTCGTGTCCGGCGGCCGGCTGGAAGCGGAACCTTCTCAGGAGAACCGCCAGCACCAGTTCGGCCTCCATCGTGGCCAGGCGCGCGCCTTCGCAGCTGCGCGGCCCGAGGCCGAACGGGATGTAGGCGTAGCGAGGTCGGCCGGCGACCTGGTCGGGGGTGAAACGGCCAGGGTTGAACGTCTCGGGATCGGGCCAGTAACGCGGGTTCATGTGGACGGCCCAGAACGGATAGAAGATGGTCGTCCCGGTGGGGATCTCGTAGCCGGCCAGGACGAGATCTTCGGTGGTCTCGCGAGCCCCGTACGGACCCGGCGGATACAGGCGCATCGATTCCTTGAGCGCCATCTGAAGACGGGTCAGCCGTTTGAGGTCGGCGTACTCGGGCGCGACCCGATCGGACAGGACCTCGTCGATCTCCGCCGTGACCCGCTCAGCCTCGGCGGGGTGCCGGGAGAGCAGGTGGAGGGTCCACGAGACCGCCACGCCGGTCGTGTGATGGGCGGCAAGCATGATCATCAACACGGTGTCCCGCACGCGGGCCGGACTCATCCCCGCCGCGACCAAGGCCGCGGCCAGGGCGTTGCCGTCCTGCTGGGCCGAGGCGAGCACGTCGTTCACGGTTGCGCGCAGGTAGGTCAGGGCCTCCTGGGCACGCTTCCGTCTCTGTTCCTCGGTTCCGGGGTCGGCCGGCTGGTACTGACGGCCGAGGTATTCCGTGAGCACGACCTCGAAGGCCGTCACGACCTGGTCCGGGTCGTGGAGGCCGTTGCCGAGGGCGTACTGGCAGATCATCCGGAGCGAGAGCGCGCTCAGGTCCTTCTGCAGCTCGACCGGTCCCTCCCCGGCCTGTTTCGCCCACCGGTCCGCCAGCCGGCCGGCAAGCGCGGTCAAGCCGGGGAAGTGGGCCTCGTGGGAGCGGCGGCCGGCCAGTACGGACAGGACCGCGCGGCGCCATGGCGTGTGCTCGTCCGCGGGCAGGGTCTGCAGGTTGCCGGCCTCGCACAGCGGGGCCAGGAACTCGAACAGTTCCTCCGGCCGTTTGTCGACCCCGGCGGTGGCCTCGAGCAGCACCGGGTCCGCGATGGAGACCGCCGAGTCCGTGCCGGGCAGCTCGAATCGTACGACCGGCCCGTACTCGGCGTGCAGCCGCAGTTGGTAGGCGTGCAGGCCGCCTGCGGTGGCGATGTCATGCAGCCCGCCGTCACCTCGTGAGGGCGGTCCGGGAATCACCGACACGTTCCCTCCAGGGATACACGGATCTCTCTTCCACGTATCTCTCGTGAGTGGCTGCTTGGCAAGGTGCCGAGCAGCCACAGGTGGAGGAAGCACCACGGGACGCACAGGCGCCCGGCGGGCCCGGACCCCCTACGTCCCGTGGAGCAGGACTTCCGCGCGGTCAGTCGCTGTCCAGCGGCTCCAGCACGAACACCGGGATCTCCCGGTCCGTCTTGTTCTGATAGTCGGCGTACGGCGGATACGCCGACACCGCACGCTCCCACCACTCGGCCTTCTCCGCGCCGGTCACCTCACGGGCCTTCATGTCCTGCTTGGCAGGGCCGTCCTGAAGTTCCACATGGGGGTGGGACTTGACGTTGAAGTACCAGACGGGGTGCTGGGGAGCGCCGCCCAGCGAGGCGACCGCGGCGTAGCGGCCTTCGTGCTCCACGCGCATCAGCGGCGTCTTGCGGAGCTTGCCGCTCTTGGCGCCCAGGGTGGTCAGCAAGATGACGGGCATTCCCGTATCCAGCAAAGTCGTTCCCTTGGTGCCGCCGGAGCTCTCGTACAGCTCCACTTGCTCGCGCACCCACTGCGTCGGGCTGGGTTCGTACTCACCCGCAAGAGGCATGGCATCCATCCCTTGGTCGGCCAACTCACGTTCAGGACGCTCCAACACCCGACCCGTGCGTTTTCATCCGTCGTTGCCGAGAGGTACGGGTCAGGGAGGCGAGTGAGAGCGCCAGCAGGAGTGCGCAGGCCCCGACGAACCAGTCGCCGAATCTGGTGTAGGGCGTGTCGGCCGAGCGGGTGGGTAACGGGGCGACGACGGACACGAACGGTGCGTCGTCGCTGTGCGCCTCGCTCCGGATCCGGCCTTTGCCGTCGCTCACGACCAGGTCGCCGTCTCGCGCCGCGCGCACCACGCTGAGCCCCGTCTCAACGCCCCGGGTGACCGCCATCCTGCCGTGCAGCCAGCGATCCCGGCGGAAGTCCCAGGCGGGCACGAAGATCGCCGTGGCGCCGCTCCTGCGGTAGTCGCGTACCAGGCCGGGCAGGTCCAGATCGAAGCAGATGGCGATCCCCCAGCGGGAGCCGGAACCGGGCACGAAGGCCTTTCGGTCGCCGGGTCGGAAGTCGCTCTCCAGCCCGGGGATGAGGTGGTGCTTGAAGTACTCGATCGGCCGGCTCCCGTCGGCGGGGAAGTCGATGGCCGCGTTGCGGAGGGCGCCGGATCGCTGGAGGATCAGCCCGACGATGATGTCGACGTGGTGGTCGACGGCGAGCCGGGCCAGCGGCGCCGCCAGCATGGGCAGCGTCGTGTCGTCGGCGATGAAGACCTTCTCCGGCATGACCACGACCCGCGTGCCGCGGGCGGCGAGGTTCGGAATCCGCGCGGTGTACTGCCCGAGGAGGGCACGGCCCTCCGGCGAGGCGACCGGAGCCCAGCCGTCATGGTCGGTCGCGAGCAGCGCCACCTTCTCCGGGCTCTCGCCGTACGGTGCGCCCAGCTGCCAGGCGCCGTACCCCACCGCCGACGCCAGGATGACCGCGGCGGTGACCGCCACCCGCAGCCTCCCGCCCCTGTGCGCGGACAATGACGCGGCGGCGGCCGCGGGAACCCCGAGGAGCAGGAAGGTTATCCCCCACGGTCCGGTGACCGAGGCGGTCTGCAGGACCGCAAGGATGTCGGCCTGGGTGTAGGCCAGGCTCCACCATGCTCCGTTCGGTGACAGCACCGAGACCGCGTATTCGATGACGACCCAGGCCGTCGGCACGACGGCGGCAGCGGCCAACGGACGTCCTCTCAGCATCAGCACCCGTGACAGGAGGACGACCAGCCCGAACAGCAGCGCCGACCCGACAATCAGCGGGACCGCCAGCGGCGACGGGATCTGCAGCGTGTTCAGGAAGTAGCCCCACATCGCCGTCTCACCGCCGAGCCACGCGGCCGATGCCGCGAGGAACGCCGTGCGAGCACCGACGCGGGAAGCGAGAACGAGCATCGGCAGCGGTGCGAGCCAGGTGAGCCATGGCACCGGCCTGAGCCCGGTACCGAAATGGAACAGCGTCGCCGACAACGCCGTGGCGGCCAGCACCACGGCCAGACGCCGAATCGGTGAGTTCATGTGGCCGACTCTCCAGAAGCCGGGCCTGAAGGCGCATCGCTGACGGGAGCGATCCGCGTACCGGTCGAAGGGACCAGGGCGGCTCGGAGATTCGTCGTGCCGGGCCTCACTCGAAGGAGTGAGAAGATCATCAGCCGGGAGGCGGAGGCGGCGGCGGTGCCGCGCGCCTAGTCTTGCCGGATTGCCTCTCACAACCCCGGAGCCGGTCATGCGGGCGAGCATCCTCAAGCCGTCAAGGACCGACGTCGCGATCGCGGCCGTCGTCACCGTGATGACGGTGACGCCCGCGACCGTCCCGTACCGGCAGCCGTGGTGGTTGGTGACGCTCGCCGTCTTGATGTCGGTGCCCGTGCTGTGGCGACGCCGCGCGGTTCTTTCCGTCGGGGCGGTCGTGGGCTGCGCGACGACGATCCTGGCGATCGCGGCGAAGTCGCTGCCACACTCCGCGAGTCTGCTACTGCTGCCGTACGGCGTGCTCGTGTGCACCTACACGTTCGCGGCGGCGGACCTCTCCCGGGCACGGCGCGCCGTGGGCATCGCGGGCCTGGCCGTCGGCATGGCCGTGTCGCTCATCGTCCCGCACGAGAATCTGGAGACCTATCGCTATCTCCTCACCGCGGTCGTCGCCGCGTACGCCGTCGGCGCCGGGGCACGGGCCCGGTGGGCCAGGCGAGAGGCCGAACAGGAGCGCGAAGCTCGCATCCGCGAGGAACGCGCTGCCGCGATCGAACGCGAACGCACCCGGATCGCCCGCGACATGCACGACATCGTGACCCACTCGGTCGGCCTCATGGTGGTCCAGGCGGAGACCGGCCCACTGGTGGTGCGCGATCATCCGGAGCGGGCCGAGGAGGTCTTCGAGGCGATCGGGGCGGCCGGGCGGGACGCGATCGGCCAGCTCCGCCTGATCCTCGGCGCACTGCGAGGAAGCGAGGCGCCCGACGGCCTGGCTCCGGCCCGAGGGCCACATCCCGGGCTCGACGCCCTGCCCGACCTGCTCGACAACGCCCGCCGTGCGGGCCTGGACGCCTCCGCCGACGTGCGTGGCGAGCCACGACGCCTGCCCGCCGACGTGGACATCGCCGCCTACCGGATCATCCAGGAGGCGCTGACCAACACGATCCGGCACGCTGGGGCGAACACCGTCCGGGTACGGCTCCGCTGGTCCGGTGACACCCTGGACGTCGAGGTCTCCGACGACGGACGGGGCACGCGGGAGCCACGGGAAGGACACGGCATGATCGGGATGCGCGAGCGGGTCACGGCCTGCGGCGGCAAGCTGGCCATCCAGCCAGGGAACCCGGGTTTCACCGTCATCGCGACCCTGCCGGTCGGGTGACGGCATGCTGCGCGTACTCGTCGCCGACGACCAGGACCTGTTCCGCGGTGGCTTCGCGATGATCCTCAATGCCCATGACGACATCACCGTGGTCGGCGAGGCGGCCGACGGCGCCGAGGCCGTCACGAAGGCGATCGAACTGGAGCCGGACGTCGTGCTCATGGACATCCGCATGCCCGGCGTGGACGGCGTCGAGGCCACCGCACAGGTGTGCCGCAGAACCGACGCGAAGGTGCTCGTCCTGACGATGTTCGACGTCGACCAGTACGTCTACGACGCCCTGCGCGCCGGGGCCAGCGGCTTCCTGCTCAAGGACGTACGTCGCGACGACCTCGTACGCGCCGTCCGCCTGGTCGCGGAGGGGGAGTCGCTGCTGGCCCCGGCGATCACCCGGCGCCTGATCGCCGAGTTCGTCGGGCGTGGACGTTCCCGGCCCCGGCTGCGGCAGCGACTGGATGAGCTGACCGAGCGGGAGATGGATACGCTGCGGCTGCTCGCGCGCGGCCGATCCAACGCCGAGATCGCCGCGGATCTGGTGGTCACCGAGCACACGGTCAAGACCCACGTGAGCAACCTGCTGACGAAACTGGGCCTGCGCGACCGCGCGCAGGCCGTCGTTTTCGCGTACGAATCCGGCCTGGTCGTCGCCGGCGACCAGGAACCGTGAACGATGACCGGCGATCTCGCCGAGGTTCACCCGATGCTTCTCATCTCAGCTCTTCGTCCATTTCTGGCTGGTCGTGCCGGTGCAGGACCACAGCTGCACCTTCGTTCCGTTCGCGGTCCCGAAGTTGCTCGCCTCCATGCAGAGACCGGACTGCACGCCGGTGATGGAGCCGTCGCTGTTGACGTTCCACTGCTGGTTGGCCTGCCCGTTGCAGTCCCAGATGATCACCTGGGTGCCGTTGCCGGTGCCCTGCCCCTTGGCGTCCAGGCACTTGTTGCCGTACACCTGCAGTTGCCTGGACGAGGTGAGGGTCCACTGCTGGTTGTTGCCGCCGCCGCAGTCCCAGAGCTGGAGCTGGGTGCCGTTGACGGTGCTCGAGTTCGGGACGTCCAGGCACCGGTCGGCGTTGACGTTCCGCAACACCGACGTCGATCCGCCGCCGCCGGGGCCCGGGTCCGTGGGGGGCAGGAGTGTGATGGTGTAGGTGTCGTCGATGGCGGTGTGCGGCAGGTTGACCGTCGTGCCGTCGCCGGACAGCGTCACCACGGAGTTCTGGACGGTGACCGGGCCCTGGACGGCGCCGCCGCCGTTGTAGGGGATGCGCTCGGTGACGACTCTCACCTGGTTGTTCTGCACGAGGCCGCTCGTGGCGTCCAGGCGCCGCAGGTTGACGGCGACGTTGCCGGTGGTGCTGCCGCCGCCGACCAGGATCTTGGCCGTCCCGGCCGCCTTGGTGGCGAAGGCGTCGTAGGAGGAGCTGGGGGTGACGGACGCGATCTGGCCGGTCTGAGAGCCGTAGAAGCGGTAGACCCACCATTCGCCCTTCGGCTGGTACTGGCCTGCCGAGTTGCGGACGAGCAAGTTCGCGAGGTCGTTGTGCAGGTTGCCGCCGCCCGCCCAGTTGGCGCGCAGGCCGTCGGCGCCGGCCCTTTCCAGGCGGGCGATGTACCAGGATCCGTCACCGGGGTTCTGCTCGTTGGACGCCCCGTACTCGTTGATCTGGTACGGGCGCGGGTGCGGGATGCCGCGGGAGTTCAGCGTGGTGTCGGCCGCCGCCACGTTGGCGACCGGATCGCCGGGCAGGGAGTGCCAGCTGATGATGTCGGGGACGACGTTGTTGGCCTTGACGTAGTCCAGGTACTGGCCCCAGAACGAGTTCGTGGTCGAGGGCACGCACGCGCAGCTCGGCCCGACGATGAGATGCGTCGGGAACGCGGCACGGACGCGCTGGTAGGCGCGCCGCCACATCTCGAAGTACTGGGACTGAGGACGGTTCCAGAACAAGGTGATGTTGGGCTCGTTCCAGAGGTCCCACTGTACGGTGGCGCCCGTCGCTCGCACGTCGTTGATCAGACGGGTGAGGAAGTTGTCGTAGTCGGTCCAGTCGCCGTTGTCACCGGGGAAGCGCGAGATCGGGTAGCCGTCGGCACCCCACAGGTCATGGACGAGCAGGATGAACTCCCCGCCCAGCGATCGGGTACGCAGCAGCTGGGCGCGGGTGGAGTTCCATCGGCGGTCGTACTTGCCCGACACCCACCCGCCCGGGCTGTCGAGCTGCGCCCCGCCGGCGCGCATATACCGGAACTTCACATCGGTGTAGAAGTTGTCCGGCGGCGCCGACGCGTTCTCGGTCATGCCGTAGATCCACCCGGAGGCGCGGTAGGTCGGCGAGCCGCCACCGGCGGAGAAGTCGACGGTGATGGCCTGGTCCGCGGCCAGGGCCGGCGTGGCGGCCGTCATGACGGGGCCGGCGACGAGTGCGCCTGCGGCAAGTAAGGCGGCGATCCCGCGGCGGCTTCTGTGTGGGACGTCCATATGCGACTCCTTGGTCACGGAGGGGCGGGGCAGGTCGAGCGGGGCTGGTGGCGGTGCCCTTGCCGGCCCACGGATGGCGGCAAGCTTCCGGTCCGAAGTGGTGGGGGGCGGGAGAAACCCAGGGAACGCCGCACCGCCGTCGCGGGGTGACCGGCTCAGTGTGGAAACCAACGGCGAAACATGTCAAGGCTCTGAGCGAATCGATTCGATGAGATGGTCGGCGCTCAGCAGCCCGTGCGCTGGTGCGTCCCGGTCATGCCGCGCCGCCACGGGATGAACGTTTCATCACCTCGCCGCGCCGCGACAGTGCGACGGCGTCCGGTCAGCACTGATCAGGCCGCTTCGGTGCGCGGCGGGTCCGTGACCAAGGGGAGCGGGCTCTTGACGGGCCCTCTCCCATCATGTTTGCTCCGGCCACACACCATCTCAGCAGGCCTGTGTGGAAGGAGAACCGGATTCGCCGCAGCGATGTTAACGCTAACAGACGAGATGAGGGCGCCGTCGGCATGCCGAGTCGGGTCAGCCCCGACCGTGCCCGCCGTGGGCCCGGATACGGCAACCACTCAGCATCCGAAGGAGGTCCTCGTGTCCACAACAGCCGGGCCGCAGCGCAAGCGTGTTGGCGCAGACATTGCTACTCGATTCGACCTGTTCCCTGACCGCCGCATGCGTAGGTGGGGACGATGGTGCGCCGCCGCACTGATGGCCGTGGCGTTGGTGGTGGCGAGTACGGCGATGGGCGCGGGGACCGCCGTCGCGGAGTCCAACGGCGGGGTACGGGTCATGCCGCTGGGCGACTCGATCACCGAGGGCACGCAGGTGCCAGGCGGGTACCGGATCGGGTTATGGCAGCGCCTGGCCGCCGGCCGCTACACGGTCGACTTCGTCGGGTCGCAGTTCAACGGCCCCGGCAACCTGGGGGACCACGATCATGAGGGCCATCCCGGGTGGCGGATCGACCAGATCGACGCGAACATCACCGGCTGGCTGCGTACGTACACACCGCGCACGGTGCTGCTGCACATCGGCACCAACGACGTCCTGCAGAACTACAACCTGTCCGGTGCCCCGCAACGGCTGTCCACGCTGATCGACCACATCACCACAGCCGTGCCCGACGCGGACGTCTTCGTCGCGACGATCATCCCGCTCTCCAACTCCGGCCAGGAGTCGGCCGGCCGCACCTTCAACGCGGCGATCCCCGGCATCGTCCAGAGCAAGGTGAACAGCGGCAAACATGTCCACCTGGTCGACATGCACAGCAAGCTGACCACGTCCGACCTGATCGACGGCATCCATCCCACCGCCGGCGGCTACGACAAGATGGCCGCCGCCTGGTACGACGCGCTTCAGTCGGTGTCGGGCAGCATCGGCCAGCCGGGGGACGGCAACCCCGGCCCGACTCCTCATGCGATCAGGGGTGTGGGGTCGGGCAGGTGCCTTGACGTCCCGAACTCTTCGCAGACCAACGGCACGCAGGTGCAGATCTGGGACTGCAACGGCCAGGCCAACCAGCAGTGGACGCAGACCTCGAGCGGTGAGTTGCGGGTCTTCGGCGGCAAGTGCCTGGATGTCTACGCCCGGGGCACCGCCGACGGCACCAACGTCATCATCTGGGACTGCAACGGCCAGGCCAACCAGCAGTGGCGCTTCAACTCCGACGGCACCATCACCGCCGTGGGGTCGAACAAGTGCCTGGACGTGCCGAACTACTCCACCGCCAACGGCGTCAAACTCCAGATCTGGTCGTGCAACGGCGGCGCCAACCAGCGCTGGACCCGCACCTGACCTGGCACGGGACCGCCCGCAATGAGCGAGGGCAGAGCGCCCCAGCCCTCAGGTGAACCTTCCAGAACCCCGGTAGGCAGAGGAATCAGATGCGCAGAATTCTTGGCTTGGCACTGGCGGCGGTACTGGCAGCCGGCTCCGTCGCCGCGATCGGCGGTGCGACGTCGCCGGCCGCCGCCCTGGACAACGGCCTGGCCCGCACACCCCAGATGGGCTGGAACGACTGGAACAGCTTCGGCTGCAACGTCAACGACGGCCTGATCCGTCAGACGGCCGACACCATGGTCTCCAGTGGCATGGCGGCGGCGGGCTACACCTATGTCAACATCGACGACTGCTGGTCCACCAAGAGCCGCAACTCCAACGGTGACCTGGTGCCGGATCCGCAGAAGTTCCCCAACGGCATCAAGGCCCTGGCCGACTACGTCCACTCCAAAGGGCTCAAGCTCGGCATCTACTCCTCGGCCGGAACCACGACGTGCGCGGGGTACCCGGCCAGCCTGGGCAACGAGCGGCGGGACGCGGCCTTGTGGGCGTCCTGGGGGATCGACTACCTGAAGTACGACAACTGCGGTGACCACCAGGGCCTGAACGGGCAGCAGCGGTACACGGCCATGCGGGACGCGCTGGCCGCCACCGGGCGTCCGATCGTGTACAGCCTGTGCAACTGGGGGCAGGAGAGCGTGTGGACGTGGGGGATGCCTGTGGGCAACTCCTGGCGGGACACCGGCGACATAGCGGCGAACTGGAACTCGATCACGGGCATCCTGGATCAGCAGGTCGGGCTCGACGCGTACTCGGGTCCGGGCGGGTGGAACGACCCCGACATGCTGGAGGTGGGCGTCGGCGGCGTGACGGGGACCGAGGGTCGCGCGCACTTCAGCCTGTGGTCGTTGCTGAACGCGCCGCTCATCGCCGGAAACGACATCCGCACGATGAGCGCCGACACGCGCACGATCCTCACCAACACCGAGGTCATCGCGGTCAACCAGGACTGGGGCGGCAGGCAGGGCCACAAGATCAGCGACAACGGCAACCTGGAGGTCTGGCGCAAGCCGATGTCGAACGGCTCGGTCGCGGTCGTGCTGCTCAACCGGGGCACCTCCACCTCGACGGTCTCCACCACGGCCTCCGCCCTGGGGCTGGGGTCCGCTTCCTCGTACTCGGTGCGCGACCTGTGGGCGCACACGACGTCCTCCTCGTCCGGGACGATCAGCGCGTCCGTCCCGGGACACGGGGCGGCCATGTACGTCGTGACCGGAGGGGGCATCGTCACGCCCCCGCCCGCGGGTGCGATCAGGGGTGCGGGGTCGGGCAAGTGTCTTGACGTCCCGAACTCTTCGCAGACCAACGGCACGCAGGTGCAGATCTACGACTGCAGCGGCCAGGCCAACCAGCAGTGGACGCAGACCTCGAGCGGCGAGTTGCGGGTCTTCGGCGGCAAGTGCCTGGATGTGTACAACCGGGGCACCGCAGACGGCACCAATGTCATCATCTGGGACTGCAACGGTCAGGACAACCAGCAGTGGCGCTTCAACTCCGACGGCACCATCACCGCCGTGGGGGCGAACAAGTGCCTGGACGTGCCGAACAACGCCACAGCCAACGGCACCAAGCTGACCATCTGGTCGTGCAACGGCGGCGTCAACCAGCGCTGGACCCGCACCTGACCCGGCGCACCCTCAGACTCGTGGCCAGGCGGCCACCAGGGCGAGGCCACGGTGAAGGCGCGCGCTCCAGTTGGTGAGCGATGACGTCAGGAAAGGCCGTGTGGGTGCACCGCTGTGGCGGTGCACCCATGGGCCAGACGTACGACGCTAGGCGGCGAGGGCGCACGCCGTGCCGTTGAGGGCGAATTGCGTCGGAGCGGGGTTCGTGCCGCTGTAGGTGGCCTGGAAGCCGAAAGTGACGGCGGCTCCGGCGGCGATGGTCGCGTTGTAGGGGGCGCTGCGCGCGGTGGCCTGCGCGCCTTGCTGGCTGACGGTGGCGTTCCAGGAGTTGGTGATCTGCTGGTTGCCCGGCCAGGTCCAGGTGAGCGTCCATCCGTTGACGGCGGCCGTGCCGGTGTTGGCGATGGTGACGGCGGCGGTGAAGCCGTTGTTCCAGGAGTTGGGCGTGTACGTGACCCGGCAGGCGCCGGCCGGGGGAGTCGGCGTGCTGGTGGGGCCGCCGCCGGTGAGGCCGAAGAACTGGACGGCCGCGGCGGCCATGCCGCTCATGGGCAGGCTGTGCCCGGCGCCCTGGATGCTGTACGCCTCGACCTTGACCGTTCCGGTGGAGTCGGCGTAGCGGCGGCGATTCCAGTTGGCCTGGGGAGCGTCGGTGCCGGTGGGCGTCTGGCTCAGGCCGAAGACGTTCGTCCACTGGTCGATCTCCTGCTGGAGCAGGGCGTAGTAGACAAGGGTGTCGTTCGTGCCGTGCCAGAGCTGCACGCGCGGCCGGGCGCCGGTGTATCCGGGGTAGGCGGCGCGGACCAGGTCTCCCCACTGCTGCGGGCTCTTGCTGACGCGTCCGGAGGCGCAGTCGCTGGCGCCCGGTGAGGGGATGTAGTCGCCCTCGTTCGCGAAGCAACTGTGCGGCACACCCATGAACACGGCACCGGCCTTGAAGACGTCCGGGTAGTTGCCGAGCATGATGTTGGTCTCCATGCCTCCGGCCGAGGTGCCGGTGACGTACACGCGGTCGGCGTCGCCGCCGTAGCGCTGCAGGGAGTATGTGATCATCGACATGAGTGAGACCGGGTCACTGCCGCCGCCCCGCACGTGGGACTCGGCCGACCAGGAGTCGAAGCAGTTGCCCTTCTTGGAGGCCGACGGGTAGATGACGATGAAGCCGTACCGGTCGGCGAGGGAGGCGAACTCCGAACCGGAGTAGAGGCCGGGGCCCGATCCGCCGCAACCGTGCATGGCCAGGACGATCGCCGGGTGTGCCGGGCGGTTGTCCGGCACGTACACGTGCATGCGCAGATTGCCGGGGTTGGCGCCGAAGCCGGTCACCTCGGTCAAGGTGGCCGCGGCGGCCTGGTGCGGGAGTGTCGCGGTCATCATGACGGCGCACAGCACCGCGGCGCAGACGCCGGCCGTCAACGCGGTCAGTCGTTTCATTCGCCCTCCTCTGCCGGTATCGGGGGTGCGGCGGCGTCGGCGCGCGGCCGCATCGACGTAGCTGCTGGACCATAGGAGCCGCCCCGAACGGCCGTCAACGTCTCGCCTGCGCGGGGTTGTGGCGGGGAGATCGCGCAAAACTGCATTTCCGCTGCATATCAAGCAACTTGTTATCAAGCTGCTTGATAAGGGCGGCGGGAAACTTTCAGCGCGGCGAAGGCGCGATATCGTCTCCCGGTGACCGACCGCGTGATCTCCCCGGCCGTCCCGCCCGACCCCCCGACGCCGCGGGTGAGCTATCTGGTGTTCCGGCTGGAGCGCTACATCCGCAGCCGCCTGGACGAAGCCCTCGCCCGGCACGGCGTCACGACGACCGAGTACATGGCGCTCAGCGAACTGCGGTTGCGCGACGGGCCGTCCTCGGCGGACCTGGCACGCATCGCCTTCGTCACGCCGCAGGCGATGAGCCTCGTCATCCGGGACCTCGAACGACGCGGCCTGATCCGCCGGGACCCGCAGCCCGGCGCGGGCCGTGTGCTGCGGGCCCGTCTCACCCGCGAGGGCCTGTCCACCCTGCGGCGCTGCGACCGCTCCGTCGACGAGGTCGAGGCGGTGATGTTCGCCGAGGTCGACGACCCCGCGCGCAAGACGCTGGCCGAGGGCCTCACGGCGTGCGCCCGCGCCCTACGCCCCTGACCCGCGCCTTGCGCCAGATCCGCGCCCCCGGGTCTGGCCTGTCCCCGCGCCACAGGGGTGAAGGTGTCCCGCACGGCGTGCGTTCCGTGCGGGACAGGCCGACGTTCAGCCGGCGGATTCCGCGGCGTCCGGCGGCGCGACGGACTCGCGGCTGCGCAGGGGCATCGGCACCCGGTGCACGTCCCCCTTCCGGTCGGGCGCGGCGTGGTCGCGGTCGATCTCCGCGAACAGCACGTCGACGGCCTTGCGGCCGAGTTCGTAGTGGGGCAGCGCCACGGTGGTCAGCTTGGGCCGGATCCATGAGGCGATGGGGTGGTCGTCGAAGGAGACGACGGAGACGTCTGCGGGCACCTTGAGCCCGGCATCGTCGAGCGCCTGGTAGGCGCCCATGGCGATGCGGTCGTTGAAGCAGATCAGCGCCCGCGGACGTACGGTCCGCAGGAGCTCCCGCGTCGCGTCGAGGCCGTGTTCCGGCTGCCAGTCGGGGCAGACGCGGCCGCCCGCCACCTTGACGCCTGCCTCGCCGAGCGCCTCCCGGATGCCGACGAGCCGTTCCACCGCGGCGACGCTCTCCGGGGGCACGTCGCGCATGCGCGGGCCGGCGCCGATCAGGTAGATGCCGTCGCGGTGGCCGGCGTCGAGCAGGGCGCGGGCCGCGATGCGGCCGGCCTCGACCTCGTCGGGGAGGATGGCGGGCAGGGGCGTGGGCTGCTTGGGCAGTGCGTTGAGCAGGACGGCCGGCGCGGCCGTGATGCTCTTGGGGACCTTGATGGTCCTGGTGAACATCGAGGCCAGGATGAGCCCGTCGACCTGCCGGTCGTGCATGGCCTGGAGCAGGAGGCGTTCGAGCCCGGCGTCGCCCTCCGTCTCGCCGATGAAGAGCATGAAGCCGCGGTCCCGGGCGGCCTCCAGCGCCCCCTTGATCATGTCGCCGGCCAGCCGTGAGGTGGCGACCGTGTCGGAGACGAAGCCGATCGTCCGGGAGGTGCCCGTACGCAGGCCCACGGAGACGATGTTGGGCCGGTACTGCAACTCGTCGGCGGCGCGCAGGACCCGCTGCTCGACGTCCTGAGAGATCCGCAGCTCACGCCCGCGGCCGGACAGCACCAGCGAGGCGGTGGGGCGGGAGACACCGGCGGCCTTGGCCACGTCGGCCAGCGTGACCCGTCGTGGGCTCACCCAGAACCTCCGATCGTCAAGAGTGTGTTACGGGGGGTTGACATCGTACGACGCGCGCAGTGAGACTATCGGGCGCTAACCCGATTTAGCAACGGAAATGGGGACGTCAGCCCGGTGCCGATCGTCCCAGGCAGCAGAGGAGATGCACATGGCTCGCCGAGTACGTTCCGGCAGGGCCGGGGCCGCGATTGCGATCGCCGTGGGGACATTGGCCGCCGCCTGCTCGGCTCCCGGCAGCGACAGCCCGCAGCCTCAGGCCACCGGCACGTCATCCGTGTCCGCGCCGCCCACCTGCGGCACGTCGCCGATCACCATGAACGGCTACTTCGAGACCGGCTTCCCACTGCCCAAGGCCCTGACCACCGAGTTCACCAAGCAGCACCCCAACGTCACGTGGAACATCCGCGAGGACCAGTTCGCGGTGATCACCCAGAACGCCCCGCGCGTGCTGGCGGACAACCCGCCCGACCTGATGCGCCTTCCCCAGGTCTCCGAGCTGGTCAAGGACAACCTGCTGAAGAACCTGGACGGCTACGCCCGCGTCTTCGGCTGGGACAAGTGGCCGGCCTCGCAGCTGGAGCAGCTGCGGCTGGGGCCGGGCGGCCGGCCGCGCGGTGAGGGATCGCTGTACGCCCTCGGCCTCAACTTCAGCATGACCGGCCTGTTCTACAACAGGAAACTCGCCGAGCAGGTCGGCATGTCCGCGCCGCCCGCCACGCTGGCGGAGCTCGACGCGGTGCTGGCCAAGGCCAAGAACGCGGGCCTCACGCCCATCGTGCAGTTCAACGGCGGAGCCACCGGCGGCCTGGCCTTCCCGCTGCAGAACCTCATGGCCGCCTACGGCCCGACCGCCCCGATCAACGACTGGATCTTCAACAAGCCCGGGGCCGGCATCGAGACCCCGGCGAACCTGCAGGCCGCCCAGCACCTGGAACGGTGGATCAAGGCCGGCTACTTCCAGAAGGACGTCAACGCCGTCGACTACGCGACGATGATGAGCCGCTTCATCGGCGGCAAGGGCCTGTTCATGTTCAACGGCGACTGGGAGTCGGGCAACCTCGACAAGCAGATGCCGGGCAACGCCGGCTTCACACTGATGCCCCCGGCGCAGCAGGGCGGCAAGCGGGCCGCGATGTCGGCGCCCCTCACCTTCGGCATCGCCGCGAACGCCAAGAACGCCGACTGCGCCGCCTTCTTCCTCAACTGGGTGGCGACCGACAAGCGGGCCCGCGAGATCGGCGTCGAGGTCGGCGGATCGCACCCGATGGGGCCGGCCGACGCGTACATGCCCGCCGTGAAGTCCGGCACCGTCACCGCCGGCACACTCGCGGCCGGGGCGGACATCGCCAAGGACAACGGCGCGATGGACTTCATCGCCAACGCCACCGGTGCCATCTACGCCAAGAGCTGGACCCCGCAGCTGCAGAAGCTGGTCGCCGGGCAGCAGACGCCGCAAGGGCTGCTGAAGGCGGTCCAGGCCGACTACGCGCGCCAGATCGAGGGGAACTGAGCATCCATGACGCCGCCCGTTCCCGGCCGGCCCGCGCACAGACGGGTGGCCACGGCGAAGACGCGCGGATGGGCCGGCTGGCTGTTCGTCGTCCCGGCGCTCGCCTTCTACGCGGTCTTCGTCCTGCGCCCGATCGCCCTGACGTTCCAGTACTCGCTCTACCGGTGGGACGGCATCGGCCCGTCCACGTGGGTGGGGCTGGCCAACTACGGGAAGGTCTTCACCGACCCCGACCTGTACGACTCGCTGATCAACGCCGTCAAGCTGATCGTGTTCTTCAGCGCGATCCCGGTCCTGCTCGGCCTGGCGATCGCCGCGACCATCCGGCGCATCGCCCAGAGCCGGCTCGCCCTGGTGGCGCGTACCGTGCTGTTCCTGCCGCAGGTCATCCCGCTCGTCGCGGCCGGCATCGCCTGGAGCTGGCTGCTGTCGTCCACCGGAGTCGTCAACCAGTTCCTCTCCCTCCTCGGGCTCGGTGGCGTGACCCGCGCCTGGCTGGGTGACCTCTCCACCGCCCTGCCGGCGGTCGGGATGATCGGCGCGTGGGTGCTCCTCGGCCTCTGCACGCTCCTGCTCCTGGCCGGCATGAGCAAGATCGACCCGGCCCTGTACGAGGCCGCCCGGCTCGACGGCGCCGGCGCGTGGCGGGAGTTCGCCTCCATCACCGTCCCCAGCCTGCGGCAGGAGATCGCGGTCTGCGTCACCGTCACCGTGATCGCGGCCCTGGCGAGCTTCGACATCATCTACATCTCCACCCAGGGCGGTCCTGGCAACACGACCATGGTGCCTGGCCTGCAGATCTTCTACCTGGCCTTCTCCGAACGGCAGGTGGGCATGGCCTCGGCCCTGGCCGTGGTGCTCATGGTCCTGGTGATCGCCTGCGCCCTCCCCATCCAGTGGTTCGCCAAGGACGGCAAGCGATGATCACCTCATGGCGGGAGGCCTGGACCGGCAGGCTGCTGCTCGTCCTCATGATGGCGGTCACGATCCTGCCGTTCCTCAGCCTGTTCGTCACCGCCCTGCACCCCTCGGGCACGTACCCGGCCGGGCTGGCCTGGCCGGGTGACCCGCAGTGGGGCAACTTCCTGCGGGCCTTCGAGGCCGCGAACATGGGGGAGCTGCTGCTGTCGAGCGTGCTCATCGTGCTGGGCGTGGTGCCGATCTCGATCCTGCTGGGCACGATGGCCGGCTTCGCCATCGGGCACCTGCGCGTGCTCGGCGGCCGCCTGGTCTTCCTGCTGTTCGTGCTCGGCCTGACCCTTCCCTTCGAGGGCATCATCACGCCGCTGTACTACCAGATCCGCGACATGGGGCTGCTGAACACCCGCTGGGCGATCATCCTGCCGCTCATCGGCCTGTTCATGCCGTTCAGCGTCTTCTGGATGCGCGCGCACTTCGTCAACATGCCGGAGGAGCTGTCCGAGAGCGCGCGGATGGACGGCGCCAACGTGTGGCAGCTGTTCCGGCGCATCCACGTCCCCCTGGCCATGCCGGCGATCTCGTCGCTGGGCATCCTGCTGTTCCTGTGGACCTGGAACCAGTTCCTGCTGGCCATCGTCCTGGTCGACGACCCCGCCAAGCGGACGATGTCCGGCGCGCTCGGAGCCTTCCAGGGGCAGTGGGGGACCGACATCCCGCTGCTGTGCGCCGGGTCGCTGCTGATCCTGGCGCCCACGCTCGCGATCTTCCTCATCTTCCAGCGGCACTTCGTCAAGGCCCTGCTCCAAGGCTCCTTGAAGGGCTGACGGGATGAGCACGACGTCATACTGGACGCCCAGCCATCTCGATCTGCTCGCCGGGAGCGCCACGACCACGGCGCCCGTCTTCCATCCCGTGGCGGTCCCCCGGATCCTGCCGGGCCACGACCTGTGGGACCTGTGGCCCGTACAGGAGGAGGACGGCTCGACCTGCGTGATCGGCGGCCACGAGGTGTGGATGGCGCTGTCGGCTCCGTCCCTCGGCCACCCCGAGGAGCGCCACGGCCGGGCCCGCATCCGCCTGCTCGCCAGGAACGGTGACGGCTGGACGGATCTGGGGCACGCGTTCTCCGACGGCGCCTCGCCGGGCAGCCGCGAGTGGTCGGGATCGGCGGTCCGCAGACCCGACGGATCCGTGTCGGTGTTCTACACGGCCGCCGGGCAGAGAGGCGAAGCGCGCCCGACATTCCGACAGAGCGTCGCCGAGACGCGCCTCAGCCTGATCGCCGACAGTGCTCGGACCAATGGCCGGATCTCGCTGGAACACGAGTCCGAGCACCGGGAGATCCTCCGCTCCGACGGCAGCGTGTACCTGCCGGCCGAGGAGGTCACCGGGGCGCCGGGACAGATCAGGGCCTTTCGCGATCCTGGCTGGTTCCGCGACCCGGCCGACGGGCGCGAGTACCTGCTCATCGCCGCGTCCGTCGCCTCGGGCGACCGATTCAACGGCGCGATCGCGCCGGCCGAGGCACGGGCCGGCGCCTGGTCCCTGCTCCCTCCCCTCATCGTGGCGGACGGCGTCAACCATGAGCTGGAACGGCCGCACGTCATCGTCCACCGGTCGCGGTACTACCTGTTCTTCTGCACGCAGCGCCACACCTTCCACCCCGCCGATCGCGCGCCCACGGGGCTGTACGGCTTCGTCGCGCCCGCCCTGGCAGGACCGTACGAGCCGCTCAACGGCTCCGGACTCGTGATCCGGAACCCGTCACGCCAACCTGATCAGGCCTACGCGTGGCTGGTGCTGCCCGACCTCCGGGTGGTGAGCTTCGCCAACTACCGATCAGGTCCAGGCATGGATCTTCGGCAGGCGGAGGCCGTGCGTGCGCGGGCCGACTTCGGCGGCACCATCGCGCCGATACTCACGCTGACGTTGAGCGGAACATCGGCGTCCATCGTCACGGGCTGACTTCCCGCGGTCATGCCGACTGCCGCAACGACATCACGGCCCAGGGCGCGAGTTCGACGTCGAGGTTCAGCACACCGGTGTCGGGCACGGTCAGCGTGAACCTGAGGAGCGAGTCGGCGACTGCGCTCAGGTACTCGCTCTCGGCCCGGGACGGGTTGAGGGGGGACCCGAGCCGGTACCAGGCCTCGGCGGCGTTCCCGTGCTCCCAGTCCATGATCTCGACGAGGAACGTGGTGCCCGGCTCCAGCCCGCCGATCGAGTGGCGGATCGTCCGGCTCGGCCCCATCTCGGCCAGCGCGCGTGTCGCCGGGTACGTGTTCTCCGAGCGGACACCCCTCATGCCCATGTCCTCGGGATAGTTGAAGAACACCGCGGACATCGCCGACGTCCGGCTGTCACGGGTCACGACCCCGTCGGACGTCGCGAGGAGCAGTCGGTCGCCGAGCCGTTCCAGCATCGTGAACGCGTGGAACGTGGGCTTGTGGATGCCGCCCTCGTTCACCAGGCCGAATCCGCCGTGAAACGGCCCCATCCCGGCGCCTCCCTCCTCGAACACGTCCGTGAAGGTCCAGTAGGAGATCGAGTCGGCGAGGGTGGCGCACTTCAGGTACGACCGCGTGATGGAGGTCGCCGCGAACAGCGTGTCGTGGATGAAGTCGCGGGCCGACGGCGACGTCGACCATTCGGTGATGTGGATCTCCGCCTCGGGATATGGGCTGTTCTGCACGAGCTTGCGCAGGAGGGTCAGGTCGTCGAACGTGGCGTCGGCGTACCGGGTGATGTGCACGGCCTCGCCGTTGGCGCCGTACGCGAAGTCGGTGGGGTAGAGATGGGTCGAGACGAAGTCGATCGGCAGGTCGCGCTCCGCGCACCAGGCGATGAAGTCCTCGATCCACACCGGGCGCCAGTCGAGCGCGTCCACGTCGGTCGCGGCAGCCGTTGCGAGCGTCGCGGAGCGGTTCTCGGTCTCGCCCTGGTAGCGGTCGTCGGGCACGAAGACGCTCGTCGCCGGCCCGCCTACCTTCAGGGCGGGATCGATCTTCTTGATCGCCCGCACGGTGTGCTCGTAGAGCTCGAAGTACTCGGTTTTCGTGCCGGTCCAGAAGTGGGGGACGAGGTTCGGCTCGTTCCACACCTCGAAGCGCCACTCCCGCACCTCGTCGAGGCCGTACCGGTCGATCCAGTGCTCGACCGACCTCGTGACCAGCTCGACCCAGCGCGCCATGTCCTTGGGCGGGCTGCAGTGGGCGCCCCACCAGAACACCGTCTCCGTCACCGTCGCCAGCTCGCGCGGCATGAAGCCCAGCTCGACGAAGGGCCGGACGCCGCAGTCCACGATGAAGTCGAACACCTTGTCGACATAGCTGAAGGTGTGCACGGGCGAGGGCAGGGGCGCGTCCGGGCCGAAACCGCCGCCGTAACTCTCCCGGTACACGAACATGTCGTCGTGGAAGACGCCGTGAAAGCGGACGTACTGGAATCCGCATGCGGCGACGGCCTCGGTGAATTGCTGTCGCCAGTCCGCGCGCAGCGCCTCGTTCGCCCGTCCGGCGCCGACACACCTGCTCCAGACATGCGGGAGCGCACTCTCGTCACGCAGCTCGCCGTCGATCCGGAACCGGGGCTCGCTCTTCATGGCCTCACTTCTCTTCACGAAATCGTTCATGGGGATGGGAATGGGTCTAGCCCTTGACGGCGCCCAGCGACAGGCCCGACTGCCAGTACCGCTGCAGGCTGAGAAACGCGATGATCAACGGGACGATCGTCAGCAGCGCGGACGTGATCACGAGATTCTGGACGAGGGCGCCGTTCCCCGCCGTCGAGCCCAGCTTGTTCCACTGGTTGATGCCGACGGTCAGCGGATACCAGGCGGGATCCTTGAGCATGATCAGCGGCAGGAAGTAGTTGTTCCAGATCGACACGAACGAGAAGAGCAGGACCGTCACGCCGGCCGGCGTGAGCAGCGGGAGCGCGATCTGGAGAAAGGTCCTGAACTCCCCGGCGCCGTCGATCTTCGCGGCCTCGAGCAGGCCGGTCGGCACGGCTTCGGCCGTGAACACCCACATCAGATACAACCCGAACGGGTTGATGAAGGACGGGATGAGAATCGCCCACGGGGTGTTCGTCATGCCGATGTGCGCGAACAGCAGGAACTGCGGGATCGCCAGGGCGATGCCGGGGACCGAGATCGATCCCAGCACGACGAAGAGGAACACCCGCTTCCCTCTGAAGTCGAGTTTCGCCAGGGCGTACCCGCCGAGGGCGGCCAGGAAGGTCGACACGGTCGCGCCCACGACGACGTAGAGCACGGTGTTGAGCAGCCACCGCGAGAAGATGCCGTCCTGGTAGCTGAACACCTGCACGATGTTGTCCCACAGGGCGAACTCGCGACCGGGTGCGAGCCCGAACGACGACACGAAGTCGGCCTGCGACTTGGTCGCGTTGATGACCAGCCACACGAGGGGCAGCAGGCAGTACAGGGTGAACAGCACGGTCATCAGGGTGAGAGTCGTACTCTTCTTGGGATTCTCCACCGTGTGGAGCCGGCGGCTACTGATCGGGCGCATTCCTCAACCCTCTGATCTGGACGGCGTAGGCGACGGCGATCGTGATGGCTGCCATGACGAGTGCGAGTGCTGCCGCATAGCCCTGCTGGGACCCGGTGAACGCCAGGTTGTAGGCGTACAGGTTGGGCGTGTAGAAGGTGGTGACGCCGCTGTTGGCCACCATCGAGGGCAGGATCTGCGGTTCGTTGAACATCTGGAACGTGCCGATGATGGAGAAGATGATCGTGACGACCAGGGATCCGCGAAGTGCCGGCAGCTTGATCGCGCGGACGATCTGGAACTCGTTCGCCCCGTCGATCGCGGCCGCCTCGTACAGTTCGCGCGGGACGGCCTTGAGCGCGGCGTAGAAGATGAGCATGTTGAAGCCGGTGAACGCCCACGTCACCATCAGCCCGATGGAGATGAGCGTGGTATCGGGGGCGAAGGGATCGAGGTCGGTCCCCAGAGCGTCGTTGAGGCTGCCGAACAGGCCGTACTTGACGCCCAGCAGGAATCCCCACATGAGCGTCGACACGATCGCCGGCACCGCGTACGGGAGGAAGATCGTCACCCGCATGAACCTGACGCCGTGCACGCGCATGGAGTCCAGCGCCAGCGCCAGCGCCATGGCGAAGATCAGCATGATCGGCACCTGGACGAGCGTGAACCGGAAGACGCGTCCCACCCCGTCCCAGAACTGCGGATCCTGGAACAGCTTGCCGTAGTTGGCGAATCCGACGAACGTGTTGCCCCCGATGAGCTTGTCCTGGAAGAGGCTGAGGTAGGCCGCGTACAGGATGGGCACGATGAACACGAGCGTGAACAGCGCGCCGAAGGGCGCGATGAACGCCAGTCCGATCGGCGACCTGCGGCGCTTGCGGGTCGGCTTCACCTGCTAGCTCACCTCGAAGCCCTGCTCGTTGCCGTACTGGATGCAGCGCTGCTTCCACTGCTCGAGGATCGCGGCGAGCGAGCTCTTGCCCGTGGTGTAGAACGGCGATGCGATGTCGCCGTAGATCGAGCGGGCCCACTCGAAGAACGGCGGGTACTGCCAGCCGCTCGCGACGATCTCCGAGGCCTCGGCCAGCACGGCACCGACCTTCTGGTCGCCGAAGTACTTGCCGGCCTTGCTCTGGAACGCCTCGCTCTCCAGCACCGGCGTGTTCGGCACGAAGGCGCCCGCGTCGACGCGGGAGGAGAGGCCGCCGCCGTGCGTGAAGTACTCGAGGAACTTGAAGGCCGCGTCCTTGTGCCCGGCCGCGGCCGGGATGCCGAAGGAGCTTCCGCCGTTCTCCGCTCCGACCTTGTCTCCCTGCTTCCACTGCGGCATCAGGGCGACTCTGAAGTCACCGGCGGCCTTCGGTGCGCGCTCGGGCAGCGTCGAGGTCAGCCAGCCGCCCATGGTCTGGGTGGCGAGGGCTCCGTCGTTGAGCACCCGGTTCCAGTCGTCGGACCACCCCGTGATCTTGGTGTTGACCAGGCCTTCGTCGAGCATCTTCTGCCAGAAGGCCACGGCCTTGGTCGTGCCCTCGTCGGTGAAGTCGATGTGCACCTTGTTGCCGTTCACCTTGAACGGGCGGCCGCCTGCCTGCCAGATGAGCGAGAGCAGGAAGAAGAGGTCTCCCGTGTCCTGGGCGATGTAGTGGTCGCCGCCCAGCGCGCGAACCTTCTTGGCGGCCTCGTAGTACTCGTCCCACGTGGCCGGGGCCTTGTCGACGCCGGCCTTCTTGAGCGTGGCCGTGTTGTAGAACATCGCCGACGGCCCGTAATCGGACGGTAGCGCGTAGACCTTGCCGTTGACCGTCACATCGCTCCACGCGGCCTGGACGTAGTCCTTCTTGATGGTGTCGACGCCGAACGCTCCGAGGTCGGCGAGCTTGCCGGGAATGGCGAAGTAGGGGATGGCGAAGTACTCGAACATCACGAGGTCAGGTACCCCGGAACCGGCCTGGATGGCGTTGTCGAGCGCCTTGTACTCGTCCTGGGACGAGCCCGCGTTGACGACCTCCACCTTGATGTTCGGGTTCGCGGCCTGGAAGCCGGGAACGGCCCGCTCCACGGTGCCGTCCCAGCTCCAGACCGTCAGCTTCACCTGTCCGTCACCGCCGCCGCCGGATGCGCTGCCGCCGCCCGCGCCGCCCGAGCAGGCGGTCAGCGCGAACATCGGCACGAGTGCCGCGGAAAGGAGCCTTGCCTTGTGGGAGAGCCGCATTGAGCCTCTCCTCTCGTACTGGGGATGCTTTCGAAAATATTTCGCAACCTATTCGGCGCTGGCAGGACACTAGGTGGTGCTTCTCTCCCGTGTCAACGGGCGGACAAGCGGCAATGCCTGGCGGCAGCTAGCGGAAAGGATTCGTGGTAGATTCGAAATAGTTTCGAAGTCCGAAGGGAGCCCTGATGCCACGGCGAGGCCGTTCCGAGCGAGCCACCTTGGCGGACGTCGCCCGACTGGCCGGCGTCTCGCCGGCGACCGCCTCGAAGGTCCTCAACGGGCGGAGCGATGTGGGGGCGAGCACGCGTGAGCACGTCCTCAAGGTCATGGCCGAGATCGGCTACATGCCGACGGCGGTGCGACATGAGCGAACCCGGGACCGGACTCTCGTCACTGTGCTGGACATCGTGGAGTCCCGTTATGCCGGGACGGTGCTCCAAGGGATCCTCACGGCCGCGACCGCCGCGCAGGCCGAGCTGCTCCTTCGCCTGCCGCTCGACGAGCCGATCAGCACGAGCCGTACGGCGGCCCTCGCCTGGATGGAGGAGCAGAAGGCGTCCGGTGTCGTCGGTGTCATCGCGCTCGCCGTCGCCGTGCCCGACTCAGTGCTCCTCGCCGCGGAGGAGCTCGAGGTGCCCATCGTGTCGATCGATCCGATCGACACGACCGAATCGCGTCTCGTCAGCATCGGCTCCACCAACTGGGCGGGCGGCCGCTCGGCGACCGAGCACGTCATCAAGCTCGGCCACCGCAGGATCGCCTGGATCGGCGGCCCGCTGGGCTCGGCCCCCTCGCTGGAACGCTTCCACGGCTACCAGGCCGCGCTCGACTCGGCCGGCGTCACGCCGGACCGGGCACTGATCCGCCAGGAGGCATTCTCCGTCGAGGCCGGGCAGCGGCACGGCCATGACCTCCTCGCGCTCGACGAGCGGCCGACCGCGATCGTCGCGGGCAACGACGAGATCGCCGTCGGGGTCCTCGCCGCGGCCAAGGAGCTGCACATCACCGTACCGGGCGAGCTGTCGGTCACCGGGTTCGACGACACGCCGCAGACCCAGTGGACCACGCCCCGGCTCACGTCCGTCCGGCAGCCTCTCGTCGGCATGGGCCGGATGGCCGTCGAGACCGTCCTCGGCATGGCGGACGGCGTCCAGCCCGCCTCCCGGCACCTCCAGCTGGCGACTACCCTCAGCGTCCGCGACTCGACGGGCCCCGTCCCGCCGGCTCGGTAAGGATATGAAACTTTCATGACCTGCCGCCCGTGTGGCACGCGTCGTCGAAAGTTTCGGAGCGCAGTGTCCATGGCTAGGGCGGATGGAGCTCCAATAGGGCGGCGGGATGAGTCCGAAACTTTTTACATCTGTCTTGACATGTTTCGGACTGATTTCCACACTGAGTCACCAAGCGGTCTCCCGTGTATCCACGTGTTCCCGTTTCCCGTGATGTCAGTTATGGAGGCTCAGGCATGAGCGCAAACGCCATACCCCCGCCTGGAACCAGACGGACCTTCAGCGGCTTACGCTGGCCCCTGATCGTCGGCGCTCTCGGTGTGATGACCGTGGTCATGGCGCTGGTGGCGCCGCTTCGCGCCGATGCCGCGGCGAGCACGCTCGGTGCGGCGGCCGCGCAGAGCGGGCGGTACTTCGGCACCGCCATCGCCGCGTTCAAGCTCGGCGACTCGCAGTACACCACGATCGCCGGCCGCGAGTTCAACATGGTGACGGCCGAGAACGAGATGAAGATCGACGCCACCGAGCCGAACCGGGGCCAGTTCAGCTTCGGCAACGCCGACCGC
>NZ_JBFANV010000096.1:0-38963 GCF_040674955.1 Nonomuraea sp. NPDC049695 | reverse complement strand
CGGCGCCCCCCGTGATCTACACCTTGGGCCAACCCCTCTTCCCCCCCCCGCCGCTCTTCCGTTCGTCCGGCTCCCAGACCGGGATGGCCTCGCCGCTCGGCATGCGGGCGCCGGTCACCTCGGCCACCCGCGGGTGGCCGGGCGTGGCCTTCAGCCGGAACGGGTGGATCCCGGCGCGCCGGGTGAGCGCGTCGGTGGAGCGGCGCTCGCTGGGCAGCACCAGCGTGACCACGGTGCCCTTCTCCCCGGCGCGGGCCGTGCGGCCGCCCCGGTGCAGGTAGCTCTTGTGGTCCTGCGGCGGGTCCACGTGCAGCACCAGGCTGATGTTGTCGACGTGGATGCCGCGCGCCGCGACGTCGGTGCAGACGAGCACGTTGACGGCGCCCTCGCGGAACTCGGCGAGGATGCGGGTGCGCTGGTTCTGGCGCTTGCCGCCGTGCAGGCCGCCCGCCTTGACGCCGACCCTGGCCAGCTGCTTGCAGAGCCGGTCGACGCCGTGCTGGGTGCGGACGAAGATGATCGTACGGCCCTCGCGGTTGGCGATCTCGGCGATGACGTCGAACTTCTCGTCACGCGTGACCTGCATCACGTGGTGCTCCATGGTGTCGACCGGCGAGGTCGCCGGGGCCACGGAGTGGGTGATCGGGTCCTTGAGGAAGCGCTGCACCAGCTTGTCGACGTCGCCGTCGAGCGTGGCCGAGAACAGCAGCCGCTGCCCGTCGGTGGGCGTCTGCGCGAGCAGGTCGGTCACGACGGGGAAGAAGCCGAGGTCGCACATGTGGTCGGCCTCGTCCAGGACGCTGACCTCGACGTCGGAGAGCGAGCACTCGCCCTGCCGGATCAGGTCGCCCAGGCGGCCGGGGGTGGCGATGACGATGTCGACGCCGCGCCGCAGCGCCTCGATCTGCTTGCCCATGGACATGCCGCCCACGACGACCTTCATGCGCAGGCCCAGGCCGCGGCCGAGCGGCTCAAGGGCGTCGTGCACCTGGAGGGCGAGCTCGCGGGTGGGTACGAGGATCATCGCGCGCGGGTGGCCGGGGGCCGGCCTCACGCCCGCGAGGCGGGCCATGGTGGGCAGTCCGAACGCGAGCGTCTTGCCGGAGCCGGTCTGGCCGCGGCCGAGCACGTCGTTGCCGGCGAGCACGTCGGGGATGGTCGCGCTCTGAATGGGGAACGGGCTGTCGATGCCCTGCTTGGCCAGTCCGGTGATGAGCGGCTTGGGCAGGCCGAGCAGCTCGAACTCGGACGGGCCCCGCTCGGGAGCGGCCTGGCGCGAGCCGGAGCCCGCAGCCTCGGCGTCCACTGAGCCTGCGTCCGCCGGGCGGGAGTCCGCGGAGGCGGAGTCCACCGAGCCGGAGACGGTCTCGTCGAACGCGGGCATGACAGCGTCAAGCGTGGTCACGAAAGTCGTGCCTTTCCGTCGAAGTGGCGCGTCACTTCTGCGAAAGGACGAGCCGGGGCGTACGGCACTGGCCGTACAGGGGTCAGGGCGCCCGCCGTCGGGGCGGGCCAATTCTCAACACGTGAGGGGGACGCACCGGCGCCGGCCGCAGGCGGCGCGAGACGCGCAATGAGGCGTCAGGTACATCTGTTACCAACGCCGGGGATGTTATCGGAAATTCCCTGGATGGGTCCGGACCTTCCGAAACCCTCGATGGCATGCTGAAACGGCTGACGCTTACGCCAGCCGTAACAGCGAAAATGATCAGACGTTGAAGCCTAGCATACGGAGCTGCTCACGCCCCTCGTCAGTGATCTTGTCCGGGCCCCATGGCGGCAGCCAGACCCAGTTGATCTTGACGTCGGACACCATGCCGTCGAGCGCGGAGTGCGCCTGGTCCTCGATGACGTCGGTCAGGGGGCAGGCCGCGCTGGTCAGCGTCATGTCGATGGTGGCCACCGGCTGCCCGCCGTCAGGGCCGGGGTCGAGGTTGAGGCCGTAGATGAGGCCCAGGTCCACGACGTTGATGCCGAGCTCGGGGTCAACGACGTCCTTGAGCGCCTCCATGACCTCTTCGACGTTCGCCTCGCCGTCGAAACCGGTCGGAGTCTCCACAGGCTTGCTCATCGGGCACTCCTCACAACCGCATCCTTGTAGGCCATCCACGACAGCAGCGCGCACTTGACCCGCGCGGGGAACTTGGCCACGCCGGAGAAGGCGACCGCGTCGCCGAGCACGTCCTCGTCCGCCTCCACCTGTCCCCGGCCCTGCATGAGCCTGGTGAACTCGTCGACCACGGAGAGCGTCTCCTCGACCGTCGAGCCGGTGGCCAGCTCGTGCAGCACCGAGGCGGCGGCCTGGCTGATCGAGCAGCCCTGCCCGTCGTAGGAGACGTCGAGGACCTTGCCGCCGTCGCCCACCTTCACCCTGAGGGTGATCTCGTCGCCGCACGTGGGGTTCACGTGGTGAACCTCGGTGTCGTACGGCTCGCGCAGCCCCCGCCCCTGCGGGTGCTTGTAGTGTTCCAGGATCAGCTCCTGGTACATCGACTCGCCGATCATGGCTATGCGAACACCTTCTGAACGTGGTGGAGGCCGCGGACCAGGGCGTCGATCTCGCCCGTGGTGTTGTACAGGTAGAACGACGCCCGCGTGGTCGCCGGTATTCCGAAGCGCAGGTGCAGGGGGCGCGCGCAGTGGTGACCGACGCGTACGGCGACGCCGAACTGGTCGTCCAGGATCTGCCCGACGTCGTGCGGATGTATCCCTTCCAGCGTGAACGACACCGTGCCGCCCCGCCCCTCCAGCGAGTCGGGCCCGATGAGCCGCAGGGTGGGCACCTCGCGCAGGGCGTCGAGGGCGTAGGCCGTCAGCGTGCGCTCGTGCGCCTCGATGGCCTCCATCCCGACCTCGGTGAGGTAGTCGACGGCCGCGCCGAGCCCGATGGCCTCGACGATCGGCGGCGTGCCCGCCTCGAACTTGTGCGGCACCGGCGCGTACGTCGAGTGGTCCATCCAGACCGCCTCGATCATCTCGCCGCCGCCCAGGAACGGGGGCATGGCGTCGAGCAGCTCGGCCTTGCCCCACAGCACGCCGATGCCCGAGGGGCCGACCATCTTGTGGCCGGTGAAGGCCACGAAGTCGGCGCCCAGCTCGGCGACGTTCACCGGGTGGTGCGGCACGGACTGGGAGGCGTCCAGCGCGATGAGCGCGCCGACCTCGTGCGCCCGCCTCGCCACCTCGGCGACCGGGTTGACGGTGCCGAGCACGTTGGACTGGTGGGCGATCGAGACGATCTTCGCCCGCTCGGTGATCACCGACGGGTCGTAGTCGAGCCGTCCCTCGTCGGTGACGCCGAACCACTTCAGCGTCGCACCGGTGCGCTGCGCGAGCAGCTGCCACGGCACGATGTTGGAGTGGTGCTCCATCTCGGAGATGACGATCTCGTCGCCGGGGCCGAGCGTGAAGCGCGGGTCGGTGTTGATGGGGTTGCCGAAGGCGTACGCGATGAGGTTGAGCGCCTCGGAGGCGTTCTTGGTGAAGATCACCTCGTCGCGCGACGGCGCCCCGACGAACGCGGCGACTCTGTCGCGGGCGCTCTCGTAGGCGTCGGTCGACTCCGCGCCGAGCACGTGCATGGCCCGCCCGACGTTGCTGTAGTGCAGCGCCAGGTGGTCACGCATGGTGTCGATGACCTGGTTGGGCTTCTGGGAGGAGTTGCCCGAGTCGAGATAGACGAGCGGGCGCCCGTCGGGCAGCTCGCGGGAGAAGATCGGGAAGTCCTTCCTGATCTTCTCCACGTCAAAGCTGATCTGAGTCATGCACTCGCCTTCGTGTACTGCTCGTAGCCCTCGGCCTCGAGCTTCTCGGCCAGCTCCGGCCCGCCCTCCTCGACGATCCTGCCGCCCGCGAAGACGTGCACGAAGTCCGGCTTCACGTAGCGCAGGATGCGGGTGTAGTGCGTGATCAGCAGCACGCCGGTGTCGCCGGAGGCGCGGAAGCGGTTGATGCCCTCCGACACCACGCGCAGCGCGTCGACGTCGAGGCCGGAGTCGGTCTCGTCGAGCACCGCGATCTTCGGCTTGAGCAGCTCGAGCTGAAGGATCTCGTGGCGCTTCTTCTCGCCGCCGGAGAAGCCCTCGTTCAGGTTGCGCTGGGCGAAGGCGGCGTCGATGGACAGGGCGTCCATGCCGTTCTTGAGGTCCTTGGCGAACTCGCGCAGCTTGGGCGCCTCGCCGCGGACGGCGGTGACGGCCGAGCGCAGGAAGTTCGAGACCGAGACGCCGGGGACCTCGACCGGGTACTGCATGGCCAGGAACAGGCCCGCGCGGGCCCGCTCGTCGACCGACAGCTCCAGCAGGTCCACGCCGTCGAGCAGCACCTGGCCGCCGGTGATCGTGTACTTCGGGTGACCGGCGATCGCGTAGGCGAGCGTCGACTTGCCCGAGCCGTTGGGGCCCATGATGGCGTGGGTCTTGCCCGACTGGACGGTCAGGTTGACGCCGCGCAGGATTTCCTTGTCCTCGACGGCGACATGCAGGTCGCGGATCTCAAGGGTGGACATTGGCTTTATGACTCCTTCGAGAGCGAGACGAGGACGTCATCGCCGTCGATCTTGACTGTGTAGACGTTCACGGGCTGGGTGGCGGGCGGGCCTGTGGGCTTGCCGGAGCGCACGTCGAAGCACGAGCCGTGCAGCCAGCACTCCAATGTGCCGTCGTAGACCTCGCCCTCGCTGAGCTTCACCTCGGCGTGGGAGCAGACGTCGTGCAGGGCGAACACCTCGTTGCCCTTGCGCACGAGCGCCACCGGCGTCTCGCCGACCTCCACCCCGATGACACCCCCGTCGGGGATGTCGTCGAGCTTGCACACCTTCTCGAACGAACTCATCGGGCGAGCTCCGCCTCCACGGCGCTGAGCACGCGCTCGCGGATCTCCTCGACCTGGATCTTCTCGATGAGCTGGCCCAGGAAGCCCCGGATGACCAGGCGGCGGGCCTCGTCGTAGGGGATGCCGCGGGCCTGGAGGTAGAAGATGTGCTCGTCGTCGAGCCGGCCGGAGGCGGAGGCGTGCCCCGCCCCGGCGACCTCGCCGGTGAGGATCTCCAGGTTGGGCACCGAGTCGGCGCGGGCGCCGTCGGTCAGGATGAGGTTGCGGTTGAGCTCGTAGGTATCGGTGCCCTCGGCCTCGACCCTGATGATCACGTCGCCGATCCAGACGGCGTGCGCGTCCTCGCCCTGCAGAGCGCCGCGGTAGTCGACGTTGCTCTTGCAGTGGGGCTGCGAGTGGTCGACCAGCAGGCGGTGCTCCAGGTGCTGCCCGGCGTCCACGAAGTAGACGCCCGACATGTCGGCGTCGCCGCCGGGAGCGGTGTAGGAGACGTTGGGCGACAGGCGTACGAGGTCGCCGCCGAGCGTCACCACGAAGCTGCGGAAGGTCGCGTCCTTGGCCAGCTGGGCGTGGTGGTGGGAGACGTGGACCGCGTCGTCGTCCCAGTCCTGCAGGCTGACGACCCTGAGCGAGGCGCCGTCGCCGACGACGAACTCGATGTTGTCGGCGTAGACGGCGCTGCCCTTGTGGTCGAGCACGACCACGGCCTCGGCCAGCGGCTCCACCTTGACCACGAGGTGGCCGTACGCGGCGCCGTCGCCGGAGCCGGTGAGCGTGAGCACGGTCGGCTTGGAGGTGACGGCCTCGCGCGGCACCGTGATGACGGTGGCCTTCTCGAAGCTGTTCCACGCCTGGGCGCTGACCCGGTCGGTCGGCATGAACGCCTTGCCGACGCGGGCGTCGTCGCGGCCGACCGTCTCGACGGTGACCTCGGGCGCCGCGTCGACGTCCACCCGGACATGGCCGACGGCCTCGGCCTTGCCGCTGTGCAGGCCCTTGAGGCGGGAGAGCGGCGTGAAGCGCCACGCCTCCTCGCGCCCGGTCGGGACCTCGAAGTCGCCCAGCTCGTAGGACGCCTTCTCGTGCAAGGTCGACAGGGGCTTCTCGTTCAGGCCCATCAGCCGACGGCTCCTTCCATCTGCAGCTCGATCAGCCGGTTGAGCTCGAGCGCGTACTCCATGGGCAGCTCACGCGCGATCGGCTCCACGAAGCCGCGCACGATCATCGCCATCGCCTCGTCCTCGTCGAGCCCGCGGCTCATGAGGTAGAACAGCTGGTCCTCGCTGACCTTGGAGACCGTGGCCTCGTGGCCCATCTTGACGTCGTCCTCGCGGACGTCGACGTACGGGTAGGTGTCGGAGCGGCTGATCTGGTCGACCAGCAGGGCGTCGCACTTGACGGTGCTGGCGCTGCCGTGGGCGCCCTCCTCGATCTGCACGAGACCGCGGTAGGAGGTGCGGCCGCCGCCGCGCGCCACCGACTTGGAGATGACGCTGGAGCTGGTGTTGGGCGCCAGGTGCACCATCTTGGAGCCGGCGTCCTGGTGCTGGCCCTCGCCCGCGAACGCGACGCTCAGCGTCTCGCCCTTGGCGTGCTCGCCCATCAGGTAGACGGCCGGGTACTTCATCGTGACCTTGGAGCCGATGTTGCCGTCGATCCACTCCATGGTCGCGCCCTCGTACGCCACGGCGCGCTTGGTGACCAGGTTGTAGACGTTGTTCGACCAGTTCTGGATGGTCGTGTAACGGCAGCGGGCGTTCTTCTTCACGATGATCTCGACGACCGCGCTGTGCAGCGAGTCGCTGGAGTAGATCGGCGCGGTGCAGCCCTCGACGTAATGGACGTAGCTGTTCTCGTCCACGATGATCAGGGTCCGCTCGAACTGGCCCATGTTCTCGGTGTTGATCCGGAAGTACGCCTGGAGCGGGATCTCGACCTCGACGTTCGGCGGCACGTAGATGAACGAGCCACCGGACCACACGGAGGTGTTGAGGGCGGCGAACTTGTTGTCGCCGACCGGGATGACCGAGCCGAAGTACTCCTTGAAGAGCTCCTCGTGCTCCTTCAGGCCCGTGTCGGTGTCGACGAAGATGACGCCCTTCTCCTCGAGGTCCTCACGGATCTTGTGATAGACGACCTCGGACTCGTACTGGGCGGCGACACCGGCGATGAGGCGCTGCTTCTCCGCCTCGGGGATGCCGAGCTTGTCGTAGGTGTTCTTGATGTCGGCGGGCAGCTCCTCCCAGGAAGCGGCCTGCTTCTCGGTGGAGCGCACGAAGTACTTGATGTTGTCGAAGTCGATGCCGGTGAGGTCAGAGCCCCAGGTGGGCAGCGGCTTGCGGTCGAACAGGCGGAGGCCCTTCAGGCGAAGGTCGAGCATCCACTCCGGCTCGTTCTTGAGAGCGGAGATGTTGCGGACGACCTCCTCGGACAGGCCTCGCTTGGCCGCCGCGCCCGCGGCATCCGGGTCGGCCCAGCCGAACTTGTAATTCCCGAGGCCTTCCAGCTCCGGGCGGTCGGTGACAGTCACCTTCCGGTCTCCTTGCTCTTGTCTCTATGTGCGGATTCACCCAGCGACTGTGGGCTCACATGTGTCGTGCAGACCCCGTCGCCGTGGGCGATCGTGGCCAGGCGCTGCACCGGGGTGCCGAGCAGCTGCGCGAACGCCTCCGTCTCGGCCTCGCAGAGCTGCGGGAACTCCGCAGCCGCGTGTGCCACCGGGCAGTGATGCTGGCAGAGCTGGGCGCCGCCGGACTTGGCCTTGCTGGCCGAGGCCGCGTACCCCTCTGCCGACAGCGCCTGCGCCAGCACCTGAACGCGCTGGTCCGCCGGCACCGTCCGCATGGCCGGCTCCAGCCGCCTCAGCAGGCCCGAGACCTGCGAGCGGGCGAAGTCGGCCACCGCTTGCTCTCCCATGTGCTCGCCGATGTAGCGCAGCGCGCTCTCGGCGAGGTCGTCATAGGCGTGCACGAAGGCACTGCGCCCCGCGTCGGTGATGGCGAACAGCTTGGCCGGCCGTCCGCGTCCGCGCTGCCCGCGCGGCCTCACCATGCGAGGCTCTATCATCCCGTCAGCGAGCAGCGCGTCGAGATGACGGCGGACGGCGGCGGGCGTGAGCCCGAGCCGCTCGCCCAGCGCGGCGGCCGCGACGGGACCATGCTCGAGGATCAGCCTGGCCACGCGGGCACGCGTGGTGCGCTCGCTTCCTGGCTCGATCCCTGGCATGTTTTTCACAACATCAGTGTGCCGTAATTCCTTCCCGCTGCACAAACGGATCTGAGCAGCTCGAGGATGGAATTTCTCACGCAGGGTAGCCTTACCTAACCTTTCTCAGGAAGGTGAAGGCCAGGCCAGAGCAGAAAATGAGCCCGAGCATCACGCAGGCCATGGGCACGGCGCTGCCGGCGCCCACGAGGCCGACCAGCGGGGCCGCGCAGGCGCCCAGCGCGAACTGCAGCACGCCGAGCAGGGCCGAGGCACTGCCCGCGACCTGCGCCGGCTGGCTCGCCAGGGCCAGCGCGCCGGTGCCGGGCATGACGAGGCCCTGGCCGAGCATGATGACGAACAGCCCGCCCACGATGCCCCACAGGCCGAGCCCGGTGAGCGCGGCGGTCAGCAGCAGCGAGGCGCCGGTCAGCGCGACGACGAGCCCCGTGGCCACCAGGGCCACCGGCGGCACCCGTCCCGACAGCCGCCCGCCGAGCTGGGCCATGGCGGTCAGACCGAAGGCGTTGAGCCCGAAGATGAGCGAGTACTGCGCGGGTGTGGCGCCGTACACCTCCTGGAGCACGAACGGCGAGCCGGAGATGTAGCCAAACATCGCCGCGAACGCCAGCCCCGCGGTGAGCGCGGAGCCCATGAAGGCGCGGTCGCGCAGGAGCCTCCAGAACGTGCCCACGGTGTGCTTGAGCCCGCCGCTCTCGCGCTCGGCCGCGGGCAGCGTCTCGCGCACGCCCGACAGCACCAGCATCAGCAGCGCCACCCCGGCGACGCTGAGCGCCACGAACACGCCGCGCCACGAGGTGAAGGCCAGCAGCTGCGCACCCGCGATGGGCGCGAGGATCGGCGCCAGGCCGCTGACCAGCATGAGCGTGGCGAAGATGCGGGCGATGGCGGCGCCGTCGTACAGGTCGCGGACGACCGCGCGCACGATGACCAGGGCCGCGCCGCCCAGCATGCCCTGCAGCAGGCGGAACGCGATCAGCATGGGCACCGAGGGCGCGAACGCGCACAGCAGCGAGGCCACCATGAATCCGGCCACGCCCACCATCAGCGGCACTCTCCTGCCGCGCACGTCGCTCACCGGCCCGGCGATCACCTGGCCGACCGAAACGCCGATGAGGCAGGCGGTGAGGGTGAGCTGGACCTGCGCGGGCGAGCTGAGCATCTCGGCGGTGATGGCGGGCAGGGCCGGCAGGTACATGTCGATGGAGAGCGGGCCGATCGCCGACAGGGCCCCCAGGATCACCAGCAGCAGAGTGCGGCGGTCTCTCCTCCGCTCGACGACGACGGCGGTCGTGACTTCTGCCACGGACATGCGTGATCCCTTTCCCTCGCGGCCGGCGGCCCACGAGGGCCGAGGGATCAAACCAGGTTCCGGTCCTCCGAATTCCCGGTCATCAGATATTTCTTACGAGCGGGTCAAGGGCGGTCCAAATCAGGTCATATCTTTCCAGGGTCCTCCCAGGACGTCCTTCTGGGGCTCACCTGCGGCCCGGACCGCGTGACCCAGTCCCTAAACTCGTGGCCATGGAATCCCCAGCCGTCGAGATCATCGACCTGGTCAAACGGTACGGCGGCACCACCGCCGTGGACGGCCTCACGCTGCGCGCCGCGCGCGGAGCGGTCACCGCCGTGCTCGGGCCCAACGGCGCGGGCAAGACGTCCACGGTGGAGATCTGCGAGGGGTTCCGCAGGGCCGACGCGGGCACGGTCCGCGTGCTCGGGCTCGCGCCCACGCTGCCGGAGCTGCGGCCACGGGTGGGCATCATGCTCCAGTCGGGCGGCGTGCCGCCGGCGATGCGCTGCGGCGAGTGGCTGCGGCTGGTCTCCCGCTTCTACGCCCATCCGCTCGACGCCGGGGCCCTGCTGTCACGGCTGGGGCTGGCCGATCACGTACGCACTCCGTACCGGCGGATGTCGGGCGGCCAGCAGCAGCGGCTGTCACTGGCCGCGGCCGTCGTCGGGCGGCCCGAGCTGGTCTTCCTCGACGAGCCGACGGCCGGGCTCGACCCGCAGGCCCGGCACGCCTGCTGGGAGCTGGTGGGCGAGCTGCGTGGGGCGGGCGTGTCGGTCGTGCTGACCACCCACCACATGGACGAGGCCGAGCGCCTGGCGGACCACGTGGTGATCATCGACAAGGGCCGGGTGGTGGCCGAGGGCACCCCGGCCTCGCTGACGGGGGCCGAGCGGCAGCTCCGCTTCCGCGCCCGGCCGGGGCTGGCGCTGGAGGAGCTGCTCAACGCGCTCCCGGCGGGCAGCGCGGCCAAGGAGTCGCCCGCCGGGCATTACATCATCGAGGGCCAGGTGGGCCCCGAGCTGCTGGCCACGGTGACGGCCTGGTGCGCGGCGGAGGGCGTCACCGCCGACGACCTGCGCATCGAGCGCCGCACCCTGGAGGACGTCTTCCTGGAGCTGACAGGGAGGGAGCTGCGATGACAGGCACCGGAGGGGTCGCACTCGACTTCACCCCCGCGCCGGGGGCCGCGCCGTTCTCGCGCATGGTCCTCGCCCAGGCGGGCGCGGAGATCCGGGCGATGCTGCGCAACGGCGAGCAGCTGCTGCTCACCATGGTCATCCCGGTGCTGCTGCTGGCCGGCTTCTCGCTGGCGCCGCTGGTCGACGTCGGGGGCGGCAGGCGGGTCGACTTCCTGGTGCCGGGCGTGCTGGCGCTGGCCGTCATGTCCACGGCCTTCACCGGCCAGGCCATCGCGACCGGCTTCGAGCGCCGCTACGGCGTGCTCAAGCGGCTGGGCGCGACCCCGCTGTCCAGGGCCGGGCTCATGCTCGCCAAGACGACCGCCGTCGTGGCCGTGGAGGTCATCCAGGCCGCGGTGATCGTGGCCGTCGGGCTGGCGCTGGGCTGGCGGCCGCACGGGTCGTTCCTGAGCGCGGCACTGCTGATCGTGCTGGGGACGGCGGCCTTCAGCGGGCTGGGGCTCCTCATGGCGGGCACGCTGCGCGCGGAGGCCACCCTGGCCGCGGCCAACCTCGTCTACCTGGTCCTGCTGGGGGCCGGCGGGGTGATCTTCCCGCTGTCGAAGTTCCCCCATGGCATGCGGCAGGCCCTGGAGGTGCTGCCCATCTCGGCCCTGACCGGCGGCCTGCGCGCGGTGCTCGGGCAGGGCGCCGCCCTGCCCCTGGTCCCGCTCGCCGTGCTCGCCGCGTGGGCGGTGCTGACGCTGGGCCTGGTCTCGCGCACCTTCCGCTGGGAGTAGCTCACTGCGGCTGGGCGGTCTGCGAGCGGCCGTAGCGGCGCCTGGTGAGAGCGGCCACCGCGGTCAGCGGGATCGCGGCGCCGGCCGCCAGGCCGAACAGCAGGGCGTAGCTCCCCCGCTCGGCCAGCGGCCCGGCCGCCCACGACGAGACCGCACTGCCCACGAAGAGCGCGCAGGCGAAGAACGCGATGGTGGTGCCCCTCGCCTCGGGCACCACCGAGGTGGCCCACGTCTGCAGCGATGAGTGCAGGAACGACCAGCCGCCCCCGAGCAGCAGCGCCGTGACGGCCACGGTGGGCATGCTGACGTGCACGGAGACGATCGCGAATCCGGCGGTGAGCTGCGCGCCGCCCACCGTCATCAGCACGGGAGCGGGCCAGCGTCCCGCCAGCCGCTTGACGAGCTTCGAGAACAACCACAGCCCCAGTCCGTACGCGGTGATGGCGAGCCCGGCCACGGCCGCGGCGTACCCCGTGTGCTCCAGCGCGGTGGCCAGGAACGGCATGGCGCCGAGCATGATCGCGCCTTCGACGAAGGCCAGCCCGAACACCAGCAGCGCCCAGCCGTGCCCGAGCACCGCGCCCAGGTACCGTGCCGTCCCGAGCCCCGGGCCGGTAGCTGGGCCGTCGAGGCGGAGACGGGGCGGCTCAGGCAGCGAGCCGAGCGTGAGCGCGCAGGCCAGCGCGCAGGCGGCGGGCACGGTGAAGGCCACCCGCCAGTCCACCAGGCCCGCGACCACCCCGCCCAGCCCGGTGGCCAGCGCCGTGCCGAGCGCCGCGGCGGCCATCAGGTCGGTCAGCGCGCGCTGCCGTACCGAGGGCTGGACGGTGTCGCCCACGTACGTCAGCCCGGTGGGGATCACGGCGCCGAAGCAGGCGCCGGTCACCACCCTGGCCACCACCAGCGCCCCGAGCACCGGCATCAGCGCTGAGACCACGCCGGCCAGCGCCGCGCCGAACAGCGCGCCGCGCATCACCCGCACCCGCCCGAACCGGTCGGACAGCAGCCCCCACACCGGCTGCGTCAGCCCGTAGGCCAGGTAGTAGCCGCTGGCGGCCGCGACGGCGGCGGAGAGCGGGACGTCCAGGTCCACCGCGATGAGCACGAGCATGGGGCTCACGGCGAAGCGGTCGAAGCTGCTGACGAAGGAGGCCACGGACAGGGCCAGCGGCGGCCGGGCGAGACTCACGGGCAAGGCGGGCGATTTCATGCGTCCAATGATCCAGGAGACAGTAGCAACACCTTATGTCGGGAATGTCGTGCGGCCTCAGTACGCTCTGACCTGTCGTCCCTCTGCATTGGAGCCCCGTGACCGCCTTCGCCCTCGACGATCCCCTCGACCGCGGCTCCGGCCTGCCCCGGCCAGGAAGCCTGCTACGCAGCGCCGCCGACTCGATCCCGCCCTCCGGGCTCGTGCTGCTGGGGATCCTCTCGGTGCAGTTGGGAGCCGGGTTCGCGAAGGAGCTGTTCGCGGTGCTGCCGCCGAGCGCGGTGGTGTTCCTGCGCATCGCGGCCGGTGCGCTGATCATGGGGTCGTTCGTACGGCCCCGGCTGAAGGGCCTGTCCTGGCGCGACTGGGCGGTGGGGCTCGGATTCGGGCTGACGCTCGCCCTCATGAACCTGGTCTTCTACGAGGCCCTGGCGCGGCTGCCGATGGGGATCGCGGTGGCCATCGAGTTCCTGGGGCCTCTGGGCGTGGCTGTGGCGGCCTCGCGGCGCAGGATCGACCTGCTGTGGGTCGGCCTGGCCGGCGCGGGCGTGGCGCTGCTGGCGCCGTGGGGGCAGTCGGCGTCGGTGAGCTGGCTCGGCATCGGGTTCGCGATGGTGGCGGGGGTCTGCTGGGCCGGGTACATCCTGCTGTCGGCGGCGGCCGGGCGGCGCTTCCCCGGCACGAGCGGGCTGTCGTTCGCGATGATCGTGTCGGCCGTCGTGGTCGCTCCCGTCGGCATCACGACGGGCGGGGCGGAGCTGCTGCAGCCGGAGCTGCTGCTGATCGGGCTCGGCGTGGGGCTGCTGTCGTCGGTGATCCCGTACTCGCTGGAGCTGCACGCGCTGCGGCGGATGCCCAAGGACGTGTTCGGCATCCTGATGAGCCTGGAGCCGGCGGCGGCGGCGCTGATCGGGGTGCTGCTGCTGAACGAGGTCCTGCACGTGCAGCAGTGGGCGGCGATCGTCTGCATCGTGGCCGCCAGCCTGGGCTCGACCCGGCGGCGCAAGGTCTAACGGGAGTGGCGTGCCGCCGCGCGCCCGTGGGATGGGGTCTCGGGCGCGCGGCGGGGGGCTCGGCTCTCGGTGGGCGGGTGTGCCGAGCCCATGGAAGGTCAGCGGAGTGCGGGTGTCCGCTTGACCAGGCATACGCCATCCACCGGAATCGGTGGTGGCCGGTCCGCTGGGGACCAGGACGACGGGGCCGCCGGCGGGCGTCCTCGGCGTCGCTCATCCGGCCCGCATCGAGATTACCGCGATCGACGCCTTCGCGATCCCCAAATGTCAGAACTTAGTGCGCTGTTTCAGTGTTCGGCCCAAATGCCGCGTACATGCCCGATGTGTTCGACCATGATGTGGCCGACGGCCTGGCTGTCGCCGTTCTTGAGCGCGTCGAGCAGCTGGAGGTGCTCCCTGGCCGAGTCGGCGAGCGTGCCGCGCTCGGCGAGCTGCGAAAGGCCGTAGAGCCTGGCCCTGTTGCGCAGGTCGCGCACCACCTCCACCAGGTGGCCGTTGCCCGCCAGGGTCAGCAGCTCGACGTGGAAGCGCAGGTCGGCGTCCACGTACGCGAGCAGGTCGCCGCCCTCGGCGGCCGAGACGATCTCCTCGGCGATGGGCCGGAGCCGCTCGAACTCCTCCGCCCGGGAGCTGTCGGCCAGCCTGGCCACGGTGGGCACCTCGATGAGCTGGCGGATCTCGGTGAGCTCGTCGAGATCGCGGTCGGACAGCTCGGTCACCCTGAAGCCCTTGTTGCGCACCGCCTCGACCAGGCCCTCCTTGGCGAGGTCGAGCATGGCCTCGCGGACCGGCGTGGCCGAGACGCCGAACTGGGCGGCCAGCACCGGCGCGGAGTAGACCACCCCCGGCCGCATCTCACCGGTGATCAGCGCGGCACGCAGCGCCTGCGACACCTGTTCGCGCAGGCTCTGCCGCTCTCCTACCATCGGCAGGTCGAGCCGCTCCTCGGCAGCCATCCGCCCATCCCTTCCCTGATCAAAAGAAGCCTGCTCACCAGCCGGCCGCCCTACGGTCACGGACTACCGTGTCATGAGATCCACGCCTCGTAAGCGGCGGCCGCGACCACGAGGTCCTCCCACGCCATGCCCGTGCTCTTGAACACGCGCGGCCCGGTGCCGGCGACGACCCTGCCCGCCACGAGGTCGGCGAGGTTTCCGGCGAGATGACCAGCGGTGATCGTACCCTCGTGGATCGGGATGAGCACATCCCCCGCCTCCTCGAGGGCGGCCGCCCTGGCCTCGACGACCACGGTGGCGCGGGCGACGAGGTCGCCGTCGAGCTCACGGGCGCCGGGCTCGTGCGAGCCGACCGCGACGACGGTGACGCCGTCGCGGGCGAGCTTACCCGGGAACAACGGCTCCCTGGCCGTCGTGCAGCACACCACGATGTCGGCCGCCGCCACTGCCTCAGCCCCCGCCTCCGGGGACCCGGCGCGCGCCGTCAGGCCGAGCGCCCGGCAGCGGCCGGCCAGCGCCTCCGCGCGGCCCGGATCGCGCCCGATCACCGTCACGTCCGCCACGGGCCGCACCTCCCGCAGCGCCAGCACATGCCCCCACGCCTGCGGCCCGCTCCCGAACACCACCAGCCGCCGGGCGTCCCCGGCAGCCAGGTGGCTGACGGCCAGGGCGGAGACGGCGGGGGTGCGGAGCGAGGTGAGCGCGATCCCGACCAGGGCCGCGAGCGGGGTCAGGGTCTCGCCGTCGAACAGCAGGTACGTCCCCTGGATCCGGGGCAGCCCACGGTCGGGGTTGCCCGGCGCGATGGTGACGGCCTTCACCCCCGCGTACCGCCCGGCCGCGGCGGGCATGAGCAGGAGCTGTCCGGCCGGCACGTCCACGATCGGCCGCTGCGGCGTGGCCTCGGGGTCCAGCCCCGCCCGGAGCGCGTCCTCCAGGATCCGCACGGCCTGCCCCATGGGCACCAGCCGCTCCAGCGTGGCGGCGTCGAGATACGGCAACCCGGTCATCGAAGTGCGAACCCCATTCCCAACGGCAAACCGGTCATCGCAGTGTGAACCCCAATCCCAGCGGGTCGTCGGGATCGAGCTCGAAGGCGTGCTGTCCGGTCCGGTACGCCATGCCCTCGATCTCCGGCACGACCCCCTGGTCCAGGACCTGGGCCACCCGCGCGCGGAAGGTGCTCCCGACGATGCTGTCGTGGATCAGCGGCCCGCGCAGCCCCGCGTCGTGCAGCAGCGCCAGCCGGGCCGCCGTGCCGGAACCGCACGGCGAGCGGTCCACCTCCCCGTCGGCGAACACCGTCACGTTCCGCTGGTGGGCCACGCCGTCCACGTCCGGCAGCTCGTCGTAGAAGATCACGCCGTAGACGCCGGACAGCCGGTCGTCGGACGGGTGCCGGGTGGCCGGGTGGCCGACCAGGTCCGCCTTGATCCGGCGGGCGTGGCCGATGAGCGCCGTCAGGTGCCCGGGCTCCACGGACAGGCCCAGCGCCCTGGCGGGCACGGACACGTACATGGCGCCGCCGTACGAGACGTCGACCTTCGTCCCGCCGGCCGCCACGCCACGTGCCAGCACGTACGACGGCACGCTGACGAACGTCACCCCGCGGACCCGCCCACCGGAGCAGCGCACCCGCGCCGTGACGCGCCCGGACGGCACGTCGACGACCACGTCCGTCTCCCCGTCGGGATCCGCCGCGACCAGCCCTTCGTGCACGGCGTAGGCGCCCAGCGCGATGGTGCCGTGGCCGCAGGCGGTGGAGAAGCCGTCCTTGTGCCAGAACAGCGCCCCGAACAGGGCGCCGGGGTCGTCCGGCGGGACGAGGAAGCAGCCGTACATGTCGGCGTGCCCGCGCGGCTCGTGGCACAGCAGCCGCCGCACGTCGTCGAACTCGGACTCCGCCATGGCGGCGGCCCGCCGGGAGAGCACGTCGGCCCCCGGGATCTCGGGCACGCCGCCGGTGACGATCCTGAACGGCTCGCCGCCCGTGTGGTAATCGACGCTGCTAATCACAGCTCGAATCCGGCGGGGAACGGGTCGCGCGGGTCGAGGAAGTACTGGGCGGTGCCGGTGATCCAGGCCCGGCCGGTGATGGACGGCAGGACGGCCGGCGCGCCGCCCACGGTGGTCTCCTCCAGGACCCTGCCGATGAACCGGGTCCCGATGAACGACTCGTTCACGAAGTCCTGGCCGACCGGCAGCTCGCCGCGGGCGTGCAACTGCGCCATGCGGGCGCTGGTGCCGGTGCCGCACGGCGAGCGGTCGAACCAGCCCGGGTGGATGGCCATGGCGTGCCGCGAGTGGTGGGCGTCGGAGCCGGGTGCCGCGAAGTAGACGTGGTGGCAGCCGCGGATGCGGTCGTCCTCACGGTGCACGGGCTCGTCGGCGGCGTTGATGGCCTCCATGGTGGCCAGGCCGGCGGCGATGATCTCGTTCTTGGCCTTGCGGTCGAAGGGCAGGCCGTAGGAGTCGAGGTCGACGATGGCGTAGAAGTTGCCGCCGTACGCCAGGTCGTACGGGATCTCCCCGAACCCGGGCACCTTCACGACGGCGTCGAGCCGGTCGCAGTAGGAGGGCACGTTGCGCAGCGTCACCGACATGGCCTGCCCGTCCTCGACGGCCACGTCCACCTCGACGAGCCCGGCGGGCACCTCCAGGCGCACGGTGGTGACCGGCTCGACGACCTCCACCATGCCGGTCTCGACGAGCACGGTGGCCACGCCGATGGTGCCGTGCCCGCACATCGGCAGCAGCCCGGACACCTCGATGAACAGCACGCCGTAGTCGGCGTCCGGCCTGGTGGGCGGCTGCAGGATGGCGCCGCTCATGGCGGAGTGGCCGCGCGGCTCGGTCATCAGCAGGGTGCGGATGTGGTCGAGGTTGTCGCGGAAGTAGACGCGCCGCTCGGCCATGCTGGCGCCGGGGATCACGCCGATCCCGCCGGTGATGACGCGGGTCGGCATGCCCTCGGTGTGGGAGTCGACGGCGTGGAAAACGCGCTTTGTCCTCATCGCAGCCCTTCTGCCAGTGCCTTCTCGGTCGCCGCTCGCACGATAGCGGCCTGCTCGTCCGTCAGCGGCTGCCTGGGCTGCCTGCACGGCCCGCCGTGGCGGCCCGCGATGTCCATGGACAGCTTGATGGCCTGGACGAACTCGGTCTTCGAGTCCCAGCGCAGCAGCGGGTGCAGGGTCCGGTAAAGGGGCAGCGCGGTCTCCAGGTCTCCGGCGACCGCGGCGCGGTAGAGCGCGACGTTGGAGGCGGGCAGCGCGTTGGGGTAGCCGGCGACCCAGCCCACCGCACCGGCGACGGCGAGTTCGAGCAGCACGTCGTCGGAGCCGATCAACAGGTCCAGCTCGGGGGCCAGCTCGGCGAGCTCGTACGCCCTGCGCACGTCCCCGCTGAACTCCTTGACCGCCACGATCAGCCCCTCCTCGTGCAGCTTGGCCAGCAGCGCGGGGGTCAGGTCGACCTTGGTGTCGTACGGGTTGTTGTAGGCCACGATCGGCACGCCCGCCTTGGCGACCTCGCGGTAGTGCTCGAAGACGGCCCGCTCGTCGGCGCGGTAGGAGTTGGGCGGCAGCAGGAGCACCGAGCCGCAGCCCGCCTCGCCCGCCTGCTCGGCCCAGCGGCGCGACTCGGCGGCGCCGTACGCGCCCACTCCGGCCATCACGTTGCGCCCGCCGACGGCCTTGACGGCGGTCTCGATCACCTTGGCGCGCTCGTCCGGGCTGAGCGTCTGGTACTCGCCCAGCGATCCGTTCGGCACGACGCCGTCGCAGCCGTTCTCCACCAGCCAGCGGCAGTGCTCGGCGTAGGCGTCGAAGTCGACGGACAGGTCGTCGCGCAGGGGCAGCGCTGTGGCGACCATGACGCCGTGCCAGGCCTTGCTGCGGTTATCCATTGGGAAGTCCTCCATGTCAGGGGGGTTCATTGAGCGGTGGGATCGTCTGTGAGGTCGGCGAGGGCGCCGAGGGTGACGGGCTGGGCGATGGGGCGGCGGGGCGGCTGCGGCAGCTCACCCGCCAGGCAGGAGACGGCGTAGCCGCAGATGCGGCCCTGGCACCAGCCCATGCCGGGCCTGGCCAGCAGCTTGATCGAGCGCGCGTCGGTGGCGCCGAGGCTCTGCGCCTCGCGTACCCGCGCCAGCGGCACCTCCTCGCACCGGCAGACCAGCGTGTCGTCACGCAGCCAGCTCTGCCAGCCGGGTTCGACGGGGTACGCGCGCTGCAGCGCCGCACCGAACGCCCGCCACCGCTCCCGCCGCCGCAGCAGCACCCCGGCCACGGCTCCGGCACCCGTCTCGCCGCCGTGGGCGCGCCAGTCGGCGGCGATCACCTGCCCCGCGATGCGGCCCTCCAGTTCGGACAGGCGCCAGCCCCCGACGCCCGTGGGCTCGCCCGCCGCCCAGACCCCGGCGACACTCGTGCGCTGGCCGGCGTCCACGGCCAGCACCGGGCTGCCGTCCACGTCGTGCCTGGTCTCGCAGCCGAGCTGGACGCCCAGGTCGATCTGCGGGACGAACCCGTAGCCGACGGCCACCGTGTCGCACTCGACGACGCGGGTGGAGAGAACGTTCCAGTCCTTGTCGAGGCGGGCCACGGTGACGGCCTCCACCTCGCGCTCGCCGTGCGCCGCCACGACCGCCCGGCGCGTCCGGTACGGCACCCGATGCCGCAGGAGGTCCGCCGCGTACCCGGCGGCCTCACCGGCCTTGCCCAGGGCCAGGAGCGGACGCCTGGCCAGCCCGAGGCCGCCGTTGGCCTCGAACACCCCGAGCACCCGAGCCCCGGCTCCGGCCAGCCCGGAGGCCACGGGAAGCAGGAACGGCCCGGTGCCGGTGACCACGATCCGCCTGCCGGCGACGACGTCGTTGCCCTTGAGCAGCGCCTGCGCGCCGCCGGCCGTGAGCACGCCGGGCAGGTCCCACCCGGGGAACGGCAGCGGCCTGTCGTGCGCGCCGGTCGCGATCAGCACCCGCCGCGCCGCCACCGGGACCGCCGTACGGTCAGGGGCCGTGCAGTGCACGGTCAGATCGCCGTCCGGCCCGCGGGTGACGCTCCAGACCTGGTGCCGCAGCAGCAGGTCGGCGCGGGAGTCGAGGGCGCGGGCCAGCCGCAGGAAGCGATCGAGGCCGGGCGCGGGCCGCGGGTCGGCGGAGTGGCGGAAGTACTGGCCGCCGAGCCGTGTGGCGGAGTCGACGAGCGCCACCCGCAGACCGGCCTGCGCCGCCGTGAGCGCGCCCGCCACGCCGGCGGGCCCGCCCCCGATCACCACCAGGTCGTACGTCATGACGTGGTCACCTCGTCACCGGGCGCGGCCTCCAGCAGGCAGGCCCGCTCGGGCGCCCGCCCGTTGACCGAGATGAGGCAGTCGAAGCAGACCCCGATCCCGCAGAACAGCCCGCGTGGCCGCCCGCCGAAGCGCGTGCTGCGCCACGAGCGCACGCCGGCGGCGTGCAGCGCGGCCCCGATCGTCTGGCCGGGGGTCACGGGGACAGGACGCCCGTCGATCGTGATGTGGAACGTCAAAGGGACTCCTCCGAGAAGCGATCCGGCCGGAAGGGCCGCAGGTCCACGTCGGTCTCGGAGCCGGTGAGCACCTGGGCGAGCAGGTGACCGGTCGCCGGGGCCAGCCCGATGCCCGCGCCCTCGTGCCCGCACGCGTGGTACAGCCCGGGCACCCGCGGATCGGCGCCGATGACGGGCAGGTGGTCGGGGCAGTACGGCCGGAACCCGCAGTACGACCTGATGGCGCGCACGTCGCGCAGCGCGGGGAACAGCGCCACCGCCTGCGCGGCCAGCCGGGCCAGCACCGGCACCGACATGGTCCGGTCGAAGCCGACCCGCTCCCTGCTGGCCCCGATGAGCACGGTCCCCGAGGGCGTGGCCTCCACGACGGCCGACGTCTCCAGGCCCTCCGAGTCGCTGGCCACGTTCGTGACGTAGGCGGCGGTGTAGACCTTGTGCCTGATCAGGAGCTCGGCAAGCGGCTCCGTGACCAGGATGAACCCGCGCCTGGGCAGGATCGGCAGGTCGACGCCCGCCAGCGCGGCCACCTCGCCGCCCCACGTGCCCGCGGCGTTGATCACCGCGTCGCCGAGCACGTCGCCCTGCGAGGTACGCACGCCCGTGATCCGGTCTCCTTCGCGGATGAACCCGGTCACCGCGGCCCCGAGGCGGAGGCGGAGCGTGCCCCGGCCGAAGCTCTCCGCGCCGTGGCTCAGCAGCCGCGCGGCGGCCAGCATGGGCTGCACCTGCGCGTCCTGCGGGTAGAACACCCCGCCCGCCAGGCCGTCGGCGAGGTGCGGCTCGTAGTCGCGCAGGGAGTCGGCGGGCACCAGGGTGTGCTCGACCTCCTGCTTGGCGGCCAGCCCGGTGAGCTGCCGCTGGACCTCGCCGGTCTCCGCGACGACCAGCCCGCCCTTGGCCTCGAACTCGAAGCCGCCGTGGCCGGCCAGCTCGCGCCACAACCGGTTCGAGAGCACGGCGAGCTCCAGCTCGGGCCCCGGCTCCTTGTCGGACACCAGGATGTTGCCCTCACCCGAGCCGGTCGTGCCACCGGCGACCGGGCCTCGATCGACCACGGTCACGTCGAGGCCCGCGCGCGCAGCGTAATAGGCGCAGGCGGCGCCCACCACTCCGGCGCCGACCACGATGACGTCGGACATCCATACCTCCCTTCTGTAATATGTCACATACCTTCACGGTTGAGAAGTCCACCGACCATCCCGTGAAGAAGGTCCCACCGCCGCGCGCCGGCCTTCGCACTCACCGAGCGGGCGTTCCCAGAGGCCGGGCGACCGGTGGCGGGACCGGCCCACCCGGCCCGTACCATCGATGACGTGAAGCTACCCACCGACCACCCCAATCCTCTCGTGCGCAGCCTGCTGTCCTTCTGGGCGCCCACAACGGAGTCGATGCGGGGCTGGGCGCTGGCATCCGTGGTGGTCAACGCGGGCATCGCGGTGACGGGCGCGGGCGTGCGCGTCACCGAGTCGGGGCTCGGCTGCCCCACATGGCCCAGGTGTACGCCGGACAGCTTCGTCCCGGTCGCGCACCCCGAGACCGACATGCTCAACATGCTCGTCGAGTTCGGCAACAGGCTGCTGACGTTCCTGGTGCTGGCGGTGGGGGTGGCGTGCCTGATCGTGGCGCTGCGCCTGACGCCGCGCAGGCGCTCGCTGGTGCTGCTGGCCCTGCTGCAGCCGGCGGGCGTGCTGGCCCAGGCGCTGTGGGGCGGGCTGGTGGTCAGCACCATGCTCAACCCGTTCACGGTGGGCATGCACTTCCTCATCTCCACCGGCCTGATCGCGGCCTGCTGGATGCTGTACGCGCGCGCCGGCGAGGGCGACGGCCCGGTCCGGCGGGTGACCCACCGCGACATCCGCAGGCTCGGCCACGCGCTGCTGGCCGCCGTGTTCGTGCTGCTGGTGGCCGGGGTCACGGTGAGCGGCACGGGCCCGCACTCGGGCGACGAGAGGGCCTCCCGCTTCGATCTCGACATCGAGGCCGTGGCGCGGCTGCACGCCGACGTCGTCTACATCGTGGTGGGGCTGACGTTCGCGCTGCTGTTCGCCCTGCACGTGAGCCACTCGGAGCGGCCCGCCAGGCGGGCGGCACTGGTGCTGCTCGCCGTGGAGCTGGGCCAGGGCGCGATCGGCTACACGCAGTACTTCCTCGCCGTGCCCGCCGCGCTGGTCCTGCTGCACGTGCTCGGCTCCACGCTGGTCTGGATCGCCGCGCTCAGGGTGGTCACCTCGCTGCGCACCCGGGAGCCGCTGCCTGACCACTCCCCCACCGGAGTACCCGCCGCCGTCTGAGCGGTTGTGCCAGGGTATGGGGTGATAAGTCGGCCACTCCCCCACTCCTGGAGGGTGCGATTTGCTGCTGAATGTCCGCCCCACTCGGAAGGGGCTGCGCCGCGCGTACCAGGGGCTGGTGCTGGTCAGCGTGCTCGCCCTGGCCCCCATGACCTGGGCCTGGCTCGGCAGCTCGGCGCACCGGGAGGCGGCCGAGAGCGACGGCTGGCTCGGCCGCGTCCCCCAGGCGCAGGCCGCGCTGGTGCTGGGCGCGGGCCTGTACGGGAACCAGCCCACGGCGATGCTGGCCCGCAGGCTCGACATCGCGGCCGAGCTCTACCGGGCCGGCAAGGTGCGGGCGCTGCTGCTGTCGGGCGACAACAGCCGCAAGGAGTACGACGAGCCCACGGCCATGCGCGACTACCTGCGCGGCAGAGGCGTGCCGGACCAGGTGATGGTGCTGGACTACGCCGGCTTCGACACGTGGGACTCGTGCGTGCGGGCGCGCAAGGTGTTCGGGGCCCGGCAGGTGACCGTGGTGACGCAGGAGTTCCACCTGCCCAGGGCCGTGACGCTGTGCCGTACGGCCGGGCTGGAGGCGTTCGGGGTGGGCGACGACTCGACCAGGCAGTTCGCCGCGACCACGTACGTCTACGCCACCCGGGAGCTGTTCGCCACCGCCAAGGCGTTCGCCGACGCGATGATCCTGCACTCCGACCCGGTCTATCCGGGGCCGCGCGAGGTCTCCCTGGACCGGATCCTCGCTCAGCCGGGCGCGCCGGGGGCGTAGCCCGGCGGCGGCGTGCCTCTCGCGATCGATCTGGTGTGCGCCGCCGGCACGGGGAAGTCGGCGCGGGCGGTGCTCATGCACTCCAGCAGCGCCCGCTGCTCCTCGTGGAAGGTCTGCTCGTCCACCATGTGGCGGGCCGCCCGCTCGTGCAGCAGGCCCAGCTCGGTGGCGGCCAGCTGGTAGTCGCGCATCGCGCGCAGCCCGCGCTTGCCGCCGTGGGCCTTGGCCCACTGCCTGGCCTGCCGCCGCCTGGAGAACGTCGACAGCATGTAGATGTCGGCCTGCCCGACCAGCTTGGTCGGCTCGTACGGCGGCAGATAGCGCTGGATGAGGGCCACGATGCGGCGCCGGTCCCTGAACACCACGCCGATGAGCACGATCAGCACGATCAGCAGGGTGAGATAGGCCACCACGAGCCCGGGGAAGCCGCCGTAGGAGGCCAGGCCGTTCCACAGGCCGTGCAGGATCATCGCGCCCGACCAGCCCGCCATGATGTAGAAGACCCGCTCGGGGCCCTCGCGCTGGGCGGCGTAGGCCACGGCGACGCCGATCATGGAGCTGAACAGCGGGTGCGCGAGCGGCGACAGGATGCCGCGCAGCACCACGGTGACCGCCAGCCCCTTGACGCCGGAGGTGGAGAGCGCGGCGATGTAGTAGCTGACGTTCTCGCTCATGGCGAAGCCGAGCCCGACCATGCTGGCGTAGATGACCCCGTCGGTCGGCCCGTCGAGCTCGGCCCTGCGGAACCTCAACAGCCCCAGCAGCACCAGCCCCTTCATCGTCTCCTCCACCACGGGCGCGCCGAAGGTGGCCGCGATGTTGCGGGCGCTGGCCTCCGACAGCTTGGCGGTGTCGATGATGTAGTGCAGGTTGAGCGAGTTGATCACGCCGGCGGCCAGCACCGCGATGCCCGCGCCCCAGGCGAAGGCGAAGATCAGGTTGCTGCGCGGCTCCGGCTCCATGCGGTCGAGCGCCAGCACCGCCGCGAGCAGCACCGGCACCGGCGCGAGCGCCAGCGCGAGCCCGATGAAGAACTGCACGGGGGTGCGGTCGAACAGGTCGTACGAGAACGAGACCAGAGCGCAGATGCCGGTGAGGACCAGCCCGATGATCAACGCGGATGACGGGCGGTCCTTCAACACCCAGCGTGGATCACGGGTCGCCATACGGTGACTTTAACGGATCAGAGTGCCGGGGTCCGTGCCGGTCAAGACAGCCTCACCGCCCGGACATGGGGCCGGCCAAGCTCATGCCAGCAGCGGGTCGATCGCGACGGCCAGGAACAGCAGCGCCAGGTAGGCGTTGGACCAGTGGAAGAAGCGCATGGGGCGCAGGTCGACGCCGCTCTTGCCGGCGTTGAGCCGGGCCAGCAGGCGGTGGACCTCCCACAGGCACATGGCGCCGAGCACGGCGGCCACGAGGGGGTAGAAGAGCGTGGTGCCGGCCACCGGCCACAGCGCCAGCGAGCAGAGCACGGTCGCCCACGTGTAGGCGATCGACTCCAGGACCACGCGCCGCTCGGTGGCCACGACGGGCAGCATGGGCACCTTGGCCGCCGCGTAGTCCTCCTTGTAGCGCATGGCCAGCGTCCAGGTGTGCGGCGGCGTCCAGAAGAACACCACGCCGAACAGCACCAGCGGCGCCCAGTCGAGCCGATCGGTGATGCCCGCCCAGCCGATCATCACCGGCATGCAGCCCGCGATGCCGCCCCACACGATGTTCTGGGCCGTGCGGCGCTTCAGGATCATCGAGTAGACCAGCACGTAGAACAGGATCGCCCCGGTGGACAGCATCGCGGCCAGCCCGTTGGCGGTCACCCACAGGCCCACCAGGGACAGCACGCCGAGCACGATGCCGAAGATCAGCGCGCCGCGCGGCGAGACCTGGTGCCTGGCCAGCGGCCTGCGGCGGGTGCGGCGCATCTTCTGGTCGATGTCGCGGTCCACGTAGCAGTTGAGCGCGTTGGCGCTGCCCGCCGATAGGGTGCCGAACACCATGACCGAGATCGACGTCCACAGCGGCGGCAGGCCGCCCGCGGCCAGGAACATCACCGGCAGTGTCGTGATCAGCAGCAGCTCGATGATCCGCGGCTTGGTGAGCGCGATGTAGGCCTTCACGATCATGGCGATCGAGCGCGGCCCCTCCACCTGCGGAGATCGGGCCGTCGCCTGCCTGTTGGTCAGCACCGTCAAGGCGCTTCCAGCCTGTGCGGAGTCAACGCGTAACCTCTGAATAGAGCGGATCCATGGGTAGGCGCCGTAACGCCCCTGCGAACAAACAAACTGTAGTCGCAGGGTCGGCCGGTCCGGCCAATGGGGGGCTTGCGCCGTACATGGACGCGTGCGGGTGGAAGGGGAATCGATCGCCGACTCCACTCGGTTAGGGTCCCGTATGGGCGGGATAGCCAACACCAATGACAACTAGATTCCGGAGATCGAGCAGTTGAGCACCGAACTCGTGCCAGCCCTTGAATGGACCGACCTGGACAACCAGGCGGTCGATGTCGTTCGAGCCCTGGCGATGGACGCAGTGGAAAAGGCGGGCTCGGGTCACCCCGGCACCGCCATGAGCCTGGCCCCCGCCGCATACTTGCTGTTCCAGCGTGTGATGCGTCACGATCCGACCAACCCCAACTGGATCGGGCGCGACCGGTTCGTGCTGTCGTGCGGCCACTCGAGCCTGACCCTCTACATCCAGCTCTACCTTTCCGGCTACGGCCTCACGCTCGACGACCTGCGGCGGCTGCGCCAGTGGGACAGCCTGACGCCCGGCCACCCCGAGCACGGCCACACGGCGGGCGTGGAGACCACGACAGGACCGCTCGGCCAGGGCCTGGGCAACGCCGTCGGCATGGCGATGGCCGCCCGCCGCGAGCGCGGCCTGTTCGACCCCGACGCCGAGCTCGGCGCCTCGCCGTTCGACCACCACATCTGGTGCTTCGTCAGCGACGGCGACATCGAGGAGGGCATCAGCCACGAGGCCAGCTCCATCGCCGGCCACCAGAAGCTGGGCAACCTCATCGTCATCTGGGACGACAACCACATCTCCATCGAGGACGACACCCTCATCGCCAAGTCGGAGGACGTCGTCGCCCGCTACGACGCCTACGGCTGGCACACCCAGAGCGTCGACTGGACCGTCACCGGCGAGTACGTCGAGGACGTCCAGGCCCTCTACGACGCGCTGCAGGCGGCCAAGGCGGAGACCGACCGGCCGTCGTTCATCCGGCTGCGCACGATCATCGGCTGGCCGGCCCCCAACAAGCAGAACACCGGCAAGATCCACGGCTCGGCCCTGGGCGAGGCGGAGGTCGCCGCCACCAAGCAGGTCATGGGCATGGACCCGGCCAAGACCTTCGACGTGCCCGCCAAGGTGCTGGAGCACGCCCGCGGCATCGCCCAGCGCGGCCGCGCCGACCACGCCGAGTGGGAGAAGTCCTACGCCGAGTGGCGCCTGGTCAACCCCGAGCGGGCCGCGGAGCTCGACCGCATCTCCGAGCGCGAGCTGCCCAACGGCTGGGCCAAGGCGCTGCCGTCGTTCGAGGTCGGCACGTCGACCTCGACCCGCAAGGCCTCCGGCGAGGTGCTGAGCGCGCTGGCGCCGGTGCTGCCCGAGCTGTGGGGCGGCTCGGCCGACCTGGCCGAGTCCAACAACACCACGATGAAGGGCGAGCCGTCCTTCATCCCCGAGGAGTTCCAGACCAAGGAGTTCCCGGGCAACCGCTACGGCCGCACGCTGCACTTCGGCATCCGCGAGCACGCCATGGGCGCCATTCTCAACGGCATCGCCCTGCACGGCGGCACCCGCCCGTACGGCGGCACGTTCCTGGTCTTCTCCGACTACATGCGTCCCTCGGTGCGCCTGGCCGCGCTGATGAAGCTGCCGGTGACGTACGTCTGGACGCACGACTCCATCGGCCTCGGCGAGGACGGCCCGACCCACCAGCCGATCGAGCACCTGTGGTCGCTGCGCGCGATCCCCGGCCTCGACGTGGTCCGCCCGGCCGACGCCAACGAGACCGCCTACGCCTGGAAGGCCGTGCTCAAGCACACCGACCGGCCCGCCGCGCTCGCGCTGACCAGGCAGAACCTGCCCGTCTTCGAGGGCACCAGCGCCGAGGGCGTGGCCCGCGGCGGCTACGTGCTGCGCGAGGCGTCCGACGGCCAGCCCAAGGTCATCCTCATCGCGACCGGCAGCGAGGTGGAGATCGCGCTGGAGGGCCGCGACCTGCTGGAGGCCAAGGGCATCCCGACCAGGGTCGTGTCGATGCCGTGTGTCGAATGGTTCAAGGGGCAGGACATCGCATATAGGCAGACGGTCCTGCCTTCCTCGAACCGGGCTCGCGTCGCGGTCGAGGCGGGCATCGCGCTCGGCTGGCACGAGTTCGTCGGCGAATGCGGCGAGATAGTCGGCCTCGAACACTTCGGCGCTTCGGCCCCGTACAAGACTCTGTATGAGTTGTTCGGGCTGACGGCGGAGCGCGTGGCGGCCGCGGCACATGCGAGCCTGGCCAAGCTGGGGCAGGAAAAGGGCGAGACGACGGGAAACTGAAGGAAGATGAGCGAGAACCTCAACAAGCTGTCCGGCCAGGGCGTTGCCATCTGGCTCGACGACATCAGCCGTGAGCGGCTGCGCAGCGGCAACCTCGAGCAGCTGATCCGCGAGAAGAACGTCGTCGGGGTCACGTCCAACCCGACGATCTTCGCCAACGCGCTCAGCAAGGGCGACGCGTACAACGGCCAGCTGCACGACCTGGCCGTACGCGGCGTGGACATCGGCGAGGCCGTGCGCGCCATCACCACCTACGACATCCGCTGGGCGGCCGACGTGCTGCGTCCGGTCTACGACGCCACCGGCGGCGTGGACGGCCGCGTGTCGCTGGAGGTGGACCCGCGCCTGGCCCGCGAGAGCGAGAAGACCGTGGCCGAGGCCCGGGCGCTGTGGTGGCTGGTGGACCGGCCCAACCTGTTCATCAAGATCCCGGCGACGGTCGAGGGCCTGCCCGCGATCACGCAGGCGCTGTCGGAGGGCATCAGCGTCAACGTCACGCTGATCTTCTCCCTCGAGCGCTACCGCGCGGTCATGGACGCCTGGCTGGCCGGCCTCGAGGCGGCGCAGGCCAAGGGGCTCGACCTGGGCTCGATCGAGTCGGTGGCCTCGTTCTTCGTCAGCCGGGTCGACACCGAGATCGACAAGCGCCTCGACAAGCTGGGCAAGCCGGAGCTGAAGGGCAAGGCGGGCATCGCCAACGCGCGCCTGGCGTACGCGGCGTACGAGGACGTGATGAACTCCGAGCGCTGGCAGCGCCTGCGCGCGGCGGGCGCCAAGCCGCAGCGGCCGCTGTGGGCCTCGACCGGCGTGAAGAACCCCGAGTACTCCGACACCATGTACGTCGACCAGCTCGTCGCCCCCGGCACCGTCAACACGATGCCGGAGAAGACGCTCGACGCGACGGCCGACCACGCCAACGTCACCGGCGACACCGTCCGCCCGTTCTACGAGCAGGCCTGGAACACCATGGCCGCGCTCAAGGAGGCCGGCATCGACTACGACGACGTGGTGAAGGTGCTGGAGGACGAGGGCGTCGAGAAGTTCGAGGCGTCCTGGAACGAGCTGCTCGAGAGCGTCACCAAGAACCTGGTCCCGTGATGGAAGTGACCTACCGCGAGGAGGGGGTGGCCTCGGCCGCCGCCTCCGTCGCGGGGCGTCTCGTCGCCGACGGCGTGCCCGCGCGGCTCGCCGGCGGCGACCCCACGCTGTGGGGCGAGGACGCCAGGGCGGAGGCGGCTGTCAGGCTCGGCTGGCTGACGCTGCCCCGCTCCTCTCGCGAGCTGCTGCCCCGGCTGGGCGGGCTCGTCGAGCGGGCCCGCGCGGCGGGCCTGACCAACGTGGTGCTGACCGGGATGGGCGGCTCGTCGCTGGCGGCGGAGGTCATCTGCGCCACCGCCGACGTGCCGCTCACCGTGCTGGACACGACCGACCCCGGGCAGGTGCGCCGCGCGCTGTCCGACCGGCTCGACGCGACGGTCGTGGTCGTGGCCAGCAAGAGCGGCTCGACCGTGGAGACCGACTGCCACCTGCGGATCTACGAGAAGCTGTTCGCGGAGGCGGGCATCGCGCCCGCGGACCGCGTCGTGGTCGTCACCGACCCGGGCTCGCCGCTGGAGAAGCGGGCCGCCGACGGCGGCTTCGAGCTGGTGCTCGCCCAGCCCGACGTGGGCGGGCGCTACTCGGCGCTGTCGGCGTTCGGGCTCGTGCCGAGCGCGCTGGCAGGGGCCGACGTGGAGCGGCTGCTCGACGACGCCCAGGAGGTGCTGCCGCTGCTGTCGCGCGACACCGGCAACCCCGGCCTCGACCTGGGGGCCGCGCTCGGCGGCGCGGCGCTGGCCGGGCGCGACAAGCTGCTGCTCGAGGACCAGCTGTCGGCCATCACGGGGCTGCCCGACTGGATCGAGCAGCTCGTCGCCGAGTCCACCGGCAAGCAGGGCAGGGGGATCCTGCCCGTCGTGGGCGCCGACCCCAACGAGTCCGGCGACGAGCTGGTCGTCGCCATCGAGACCGACCTCGGGGACGTGCGCGTGGACGGGCCGCTGGGCGCGCAGTTCCTGATCTGGGAGTACGCCACCGCCGTCGCGGGGCTGCTGCTGGAGATCGACCCGTTCGACCAGCCGAACGTGGCCGAGTCGAAGGAGAACACCGCGGTCCTGCTGGCGCTGCCCGACCTGCCGACCGGCGCGCCGGCGTTCGTGGACGGCCCCGTCGAGGTGTACGGGTCGTCCACCGCCAGGGACCTGCCGGGGGTGTTCGCCGAACTGCTGCACGCGATACCGGCCGGCGGCTACTTGGGGATCATGGCTTATCTCGACCGGCTGGCCGCGTTCGACGCCCCGGTGCCCGACGGGGCCGACTTCGAGCAGATGACCGACGCGTGGATGTGGGCCGACGCGGCGACGCTGCGTCCGCTGCTCGCGCTGCGCACCGACCGGCCGGTGACCTTCGGGTGGGGGCCGCGGTACCTCCACTCGACCGGGCAATACCACAAGGGCGGGCCCCAGAACGGGGTGTTCCTGCAGATCACCGGGGCGGTGGCCGAGGACGTGCCGGTCCCCGGCAGGCCGTACACGCTGGGGCGGCTCCAGCTCGCCCAGGCGCTCGGCGACCTGGGGGCGCTCGAGACCCGCGGGCGGCCCGCCGTACGCCTGCATTTGACCGATCGCGCGGCGGGTGTCGCGCGCTTGCTCGCAGCCGCACAGGAGGCTTGAGATGACAGACCCGGCAGCACCCGCGGAGGAGGCCGCCGCCGTCGACAGCACGATGGCGGCCACTGTGGCCACCTCAGCCGCGGGCACCGCCACCACCGAGGAGGTGGTCGCCGCCAACCCGTTGCGTGATCCGCGTGACAAGCGGCTGCCCCGGGTGGCGGGACCTTGTGTGATGGTCTTGTTCGGCGTGACGGGTGACCTGGCCAAGCGAAAGCTGCTGCCGGCGATCTACGACCTGGGGAACCGGGGGCTGCTGCCGCCCGGCTTCTCGCTGGTCGGCTTCGCCCGGCGGGATTGGAAAGACCAGGATTTCGCCCAGTTGACGCACGACGCCGTCAAGGCGCATGCCAGAACGCCCTTCCGCGAGGAGGTCTGGAGGCAGATCCGCGAGGGCATCCATTTCGTGCCAGGTGAGTTCTCGGACGACGGCGCGTTCGACGCGCTGGCCATGGCACTCGCCGAGATCGACGAGACCCGGGGCACGGGCGGAAACTACGCTTTCTACCTGTCGGTGCCGCCGAAGTTCTTCCCCGTGGTGGTGGAGCAGCTCAAGCGGACCGGCCTGTCCGACGCACCCGAGGGGTCGTGGCGGCGGGTGGTCATCGAGAAGCCCTTCGGGCACGACCTGAAGTCGGCGCACGAGCTGAACGAGATCACCACCTCGGCCTTCCCGGAGAGCTCGATCTTCCGGATCGACCACTACCTGGGCAAGGAGACCGTCCAGAACATCCTGGCGCTGCGCTTCGCCAACAACCTCTACGAGCCCATCTGGAACCGCGGCTTCGTCGACCACGTCCAGATCACGATGGCCGAGGACATCGGCATCGGCGGGCGGGCCGGCTACTACGACGGCATCGGCGCGGCCCGCGACGTGATCCAGAACCACCTGCTCCAGCTCCTCGCGCTGGTCGCGATGGAGGACCCGACCTCCTTCGACGCCTCGGCGCTGCGGCGCGAGAAGGAGAAGGTGCTCAAGGCCGTGCGGCTGCCGTCCAACCTGGACCGCAACACCGCGCGCGGCCAGTACTCCGCGGGCTGGCAGGGCGGCGAGAAGGTGGTCGGCTACCTCCAGGAGGAGGGCATCCCGCCCGAGTCCAAGACCGACACGTACGCGGCCATCAAGCTGGAGATCGCCAACCGGCGGTGGGCGGGCGTGCCGTTCTACCTGCGTGCCGGCAAGCGGCTGGGCCGCCGGGTGACCGAGGTGGCGGTGGTGTTCCAGCGCGCGCCGCACCTGCCGTTCAGCAAGACCGACACTGAGATCCTGGGGCAGAACGCCCTGGTGATCAGGGTGCAGCCGGACGAGGGCATCACCGTCAGGTTCGGCAGCAAGGTCCCCGGGACCGCCATGGAGGTCCGCGACGTCTCCATGGACTTCGCCTACGGCGAGTCGTTCCTGGAGTCCTCTCCCGAGGCGTACGAGCGGCTGCTGCTCGACGTCATGATCGGCGACCCGCCGCTCTTCCCGCACCAGCGGGAGGTCGAGCTGTCGTGGAAGATCCTCGACCCGATCGAGGAGTTCTGGGCCACGCAGGGCCAGCCCGAGCCGTACGAGGCGGGCTCGTGGGGGCCGCCGTCCGCCGACGCGATGATGGCCCGCGACGGCCGTGTGTGGAGGAGACTCTAGTGACCACGTTCATGCTGGCGGACACGACGGCCGGCAAGATCTCGGCGCAGTTGACGCACCTGCGCCACCAGATGGGCGCGCCGGCCATCGGCATGGTGCTGACGCTCGTGGTGGTCTGCGAGGAGCGCCACCAGTACGACGCGCTCCGCGCCGCAACCGAGGCGGCCCGCGAGCACCCGTCGCGCATCATCGTGGTGATCAACCGCGAGCCGGAGGAGCCCAACAGGCTCGACGCCGAGCTGCGCATCGGCGAGTCCACGCCGGGCGAGGTCGTCGTCCTGCGCCTGTACGGCGAGCTGACCCAGCACGCCGACTCCGTGGTCAGCCCGCTCCTGCTGCCCGACACGCCGGTCGTGGTGTGGTGGCCGGGCGCGGCGCCCGACGCGCCGTCCCAGGACGCGGTCGGCGCCCTCGCCCAGCGCCGGATCACGGACGCCAGGGGCTTCGACCACGGCGGCGTCAAGTCGCTGGTGACCAGGGCCAAGGGGTACGCCTCGGGCGACACCGACCTGGCGTGGTCCAGGCTGACGCCGTGGCGCAGCCTGCTGGCGGCCGCGTTCGACCAGCCGGTGGGCAAGGTGCGCAAGGGCGTCGTCGAGGCCTCTCCGGGCAACCCGAGCGCGCCGCTGCTGGCCGCCTGGCTGTCGGAGCGGCTCGGCGCCCCGATGAAGGTCGTCGACTCCACCGGCCCCGGGCTGACGGCCGTGCGCCTGCAGCTCAACGACGGCGAGCTGACCGTCTCCAGGCACGACGCCCGACTGGCCACGCTGTCGAGGCCCGGCCAGCCCGACAGGAACGTGGCCCTGGCCAGGCGGCAGACCTCGGAGCTGATGGCCGAGGAGCTGCGCAGGCTCGACAGCGACGAGATCTACGAGGCCGCGGTCAAGCGGTTCGCCCGTACGTACAAGGGGTGACCGGTGACCTCAGTGGCTGAGAGAGTAGTGCCCGTGAGCGTTCCCAACGTAGTGGTCCACCGCGACGCCGACGTCCTGGCCAAGGCGGTGGCCGCGCGGATCATCACGCGGCTGGTCGACGTGCAGTCGGCCAAGGGTTCGGCGTCGATCGTGCTCACAGGCGGCACGGTCGGCATCGCGACGCTGGCGGCCATCGCCGCCACGCCCGCCCGCGACGCCGTGGACTGGCGCCGCCTGGACATCTGGTGGGGCGACGAGCGTTTCCTGCCCTCCGGTGACAAGGAGCGCAACGAGACCGGCGCCCGCGGGGCCCTGCTCGACCACGTGGACGTGGACCCTGAGCGGGTCCACGTCATGCGCGGCCCCGACGCGGGGATGACGGCGGAGGAGTCGGCCGAGTCCTACGCCGCCGAACTGGCCAGGGCCGCCAGGCCCGAGGACCACGGCCCGGTGCCGAGCTTCGACGTGACGCTGCTCGGCATGGGGCCGGACGCCCACGTGGCGTCGCTGTTCCCGGGCATGCCCGCCCTGTACGACACCCGCTCGGTGGTGGCCGTGCACGGCGCGCCCAAGCCGCCGCCGACGCGCCTCTCGTTGACGCTGCCCGCCATCCAGACCTCGCGCGAGGTCTGGGTCGTGGCCGCCGGGGAGGAGAAGTCGGGCGCGGTACGCCTGGCGCTGTCGGACTCGGGGCACGTCCAGGTGCCCGCGTCGGGGGCCAGGGGTCGTGCGCGCACGCTGTTCCTGCTGGACCGGGCGGCGGCCAGCAAGATCCCGCCGGAGCTGGGCCGCATCTCGTCGCCCTGACCTCCTGCCCCGCCCCGCTCGCCTCGCTTCGGAAGCCGGTGTCACGTGTCCGGCACCCGGGCGGGGCGGGCGGTGTCAGGCCCCTTGGGCCGCCAGCAGGTCGTCGATCTCCTTGAGCAGCGCCTGCTTGCGCTCCTGTGCCAGGTAGGACGCCTGGACGCCGTTCCTGGCGAGTTGCGCGAGCTCCCCGCTGCCGAAGCCGAAGGTGTGCGCGGCCACCCGGTACTCCTCCGCCAGCGTCGTGGCGAACATGGGCGGGTCGTCGCTGTTGAGCGTCACGTACAGGCCCTCCTCCAGCATCCGCGGCAGCGGGTGGTCCTCGATGCTGGCGATCTGGCCCGTACGGAGGTTGGAGGTGGGGCACACGTCCAGCGGGATCTGGGTGTCGCGCAGGTGCGCGACCAGGCGCGGGTCGGCGAGGCAGTTGATGCCGTGGCCGATGCGCTCGGCGCCGTAACCCTCGATGACCTCCCAGATCGTCTCAGGGCCGCTCATCTCGCCGCCGTGCGGGACGCTGTGGAGGCCCGCGGCGCGGGCGGCCGAGAACGCCGATCGGTACGCGTCACGATATTTCGGGCGCTCCTGCTCAATGCCGCCGATGCCGAAACCTACCAGCGCGGCGGGAGGTTCCTGGAGGGCGTGCTCGACCGTCACCTTGGCGGCCTCCTCGCCGTACTCGCCGGGGATGTCGAAGATGTACGCCATCTCCACCCCGTGGTCGCTCAGCGAGCGGCGGGCGGCCAGGTCCAGGGCCTCGGTGACCTCGCGCATGGGCATGCCGACGATGTGGTGGGCGTACGGGGTCACCTGCAGCTCCACGTAGCGGGCGCCCTGCGGGGCGAGGTCGCGGGCCAGGCCGAGGACGAGGGTGGCCACGTCCTCGGGCTCGCGGACCAGGGCGTTGACGGCCCCGTACACCTGCGCGAAGTGCGGGAAGTCGCGGAAGGTGTAGAAGCGGCGCAGCTCCTCCTCCGTCGAGGGCACGGGGCCGCCGGGGTGGCGGCGGGAGAGCTCGAGGACGGTGGGGACCGAGGCCGAGCCGACCAGGTGCACGTGGAGCTCGACTTTGGGCAGCGCGTCGATGAAGGCGTCGAGGGTCATGGCGAAGACGATAGGGGCGACATTTCCCGAAAAAACAGCATTAGAGGCTGAATTTCACAGAGAAATGTTAGGTTCGGCGGCTTGGGCTAAGCTGGTGCGCGTGACCAACGCCGAAGCGTACGATCGCGGCTTCGCCCAGCTGAGCTCCCACACCGTCGGCCCTCTCCTCGACCGGGCGTGCGCGCCCCGCCTGCTCGACGTCGGCTGCGGCACGGGCGTGGTCACCGCGGCGGCGCTCGCGCTGGGCGCCCAGGTCACCGCCGTGGACGTCAACCCGGTGATGCTGGAGCTGACCGCCCGCCGCCACCCGCACGCGACGATCCGCGAGGCCGCGCTCCCCGATCTGCCGTTCGAGGACGGGGAGTTTGACGCCGTAGCGGGAAATTTCATCATCAATCACGTGCCCGACACGGCCAAGGCGCTCAAGGAGCTCCACCGCGTGCTGCGTCCGGGCGGCACGCTCGCCCTGACCTGGTGGAAGTCCGACGAGATGACCGCCACGAACGTCTTCTCCGACGCCATCGCCGCCGCCGAGATCCCCTACGAGCCCCCCGCCCGCCCGTTCACCGGAAACGACACGCCGCAGCGCTTCACGGAGCTGCTGGAGGAGGCGGGTTTCCAGGGCGCGGCCGTGGAGACTCTGCGCTGGCGCCACCGGGTTGACCTCGCGACGTGGTGGACCGACATCGTGCAAGCGGACGGCCCCCGCTTCGCGGTGATCGCGCGCCAACCGCCGGAGACCGTCGAGCGGATACGGGCGCACTACCTCAGGCTGGCGGCCCCGTACGAGCGGGAGGGTTTCCCCGTGTGCGCCTATCTGGCGCACGCCACCCACTGATCAGCCGCGCTCTCTGCCGGCTTCGTCGATCTCGAGCAGTACGCGTGAGCCGAGTTGATCCAAGACGGCCTCGGGCAGGTCGGGACAGTCGGAGATCTCGACCCGCTCCAGTGCCGGAAGATCGATCAGCCCGTCCAGGTCGCCCAGCTCAGGACACCTGTCGACCTTCAGCGAGCGCAGGGCGGGCAGGTGCGTGAACCCGTTGAGCGTGCGCAGGTGGGTGATGTTCTGAAGGTGCAGAGATTCCACGTGGGAGAGCACGGAAGGCAGGAGCAGCTCGTCGAAATCCACCATGGAGCCGAGCGTGAGCGTCCGCAGCGCGGGCAGCCGCGTCAGCGCGGACAGGTCCTTCACCGTCAGAGGCCCGAACAGCTTCACCGTCGCGATCGACGGGTGCTCCCCCAGGCCGTCCAGGCAGGTGAGTTCGTGCTCGGGCAAGAGCGAGATCTCGGTGAGGGACGGGAACCGCGACAGGAACCCCAGGCCGGGGAGCGGGTGGCCGGGAAGGGACAGGACGGCGAGGTGGGAATGGCCGGCCTGCTCCAGGCCCGTCAGCGCGGCCCCGGCGCTGAGTGTGCGCAGCGCGGGCAGTCCTTCGATGCCCGCGAGGCTGGTCGGCCGGTCGGAGTTGAGGTGCAGTTCGGTGAGGGCGTCGAGCCCGTGCAGGTCGGCCAGGGAGGTCAGCGGGAGGTCGAGGTGGAGTTCTTTGAGGCCGCCGAGCCGGGCCAGCCGGCGCGGGTCCGTAAGGGAGCCGCATCCGAGGATGTCGAGCTTTTCGAGCCGGTCGTCCAGCGCGCTCAGATCCGCCAGTTCGCCGCAGTTCCAGAGGGTCAGCGAGCGCACATCGGGGATGCCCTCCAGGGTGCGGAGCCGGTCCAGGTGATACAGGGTGAGCTCGTCAAGCCGGTGCAGGTCCGCCAGCAGGCCGAGGTCGCGGACCCGCAGCATCACCAGGTGGAGCGCGCGAAGGGCCGGCAGGTCGGCCAGGGCGGACAGATCCCGCGGCTCGGTGACCCCGCTCAGCGTCACTTCGGCGATCGACGGATGTCCAGCCAATCCCTTCAGCGAGGGCCTTGCGTGGTCGTCGTGGATCCTGATCGTGGTCAGGTCCGGGAAGCGGGAGACGAAGCTCAGATCCGGCAGCGGGACGCACGGAAGATGAAGGTTGGTCAGGCGGTGGTACGGTCCGCCGGTGTCCAGCATCTCCGAGTTTGTGCACTCGTTCAGGGAGAGCACCTTCAGCGAGGGCAGCGCGTCGATGCCGTCGAGCGAGGCGATCGGGGTGTCGGGAGCACCGACGGTGAGCTCCTGGAGCGCCTCGAGATCGCGCAGGCCGGTGAGCGTGCTGACCTTGGTGTAGCTGAGGTCGAGGCTGCGCAACTGAGGCAGCCCGGACAGGGGGCTCACCTCGCTGAGGGACCGGCAGTGGGACAGGTCGAGATGGGAGAGCAGCGGAAAGGCGTCGGCGAATCCGTCGAGCCTCGTCACCTCGGTGCGGGACAGGTCCAGCCATCTCAGACGGTGCATGCCCAGCAATGGGGTGAGGTCGCTGATCCGGGTGTTCAAAAGATGGAGGGATTCCAGCCGCGTCAGGGCGGCCAAGGGCGAGAAGTCGGTCAGGAGCGCGGCGGAGCTGAGCTCGAGCTCGATCAGGTGGGTGAGGCCGGCGAGCTCGGCGATGTCCTCGTAGAACACGTGGCCGCGAAGGTCCACCTTGCGCAGATTGCTCAGATGGCGAAGACCGGGAGTGAGGGACCTTCCTTTGACCTGGAGCTCGGTGCGCCCCTCGCGCACGAACGCGGGCGCGAGGAGGAACTCGGCGAACCCATCCGGATCCGGCGTCGTCGGCCAGAGCTTGAGCAGCCGTTCCGTGGGCGGCGATGCGATCTCGGCGAATTCGGCGGCCAGTTCGAGCGCCGGCCGCGAGACCGTGGGGGCGACGATGGCGAGCTCGCGGATCGCTCTCCAAGCGCGCGTCGGGGTCGCCTTGGGCAGAAGTGCGCGTAAGGCCGCGAGGTTGGGTGCCGTGGAGGGGGTGGCCATGCCGCCGCACCCTACCGGTGTCCGCCGACAGGATCGGCGCTGAAACCTGCTCTCAGCCCTTCGACCAGGCGGTCGCCAGCGGCATCAGCACCCCGTCGACCGACTCCGCGACGAACTCCGGGCCGAACGGCGGCCCGGCGAAGATCAACCGATGCCACACCAGCGCCTCGGCGAGCGCGAAGAGCCGCCCGGGGTCGACCGGCCCGACCAGCTCCCCGCGCTCCACGGCCCGCTCCAGCGGGTCCCGTACGGCGTCGAGGTCTTCTCTCGTGCTCAGATGCGTCCGCAGCGTGCGCGCCAGCTCCTCGTGGGACAGCAACGTCGACGACAGGCCGAGGATGAGCGTGTGCTGGCGCTCCACCCTCTCGCACAGGTTCCGGAAGACGGCGGTCAGGTCGCCGCGGAGCGAGCCGGTGTCGGCGCCCTGCGGCGCGTCGGTGTCGAATCGCCGGCAGATGACGTCCAGCACCAGCTCCGGCTTGCCCGGCCAGCGCCGGTAGATCGTGGCCTTGCTGGCCTTGGCCCGCTTGGCGATCTGGTCGACCGACATCCGGTCGTAACCGACCTCCGACAGCAGCTCCATCGTGGCGTCGAGGATGGCCCTTTCGCGCTCGGGGTCGAGTGGAGCCACGTACACGTCCTTCTAGCTGTAGGCGATTTCCTGGATTGAAGTGCTCCCCACAACTCTAAAGTCGGAGGATTCCAGCCAGCTCGGGCTCCGTCTGCGCGGTGGCCTGGGCTGCTGTTGCTTGGCGGTTGGCCTTGCGGCCCACGCGGTTGCGTGGTTTGCGCGCCCCAGCCCGCACACCCGGTCTGGGTGGTGCGTGCTCCGCCCTCCCGGCGGTGAGGATGTTCTTGGCGGCGTTCACGTCGGCGTGTTCGGTGTGTCCGCACGAGGTGCACCGGAAGACCGCTTGGCTCTGGCGGGACTTCCGGTCCACCACCGTGCACGCGTTGCACGTCTGGCTGGTGTACGCCGGGTTCACGGTGATCACGCAGGTGCCCGTGGAGCGGGCCTTGCTGCGTGTGGCCAGCTCGATCCGGTGCCAGCCCTTGTCCAGGATGGACCGGTTCAGGCCGGACTTGCTAGCGGCCCCGTTGGGCAGGAACGCGCCCGGCCGCTCGGGGTCTGGCTTGGGTGCCACGCTGGCGGTCAGGTTCGTGGTCGCCAGGGCCTCGAACACGATCAGCTCGAAACTCGTGGCCAGGGTGTGGGCGGTCTTGGCGGCGAAGTCGGCGCGGCGACGCCGCACCTTCGCCAGCGCCTTGCCCAGCTTCGCGGCGGCGTGCTTGCGCCGGGCCGAGCCCTTTCGGGTGCGGGCCAGGGGACG
>NZ_JBFANV010000095.1:0-39101 GCF_040674955.1 Nonomuraea sp. NPDC049695 | reverse complement strand
GCTCGCCGCGCAGGCCAAGGAGTACCTGACCGGCCAGGGCCGCCAGCTCACCACCGGCGCGCTGGCCGGGGTAAAGACGGTGGGCGAGATCGTCGACGTCATCCCGGGCGACTACGAGGGCACCTGCGTGGAGCCCATCGCGTACCAGGCGACCGGTCGCATCTCGCTTCCTGCCGGTCCGGCGCGGAAGGTCACGTACTGGTGGATCCTCGACGGGTCAAAGTGGAGGGAGCAGGCCGTCGACTTCCCCGCCGGCGATCAGCCCCGCACGCGTGAGGTGTCCGCCGCCTGGAGCCTCGACTCCAGCAGGAACGGCACCCACACCCTCGGTCTCATGGCCGAAGGCGGCCCCGCCGAGCCGGCGGAGCGCACGTTCACCCTCACCTGCGCCGACGGCGGCGGCGACGCCAGGCTGACCGTCGAGTACATGCTGACGTCCCACTTCCACGGCCGGTGCGACGGCCCGTTCGGCCTGCGGGCCGACGCGATGGTCACGACGGATCGCGAGGCGGAGGTCAAGTACCGGCTCGTCGTCGACGGCACGCCGGGCACGCTCAGGACCGCCCAGCTCAAGCCGGGTGTCCGGAGCAGGATCGGCGACTTCTGGTACAGCTACGCCAAGTCGGGCGGCACCGGCGTGGTCCGCCTGGAGATCCTCAACCAGAACAAGCCCGCCAAGCAGGAGCCCTACAGCTGGGCGTGCGTGCCGGCCGAGCCCTCCCCGGGCACGGTTCAGATCACCCAGATCGAGCCCATGGGGTACTACGGGGACTGCGTGGCCGACCCGTACATGACCGCCTTCGGCGAGTTCAGGGCGGCGCCGGGGACGGAGGTCACCTACAAGTGGGTGATCGACGGCCAGGATCGGGAGACCTTCACCCACAAGATCCCGGAGAGCGGCGTCCTCGGCATCCAGGCCTGGAGCTGGAGCCGGCCGGCCAGGACCGACGGGACGGTCAGGATCGAGGTCCTGAACCACAACAAACCCACGGCCCAGGCCGGCTATCCGGTGCGCTGCGAGCGCTGACCGGCCGCCCTGGGAGCGCTTCAACCGGTACGCCAGTCGCCGGAGTCGAGCGCGCCGGCCGCCTGCGGCCCCATCAGCCCCAGCCCGCCGTCGACGAACACGGTCGTCCCGGTGACATAGGACGAGGACGGGCTCGCGAGGAAGGCCACGACCGCGGCCACCTCGCGGGCGTCCCCGGGCCGGGGGACGGGGTAGCCGGGCCTGGTGCCGGGCTGCGGCGGCAGGTCCTCCTGCCCGGTCATCGGGGTGGCGATCTCGCCGGGGGCCACGGAGTTCACGGTGATGCCGTACTCCGCCAGCTCCAGTGCCAGGACCCGGCTGAGCATGCGCAGTCCGCCCTTGGCCGCGCAGTACGGCCCCGCCCCCACCCTCGGGTACTCCTCGTGCACGCTGGTGACGTTGACGATGCGGCCGCCCCTGCCCGACGCGACCATGCGCCTGGCGGCCCGCTGCGCGCACAGGAACGCCCCGTCGAGGTCCACCGCCAGGACGGAGCGCCAGCGTTCGTAGCCCATCTCGAGCAGCGGCTCGCTCGTGCCGGTGCCGGCGTTGTTGACCAGCACGCCGACCCCGCCCAGCTCCTCGGCCAGCTCGTCGACGACCGCCGACGCCCGTTCGGGATCGGTCAGGTCGTGCCTGCGCACCGCCGGCACCTGGCCGAGACCGCGTACCTGGGCCGCCGTGTCCTCAGCGCCCTCGCGATCCCTGTGGTACGTGATGCCCACGTCGAACCCCTGCTCGGCGAGGGCCACGGCGGTGGCCTTGCCGATGCCGGAGTCCGCCCCGGTGACGATCGCCACCTGGTCGTACGCGTCACTCATGATCTTCCCTCCGGGAGAGCCGATCCGGCGAAACCCTGCCATTCGGTCACCACCACGGTGGCGTCGTCGTGCAGCTCGCCGTCGTGGTAGTCGAGGATGCTCTTGACCAGCCGGCGCAGCGTCTCCGGGACGGGCAGGCTGGAGCTGCTGTGGCGGATGATGAAGTCAACGAACCGCGCGAGCCCGAACTCGTGGCCCTGGGCGGCACCGGCTTCGACGATGCCGTCGGTGTACAGCAGCAGCCGATCGCCCGGCTCCAGCTGCTCCTGGCAGACGGTGACGGGAATGCCGAGGTCCAGGCCGAGAGGGTGGGCGGGCGGGCACGTCAACGTGGTGACCCAGCGGCCGCCGCGGATCAGCACCGGCAGCGGGTGGCCGCGGTTGATCCAGGTGAGCAGGCCGGTGCGCAGGTTCAGGTCGGCCATGACGGCGGTCACGAACCGGGTGCCCCGGCCGAATTCGCTGATCAGCACGCGTTCGATGGCGTGGCTGTTGGCGGTGAGGTCCATGTCCTGGCGGCGGTGGTTGCGGCTGGCGGCCATGGCCAGGTTGGCCGTCAGGCCCGCCGAGACGTCGTGGCCCATCGCGTCGAAGACGGCCAGATGAAGGGTGTCGCCGTACAGGGCGTAGTCGAACACGTCGCCGCCCACCTCGTAGGCGGGTTCGATCACGGCGCCCACGGTCACTTCCGGGGTGGCGAAGGTCAGCGGGGGGAGCAGTTGCCACTGCATCTCCGCGGCCACGTTCATCGGCCGCGAACGCAGCAGGCGTTGGTACTCGTCGCTCTGCGAGCGCTGGCTGACGACCAGGAGCGCGACCAGGCTGGCCAGGTGGACGGCGGCCGGTGGGACGTCGTCCGCGTCGCTGCGGATCCGCAGCAGTCCCAGCCGTTCGGTGCCGTCCAGCAGCGGGACCCACCAGTGGCGCTCGCCGTGCTCCCCGCTCTGCGGCAGGAAGCGCATCTCCTGGAAGGCCCGTCCCCCCAGGGTGCCGTCCACGCGCAGCTCCTCGGCGGGCTGGTCACGCGCGTCGGGGGAGCGCAGCCGGCGCAATGTCATCTGCTGCAGGTCGGCGAGGTAGATCGCCACCTCGCCGAGACCGGCGTGCGCACCGTACTCGGTGGCCAGCGCCGGCAGGCGCTCCAGCGTGCTCGTGTGGCTGGCCTCGAGCAGGGCGACCAGCATGCGCTCGGTTCCGCTGGATTCGGTCATTTCTGTTGAGCGATCTGCGGGTCAGGAGCGTCCCCGGCCGGTGATGGCGTCGCGGATACGGTCCACGAGCCCGGTTCCCGGTGCCAGCAGCTTGTCGGCGGGCGGGGTGTCGGGCGCCAGGGGGTGCGGGCGGGTCGGCGCCAGCTTCTTGGCCGCCTCGACCTTGCCGCCCAGCTCGGTCAGCTGCTCAGGCGAGCAGGCCTGGCGCAGCCGGGGGAACAGGTCGTTCTCCTCCTCCCGGACGTGGTTCCTGATCTGGCTCATCAGGAGCTCCATGGTCGGCCAGAACTCCCTTTCGCCGGGCTCCAGCCCTTCCAGCCGCTTCATCGTCCGCTCGGCCTCGGCGTGCTCGGAGATCTCCTGATCGGCCAGCTTGTCGCCGCCGGGCACGTGCTCGCGCACGGCTGGATACAAGTACTGCTCCTCGGCGATCGAGTGCCTGACCAGCTCGATGACCACCTTTTCCGCCAGCGTCTTGGCCTGCTCGCCGATGCTGCCGACCATCTGCTCGAGTTCGCCGAACAACTGCTCGACCTCGCGGTGATCGGTGACCAGGACCTCGATCACATCCTCTTGCGCGGCCATGGCGGGCTCCCTCCGTCGGGCGGCCTCGCCGGTGTACGCCGGTGGGCCTATTCTGCTCCGTGCCCGGTGACGGCCGCCGAAACGTGCTGGAGTGACGGCTGCGCGCCAACTTCCCGTCAAGCCGTGGCCACCCATGGCAGGTCGCGGACCGACGGGTGCTGGCGGGTGGCCGCGCCGGACGCGCCGGCGTCGGCGGGCTCCCGGGGAGCGCAGTCACGGGACGGGTGGCGGTGGCCGTTGGCGCTCAGTACTTGCTGCAGGTCCTCGTGCTGGACCGGGTGAACGGTGACGAGCAGATCGGCCAGGGCGGCGTTGACGTAGGCGATGGCCTGCGTCAGCTCCTCACGTTCGGCCGCTACCGCCGGGGCGTGACCGAGCCGTCGGGTCAGCGTCCGCAGCCGCGTGCCGAACCGCGCGCACTCACCTATGACGTACGTGCTCACTTCGGCGATGTCAGCCCCATCCGGTGTCTCCATCCAGTCACGTTAGGCGGATCCCCGCGACGGGCTCACAAGGCGCGCATGGCGGCGGTGAGAACTTGACCCCCGTACGTAAACCGTTTGAGAGCCGGGCGGGCAGCCCGCCAAGATCAGGTATGACGGTGACACGGGAGCTGCACGCCTACTACGAGCAGGACAGAGAGCACGCCCGGCTTCGCGAGGGGCGCAACCGGCTGGAGTTCTGGCGCACGCAGGACGTGCTGCGCCGCACGCTGCCGCCGCCACCCGCCCGGGTGCTGGACGTGGGCGGCGGCCCCGGTGCGCACGCCGAGTGGCTGAGCGCCGACGGCTACGAGGTCGAGTTGCTGGACCCGATCCCGCTCCACGTGGCGCGCGCCGGGGAGCTGACCGGGGTGACCGCGCGGCTGGGCGACGCGCGGCGGCTGCCCGTGCCGGACGCGAGCGTGGACGCGGTCCTGCTGCTCGGCCCGCTCTACCACCTCCAGGAGCGGGCCGACCGGGTGCGGGCCCTGGCGGAGGCCCGTCGTGCCGTACGACCCGGCGGTCTGGTGGCGGCCGCGACCATCAGCCGCTACGCGGCCGTGCACGACACGGTCTACACGGGTGCTTACCTGGACGAACGGCAGCGGGAGGCCGCACACGCGGCCATGGCGGACGGCATCATGCTCTCTCCCGCACGCGGTTTCACCGGCTACTTCCACGACCCGGAGGAGGTTCCCGGGGAGTTCGCCGACGCCGGGTTCCCCGAGGTCGAGCGGTACGGGCTGCAGGGGGCGTTCGGGCTGTACGGCGACGTCGACGACTGGCTCGACGACCCGGCACGCCGGGCGCTCCTGCTCGAGGCCCAGCGTTCGCTGGAATCCGTGCCGTCGCTGCTCGGAGTCAGCAGCCACATGCTCACCGTCTCCCGGCGGGACCGGTGACCAGGGGCCGCATGGTCAGGCGACGGAGCCGTACATGCTGTTGATCTTGGCGCCGCCCTCCTCGTCGGGCACGCCGGGCCAGTACGACGTCTCACGGAGCTTTCCGTCGCTGACAGGCCGACCAGCGGTCCGCCCTCGCGCCATGAGACACGAGGGCGGATCCATACCCTGAGCGACCGTCACTTCTTGAAGGCGCCCTTGACCTTCTTGCCGGCGTCCTTGATCTTCTCGCCGGCCTGCTTCATGCTGCCCTTGGTCTGCTCGGCGCGCCCCTTGGACTGCATCCGTTCGTCGTCGGTGGCGTCCCCGACGTTCTTCTTCGCCCGGCCCTTGAGCTCCTCCGCCTTGTGGCGGAGCTTGTCCTTGGCGCTCATGTCTAAGCCTTTCTGGTCGTGTCCCCCGGAAGCTCCGGACGCACTCCCACTTTCCGAACAGAAGGGACAGAAACCCCGCTTCACGAGGGATGTCGTCACCGCCGGGCGTGCAGGGCATCCAGGAGGAGTTCGGTCATCCGGCCCGACGGGCGGTCGCCGTCGCGGGCGTGGCGCTCCATGGCGAGCGCGCCCGACAGCAGGGCCCGCAGGTCGGAGAGGTCGATGTCGGTACGGACGGTGCCGTCGCGCTGGGCGGCGGCCAGGAGAGTGCCGAAGGCGGCCCAGATGTCACGCCGGCTGCTGTCGTCGGGCGGCTTGACGGGCGACCCCGCGGCCTCCAGCGCGTCGCACAGCGCCTTGTTGAGCATGGCCTGATCGACCAGGCGGGTCAGGAACGCGGTGAACGCCTCTCCAGGCCGCTCGGCCGCCGACAGCGCGCGGGCCTCCTCGGCGAACTGCTCGATCCGCTCGTGGATCACGGCCTCGAACAGCGCCTCCTTCGTGGGGAAGTGCCGGTAGACCGTTCCGGCGCCGACGCCTGCGCGCCGGGCGATCTCGTCCAGCGGCACCGCCAGGCCCTCGGCCGAGAACACGGCCTCGGCGGCTTGCAGCACGCGGGCGCGGTTGCGGCGGGCGTCCGCGCGCAGCGGCTTGTCCGGCGTCATCGGGGGAGTCCTCCATTCGGGTAGACAAGCGGGGCGTGCGTTCCGTATTGTCGGCCACGAAACCGGGGCGCGCGTTCCGATTCTATCCCGGTTCCTTCCTCAGAGGAGATTCGCCTTGTCCGAGAACCTCCATGCGGTCATCGAGCACCTGCGTCAAGCCCTGGCGCGAAGAGACGCCGACGCCTTCGCCGCCGTGTTCGCCGACGACGCCGTCTACGAGCTGCGGTTCGGCATGCCCGGGCAGCCCCGCCGGTTCGAAGGCGCGCAGGTCATCCGTGAGCACATGAAGCAGGGTGCCTCCCGTGGCATCGCGCAGCTGCTGCGTTTCGACGACGTCCGTGCCACCGTCTATGAGAGCACCGACCCGGAGGTGGCCGTCGTCGAGTTCGAGCCCACGGGCAGCGTGCGTGACAGTGGCGCGCCGTTCCGGTTCGCCTCCTCCCTCGGGGTGATCCGCGTCCGCGACGGCGCCGTGGTCTCCTACCTCGACTATCCCAACGCCGTGGGCGCCGCAGAAGCCGTCGGCCTGCTGCCCGAACTGGCGGCGATGCTCGCCGCCGTCCCTGCCGCCGCTCCTGTCCCTGCGGCCGCTCCCGTCCCTTCGGGGCCGCCCGCCGCCAAGGAGGTCGTCGCGCGGCTGATCGAGGCCTCGGTGGCCAACGACCACGCCGCGATGGTGGCCCTGTACGCGCCGGACGTCGTCATCGAGATCCCGTTCGCGCCGCCCGGAGTGCCCACCCGCTCGGCAGGCAGCGATCACCTGCGCGACAGGCTCGAGGCGGTGGCCGGTCTCCGGCGCTTCGAGCGCGCGGAAGTGATCAACCTGCTGGAGACCGCCGACCCGGACGTGGTGGTGGCCGAGTACACCCTGCACGGGTCCATCACCGCCACGGGCCAGCCGTTCTCCAGCACGTACGTCATGATCATCACGGTCCGGGACGGGCTCATCGTGCACTCGCGCGACTACGGCAACCCCTTGTCGTCCCTCAGTTCACCGGCGTGAGCGGGGCGCCCCCGGCGAGCACGGCGGCCGCGTTGGCCACCGACAGGCCGCACATGCGCTCGCGCGTCGCCGTCCCCGCGCTGCCGATGTGCGGCGTGAGCACGGTGTTGGGGAGCTTGGCCAGCTCGGGATCGACCCGCGGCTCGCCCTCGAACACGTCCAGCCCGGCCGCGGCGAGCGCCCCCGACCGCAGCGCCTCGATCAGGGCCTGCTCGTCGACGATGCCGCCCCTCGCGGTGTTGACCAGGACCGCGGTGGGCTTCATGCGGCGCAGCGCGGCCGCGTCGATGAGGTGGCGGGTCTCGGGCGTCAGCGGGCAGTGCAGGCTCACCACGTCGCTGCGCTCGAGGAGCTCCGGCAGCGCGACGAACTCGACGCCCAGGCGGTCCTCGTCCGTGAGCGGCGAGGACGTGGGCGTGGCCAGCACGGACATGTCGAACGCCCGCGCGCGACGGGCCACCGCCCGCCCGATCCGGCCGTACCCGACCACGCCGAGGGTCGCGCCCGCGCTGAGGTCGATGCCGAGCATCATCCGCGGCCCCCATATCCAGGGAGTCCCTTCGCGGATCAGCCGGTCGCCGTCGAGCACGCGGCGGGAGGCGGCGAGGATCAGCGCGAAGGCCAGGTCGGCCGTCGCGCCGTCGAGGACCCCGGGGGTGTTGGTCACCCGGACGCCCCGCGCGGTGGCCGCGGCCACGTCGATGTTGTCGTAGCCGACGGCCGTGTTCGCGACGACGCGCAGGCCGGGCCCCGCGGCGTCGAGCACCTCCGCGTCGATCCGCTCGGTCAGCGTGCACACCACCGCCCCCGCGCCCGCCACGTCGCGCAGCAGCGTGGCCCGGTCGGGCGGCTCCTCCCCGCCGACGATCACGGGACGGTTGAGCTCGCGAACCTTCGCCATGGCGGCGTCGGTCAGCGTGCGGGTGACGTAGATGTGGTTGTCCATCTGCCCTTCTCCGTCGATGGGATGCCGCCGGCCCCCACTACTATGCCGCGACCGTCCGCGGCGGGAGTCGGCGGGATCGCGTCGGAGCCCCGTCTCACCGGGCCGGCGTGCGTTCCTGATCGTCCGTGACGCCGTAGGCGGTCGCCCGGAACAGGAAGGAGGCCCAGGAGCGGTAGGGCCGCCAGGCGTCGGCCAGCTTCCGGTACGCGGCCGGGGGCGCGTCCTCGGGCAGGCCGTACGCCTCGCGCAGGATGGCGAACAGCCGCGGCTCGTCGCCGGGGAACGCGTCGGGGGCGCCCGCGCCGCGGATCAGGATCAGGCCCGCGGAGAACGGCCCGACACCCGGCAGGGCGCGCAGCTCGGCGAGGGCCTCCTGCGGGTCGAGCGCGCGCAGGTGCTCGGAGGTGAGCACGCCGTCGAGCGCGGCCTGGGCGAGAGCGCGCAGCCACTCCTCCTTCTGCGCGGGCAGGCCGAGGCCGCCTGCCTCCAGCAGCGTCACGGGCGGGGGGAAGGCCGCGTACGTCCGCCCGTCCAGGGTGACCTGCGCGCCGTAGCGGTCGGCGATGCGCTGCTTGATCCGGGAGGCGATGAGCATCGAGGAGCGCTGCACGATCACCGCCCAGCACGCGGCCTCCCACGGGCTCCAGAAGCAGACCGGGCGCAGGCCGGGGGAGTGACGCTGCACGTCGCCGAGGACCGGGTCGCTCTCGCCGAGCGCGGCGAAACCGGTGCCGTCGACGTCGAGGGAGAGAATGCGTGCCACCTCACCCCGGATGCCCGGCCCGGCCGGACGGGTGGTGGCGACGTCCACGCCACCCGGCGCGGCGCTCACCCGCACGCCGATCGGCAGCCAGTCGGACTCGGCGCAGTAGGCGAAGCGCAGCGCCCGCCCGTCGGACGGCAGCGCGCTGGTGGCCGGCCAGTCCTCGACGAAGCGGAGCGAGGCGCCGAAGTCGAACGGACCCTCGGCGGTGAGAGTGAAGCCGTGCGTGGTCATGCGCCGCATGGTACGGGGCCGCGCCGACAGATCGCCTCCGCCGCTGCCGTGAATGTGCTGGATGCGGGGGTAGGGAGCGAGCGATCGTACTCGAAAGGAAGGGGAAGACCATGAGCCGCATCGGGGAGTGGCTGAAGAAGGCCGAGAACCTGGCCAGAGGGCACTCCAAGCAGGCGGACCAGCTGCTGGACCGGGCCGAGCGGATCGCCAAGGAGCGCACCGGCCACAAGTACGACGAGCACATCTCGAAGGGCGCCGACGCGGTGCAGCGCCGCTACGGCGGCGGCCAGGGTGAGAGCGGGGGCTACGGCGGCAGCGGCGGCCGTGGCGAGAGCGGCGGTCAGGAAGAGAGGCGCCGCGAGGGCGGGAGCTGAGCCGCGCTCACCTGTCCTCGGCGAAGGTCAGGTAGCGCTCGGCCGAGCGGCGGACGGCCTCCGTGCCGTCCGTGTACACGACGCGCTTCCACCAACCCCCGTAAACCCTCTCGAACCCGTACGGCTCCAGCAGGTCCAGGGCACGGCGCACGACGTGCGGACGTTCGGGGATGTAGTTGGGGTAGCTGTACATGAAGCTCACCCAGCGCCGGTCCTGGACGACCGCGAGGATGTCTCCCGAGAACAGCGCGTTCTTGGCTGACGAGTGCAGCACCTGGCCGCCCTCGAAGTGCACGCCCGCGTTGATCAAGGTGAGGTCCTCGGACAGCCGGTGCGTGTCGCCCTCCCAGAAGACCACCGCGTCGTCCGGCCTGGCCACCCACTGCCTGTCGGAAGCGTGGATGTACACGGGGGCGTCGAAGGCCCGGGCCCACTCGATCATGGAGCCGTAGAAGTGCGGGTGGCTGATGGCGATGGCCGTCAGCCCGCCCAGCTCCTCGACCTGCGCGACCAGGTCGTCGTCCACGTACGAGACCATGTCCCAGAGCACGTTGCCCTCGGGCGTGCGGACGAGCAGGGCGCGCTGGCCGATCGCCGTGGGCGGGGAGGTGCCGATGCCGATCACATCGGGGCCCTCCTCCTCGACCCGGCCCCGATGACCCTCGGCGGCCAGCCCCGCCATGGTGGTCCACTGCTGGCCGTCCCAGCCGACGTACTGGCGCTCGTCCTCGCAGATCGGGCAGTCGGGGCGCGGCTCGGCGTACTGGACACCGCAGGTGCGGCAGATGGGCAGGTCCGAGGCGGGCATGCGGCCAGCCTATGACCGTGAACGCTCCGATACGGTGATCGCATGGTCAGAGGCGGGTTGCTGGTCGCGGGTACCACATCCGATGCGGGCAAGAGCGTGGTGACCGCCGGCATCTGCCGGTGGCTGGCCCGCAGGGGCGTGCGCGTCGCGCCCTTCAAGGCCCAGAACATGTCGCTCAACTCGTACGTCACCGCGGAGGGCGCCGAGATCGGCCGCGCGCAGGCGATGCAGGCGCAGGCCGCCTACCTGGAGCCGGCGGCCGACATGAACCCCGTCCTCCTCAAGCCGGGCAGCGACCGCCGCAGCCAGGTCGTCCTCATGGGCAGCCCGGTGGCGGACGTGGACGCGATGGAGTACGGCGCGCTCAAGGACCTCCTCCGCACCACGGCCCTGGAGGCGCTGGAGAGGCTCAGGAAACGGTACGACGTGGTGGTCTGCGAGGGCGCGGGCAGCCCCGCCGAGATCAACCTGCGTCGCGGCGACATCGCCAACATGGGCCTGGCCAGGGCCGCGAACCTGCCCGTGATCGTGGTCGGCGACATCGACAGGGGAGGGGTGTTCGCCGCGTTCTACGGCACGGTGGGCCTGCTGGACGCCGCCGACCAATCCCACATTTCCGGATTTGTCGTCAACAAGTTCCGGGGCGCCCGCGAGCTCCTCGAGCCCGGACTCGACATGCTCAAGCGGCTGACGGGCCGCGAGGTCTACGGCGTCCTGCCCTGGCTCGACGGGCTCTGGCTGGACGTCGAGGACTCGCTGGCCCTGGACGGCCGCAGGGTCGCGGTGCGCGAGCCGTACGGGAGGCAGACCCTCCGGGTGGCGGTCGTGCGGCTGCCCCGGATCTCGAACTTCACCGACGTGGACGCCCTGGCCGCCGAGCCGGGGGTCGTGGTGCGCTTCGTGACCGACCCGGTCGAACTGGACGACGCCGACCTGGTGGTGCTGCCGGGCTCCCGGGCCACGGTCAGCGACCTGGCGTGGCTGCGCGAGCGAGGGCTGGCGGCGGCGATCACGGACCGGGCGGGGCCCGTGCTGGGGATCTGCGGCGGGTTCCAGATGCTCGGGCGGGAGATCGTGGACGAGGTGGAGTCGGGGGAGGGGAAGGTCGAAGGGCTGGGCAGGCTGCCGGTACGCGTCGAGTTCGCGAAGGAGAAGCGGCTCGGGCGGCCGGAAGGCACGGCATACGGGGAGCCGGTGCGCGCGTACGAGATCCACCACGGGGTGGCCTCGGTGGACGGGGGCGAGCCGTTCCTCGACGGCTGCCGGGACGGGAACGTCTGGGGCACCACCTGGCACGGCGCCCTGGAGAACGACGGCTTCCGCCGGGCCTTCCTGGCCGACGTGGCCGCGCGCGCCGGGCGCGACTTCGTACCGGCTCCGGACACGGACTTCGCGGGGCTCAGGGAGGAGCGGCTCGACGCGCTCGGCGACCTGGTGGAGCGGCACCTCGATACGGACGCGCTGCTCCGCCTCATCGAGCACGGCCCGCCGGACGTCCCGTTCCTGCCCCCGGGAGCGCCGACCGCCTGACCAACCGCCGGGGCCACAGGCCGCTCTCGGTGGCGCCGCGCGGCTCTGCCGAGCATCCGCCTTGCGCGCCTTCGGCCTTTGCGCGCCGCCTTCGCGATCCCTCCAAGGGGCCTTTGCGCGCCGCCTTCGCGATCCCTCCATGGGACCTCTGCCCGGTCGGCTGAGCTGCTGCCTTTCGCGCGGCTCTCCCTCCAAGGGACCCGCACCGAAGTGCGGCGGTGACGACAAGGAGCGCAAGCCGGCCGGGAAGCTAACCCGGGCCGGGCGCCGGGTGTTCGGCGGGGGTGCGGGCCCGGCGCTGCGCGTCGATCCAGGCGTCGATCTGCTCCCAGTGGTCGTACAGCCACCGCACCCGCTCATCCCGCTCCCGCGGCACCTCGGCAGCCGGCACCCGCCACCACTTGGCGGTGATGTGAGCGCTGACGGGCAGCTTGCGCCAGACGTCCCCCAACGTGATGAGGTCGTCGAGTCCGGTGTGCGCGACGAAGATGACGTCCGCCGTCGGGCACCCCTCGAGGGCCGTGATGGCGCCCTTCGGCCGGGGCGGCAGCAGATGGTCCATGCCGCGCGCCCGCTCAGCCTCCTCGGCCAGCCCCTTCTCCTCCAGGCGCCGGATGGCCAGCCGGCGGCGGCGTGGGGTGAAGTTGCCGCCCTCAGGGAAGATCACCAGGGCGTCCTGGTCGCTCATCGTGGCGGCGAGGCGGCGGATCTCCTCGACGACCCGCTGCTGCCCTGACTCGCGGGGGACGAACGCGTTCGGCAGCCGGTTGATCACCACGTCCAGCGAGGGGTCGTACTGGAGTGCGGCCTTCATGACGATGCGCGGCCGCCGCCCATAGATCGCTAGAAGGTGATAAATCAGCAAAAAGGAGTCGCCGGGCCCCGCGTGCCGCGCCAGCACGATCACCGGCCGCGTCAGCCGGGCGGCCTGCTCCTCGGCGGTCGGCTCGGGCTCCTGGATCTCCAGGGTCAGCTGGAAGATCCGCACCGCCGCCGCGTACACCTCGGACAGGAACCACCTGATCAGCGCGTAGTGCCGCTCCTGGCCCCGGGCCCCGCCCGCCACCCACAGCCACAGGCAGGCGATCAGCACGGCCGACTCCAGCGTCAGCCACGCCGTGCCGAACCAGACGAACCTCAGCCCCCTGCGCTGCGGCGGTGGCAGGCGCAGCGAGGCAGCCGCCGTGACGACGAGCCAGAACGGCAGCGTCACCAGCATGAACACGGTCATGACGATGACCAGAGGCGCCAGCACGAGCCGGCGCAGGATACGCGGTGGGAGCACTGTGGCCTCCCCGGAACGGTCTACCCTTCATCCTCCTCTGTTCCGCAGATAGTGCGAAGAGGCGAGGTAGGCCCGCTCGATGCAGGCGGAGATCTGCGAGACGTCGCGGTAGCCCAGCGTGGACAGCGGCTGGGTCACGCCTGCGGGCAGCACGTGCACCTCCACCCCCGGCGGCAGGCTGGACATGTCCTCGGCGAACCGGTGCCTGCGCGCGATCTCGAACGCCACCATGCCGACCTCCCAGAACCGCTTGGGCGGGGCCAGCGGCCGTTCGATCCGGCCGACGTGCAGGACGAAGACGCGCTTGGCTCCGAGGCGTACGGCCCGCCCGACGGGGATGCTGTGCACCAGCCCTCCGTCGTAGAAGTGCTCGCCGCCGATCACGACGGGCGGCAGCAGCCCGGGCACCGCGCACGACGCCAGCACCGCGTCCACCAGCGGCCCTTCCGCGAACCAGTGGGCCGCGGCCCGCTCGACCGAGGCCGCCACGCACTGGAAGGGCACCTCCAGCTCCTCGATCCGGGAAACCGGCACGGTCTCGCTCAGGACCTCGCGCAACGGCCCGATCGAGTGCAGATGGGTGCCGGTCCTGGCCAGCGTGGACAGCCGGGCCACCCAGGAACCGGCGAAGGCCGTACGTACGACGTCGGAGCGCCACAACGACACCAGCCGGGCGACCGCCTCGGAAGGGGCGGCGGCGATGACCGCCCCGTTCAGCGCGCCGACCGACGTGCCCACCACGAGGTCGGGGCCGATGCCGGCCTCGTCGAGGGCCTGCAGCATGCCCACCTCGTGAGCGCCGAGCACACCCCCGCCACCGAGCACGAACGCCGTCTCCACACACTCCACCCTCTCCTTGCCGAGTCCCGGAAGCAAAGCCATCCGCCTTTCACCGGAGGGCGGCGTGGGGGCCGGCGGAGCTTCAGTCCGTCAGGGCGAGGCTTCAGTCCGTGACGGCGAGCCGGATGCCGAAGCCGACGATGACCACGCCGGTCAGGCGATCGAGGACGCGCCGCACTTTGGGCGTGCGCAGGAAGCCGCTCATCAACGACGCGAACCCGATCAGCACCGCGCTCCACAGCAGCCCTTCGGCCACGTGCACGCCGGCCAGCAGCAGCCCCATGACCGCGTGCGGCGCGCCCTCCGGGATGAACTGCGGCAGCACGGCCACGTAGAACGCCCCGACCTTGGGGTTGAGCAGGTTCGTGACCAGCCCCCGGGTGAACCCGCCCATGAACCGCACCGCCTGCTCCGGCTCGTCGTGCTCCGGCTGCCTGGCCAGGATCATGCGCAGGCCCATCCACACCAGGTACGCGACCCCGGCCCAGCGCAGGATCTCGTAGCCGAGCCGGGAGGCGGACAGGAGCGCCGACAGCCCCGCCGCGGTGACCACGCCCCAGGTGAGCGTGCCGAGCTGGATGCCCAGCGTCACGCCCCAGGCCGGCCGCCTGCCCGCCAGCACCGACGTACGCAGGATGAGCGCCGTGTCGAGGCCGGGGGTGAGCGTGAGCAGAGCCACTACGGCGGCGAACGACCAGACTGATCCTGCGATGTCCATGCGGTCAGGGTATGAGGAGGAGTTTCCCTGTCGTACGGCGGGCCGCCAGGTCCTCGTGCGCCTGCCGCGCCTCGGCCAGCGGGTAGCGGTGGGACACGTTGATGGTGAGCTGCCCGGCCGCGAGCCACCCGAACAGGTCGGAGGCGCGCTGGAGCAGCTCGGCGCGGTCGGCTACGTGGTGGACGAGCGAGGGTCTGGTGAGGAAGAGCGAGCCGTGCTTGTTGAGGCTCTGGGGATCGAGCGGGGGGACGGGGCCGCTCGCGGCGCCGTACAGGACCATGAGGCCGCGCGGTCGCAGCACCTCCAGTCCGCCGTCGAACGTGGCCCTTCCCACACCGTCGTACACGACGTCGATCTTGTTGCGTAGCGCCGCCGCGAAGTCGTCGTACCGCAGCACCTCGTCGGCCCCAGCTGCCCGGGCCAGCTTCTCCTTCTCGGCGGTGGAGACGGTGGTGTGGACCTTGGCGCCCTTGAGCTTGGCGAGCTGGATGAGCAGCTGTCCCATGCCGCCGGCTCCGGCGTGGACGAGCACCTCGTCCCCTTCCCGCACCTCGTGCGTGGAGTGGGTGAGGAAGTGGGCCGTCATCCCCTGGAGCATCGCCGCCGCCGCCACGTCCGCCGGGACGCCGTCGGGCACCGGCACCACCCGATCGGCCGGGATGACGGCCTTCTCGGCGTAGCTCCCCAGAACGTTGACCCAGGCCACGGTGTCGCCCACGGCCACCCCCTCCACCCCGGGGCCGACCGCGGAGACCGTGCCCGCGCCCTCGGAGCCGATGGGGGTGGGCAATTCGAGCGGGTACGCGCCGGAGCGGTGGTAGATGTCGATGAAGTTGACACCGCTGGCCGCGACGTCGACCACGATTTCCCCTGCGCCGGGAACCGGGTCGGGCCGCTCGACGTATTCGAGAACCTCTGGGCCGCCCTGGGCGGAGACGATGATGGCATGCATACCCTTAGTCAACTCCCCGCCTCCCGGATCATTCCCACCTAGGGTCGCCCCGGCACTCCGACCGCCGTCCGCACCCCGATCCGGGCCGCGCCCACAGCCGCCGTCGGCCACCCGGTGCGGGCGACCGGCCGCAGCCGCCGTCGGCGCCCCGGTCCGAACCGGGGGCCACAGTCACCGCCCACCACCTGGCCGGGGCCACCGGCCGCAACCGCCTCGCGTCACCCGGCGGCGGCCGTAATCGCCTCGCGTCATCCGGCGGTGGCCGCAACCTCCTCGTGTCACCCCAGCCGGGCCAGGGCGCCCGCCTCCAGGGCCACCCAGATCGCCCCGTCGGGCCCGATCGTCAGCCCATGAGGCTCGGCCTTCCCCTCTTTCCCGAGCTCGGCCGGCAGGGGCGGGAGCGGGTGCTCTTCGATGGCGCCGTCGGTGGTGATGCGGCCGAGGCGGTCGGCGGCCCATTCGGTGAACCAGAGGGCACCGTCGGGGCCGGTGATGATCGCGTGCGGTCGCGCGACCCGATCAGGAAGCGGATATTCGGTGATTTTTCCGGAAACGTCGATCCGGCCCACCTGACCCGCCCCGATCTCCACGAACCAGAGCGCCCCGTCCGGCCCCAGCGTGATCCCCACCGGGGCGGCGCCCTCGGTCGGGAGCGGGTGAACGGTGACCTGACCCGTCAGCGAGACGCGCCCGATGGCGTTGCCCTGGTTGATGGTGAACCAGAGCGCGTCGTCCGGCCCGGCGGTGATGAAGGCGGGCATCCCGCCCTCCACCGGCACCTCGAACTCCGCCCGCTCTCCACCGGGCCCGATGCGCCCGATCCTGCCGCTCTGCATCTGGGTGAACCACATGGCCCCGTCCGGCCCCGCGGCGATCCCGTACGGCGAGTCGGCCTCGTAGGAGGTCACCTTCCCGTCGGCGGTGATCCGGCAGACCCGGCCGCCCTTCCCCTCCGTGAACCACATCGCCCCGTCGGCTCCCGGCGTGATCACGCTCGGCTGCCCGTCCGCCGGATCGAGCTGATGGATCACGGGCTCCCGGCCGGGCGACACCCTGCCGACGCGCCCCTCGTGGACGAGCGTGAACCAGAGCGCGCCGTCCGGCCCGGCGGCGATGCCGTACGGCGAGCCCCCGTCGATCATGGTGAACATGTGCGGCCCTTCGCTGGTCGGTCTGGTGCGGCTCACCGGATGGAAATCCAATCGCAACTGTTGTAGCTTTAGCGTGCCACAAGACTGGACGTTAACGCAACTGGAGTAGTTTTTGGAATCGAACAAGCGGCCTGGGGGGCGGAGCGCGCGGGTGCGCGACGCCGTGCGCCAGGCCACGCTCGCCGAGCTGGCCGAGCACGGATACCGGGGCCTGACCGTGGAGAACGTGGCCGAGCGGTCAGGCGTGCACAAGACGACCGTCTACCGGCGCTGGGGCAGCGTCGCGGGGCTGATCTCCGACGCGCTCGAGCTGGCCAGGGACGAGTGGTGGCCCGTTCCCGACACCGGCTCGATCGAGGGCGACCTGCGGGGCATCGTCCAGCTCGTACGGAGCGGGTTCGACGATCCGGAGCTGGGGCCGGTCTCGTCGGCGTTCGTGGCGGCGGCCGTGCAGGACCCCGATGCGGCGCGGGCGCTGCACGACTTCTTCGTGGCCCGGCACGAGCAGTCGGCCGAGGTCGTACGGCGGGCGATCAGGCGCGGCGAGCTGCCCGACATCGTCGACGTCAGGGAGGTGATCAGGGTCGCGGTCGCACCCGTCTACTACCGGTTGTTCGTGGCGCACGAGCCGGTGACCGAGCGGGACGCCGACCGCGCCGCCGACGCGGCCCTGGCCGCCGCCCGCGCGGGGGTCCTCTAAGGCTCCTTCTGGCCCCGCAGCTCGAAGTCGTCGAACGCCGTCTTCAGCATGGACGTCCCGTCCTTGGGCGTACGGGCGAACAGCCCCACGTAGCCGTTGCCGAGCCCGTTCGGGTCGTCCACCTGGTGGACCCGGTGGTCGTTCACCCACATCGTCAGCCGCACGGCGGACCCGTCCTGCTCGCACGACGCCACCAGCCTGGCCTTGCCGGGCAGCCCGTCGACCTGCACGGGCTGGGCCAGCGTGCCGCCCGCCCCGTCCACGATCCGCCGGATCCTGGCCTTCCCCGTCGTGTCGAGGGCGAACTCGTAGTAGGTGTCGTCATCGTCGGCGTTGTGGCAGTACACGCCGTACTCGCCGGTGCCGGTGTGCTTCTTGACCTCGGCGGTGACGGCGACGACGACGGACGAGGGCAGCATCGGCGTGGGCGTGGCCGAGGGCTCGGGCGTGCCGGTCGGCTTGGTGATGAGGAACGGTATGGGGGCCTTCGCCCACCGCTCTTCGGAGCCGTCCTCCACATCCAGCCCGTACGTCCCGTCCGTCCGGTATCCGTAGCTGGAGGAGGCGTCAGGGTCGTAGGTGCCGTTCCAGCCGCCGGAGGTCTGCGTGAAGTCCTCGCGGTAGAGCACGCCCAGGTCGTCGGGCGGCCCGCCGGGGGCGAACACCGCCCACGCGGCCACGGACCCGGCCACGAGCACCGCCGCGCCCGCCGCGAGCCCGGCGATCAGCTTGGCGCGGCCGCCCTTGGACGGCTGCTGGACGGATGTGTACGCCGCCGTGGCCTGCTGCCAGGTCACCTGCGCGGTCTGCGCCGCCTGCTCGGGCGCGGCCGACCGCCCGACGAGGTGGTCGAGCAGCTGCTGCGCGGTGGGCCGCATGGCCGGGTCCTTGCGCAGCGCCGCCCTGACCAGCTCGCGCAGGCCGGGCTCGACCTCGTCGAGGTTCGGCTCGGTGTTGAGCACCTGGTAGACGATCGCGGGCAGCGTGTCGCCGCCGAACGGCGTCCTCCCGCTCGCGGCGAACGCGACCAGGCATCCCCACGAGAACACGTCGCAGGCCGGGGAGACAGGCTCGCCCCGCAGCACCTCGGGAGCCATGTAGCGGGGCGTGCCGACCAGCTCGCCGGTGCCCGTGACGCCGCCGAGCGTGTCGAGCGCCCGCGCGATGCCGAAGTCGATCACGCGTGGTCCGACGGGCGACAGCAGCACGTTCGACGGCTTGAGGTCCCTGTGCACCACCCCGGCCCCGTGGATGGCGGTCAGAGCGGTGGCCACGCTGACGGCCAGCGCGTCGAGGCTGGAGCCGCGCAGGGGGCCGGACTGGAGCACGGCCGCTTCGAGGTTCGGCCCGGGGACGTATTCGGTGACGACGTAGAGCTGGTCGCCGTCGAGAGCGGCCTCGATCACCGCGGCCGTGCAGAACCTGCGCACCCTGCGGGCGGCGTCCGCCTCCCTGCGGAAGCGCATGCGGAACTGCTCGTGCTGGGTCAGCTCCGGGTTGATCACTTTGACGGCGACCCGCTGCCCGGCAGGGTCCTCGGCGAGATGGACCGTGCCCATGCCGCCGCGCCCCAGCACGCTCACTAATCTGTAGCGCCCGATGTGGGAGGTTTCGCCGCTCACGCCGCGCAAGCTTACCGATACGCCGCGAGCCTCGCAGGTGGACGTGTACGCCCCTGTACGAGGGAAGAAGCCGGGGTGACGACCCCCTGGTCACGACTTGCGCTGGAGGCCATAAGAACATATGTTCGACCTATAAGCACACCCGTCTTCCCCCGGGTGGCTCAGCATACGACCAGAGCCGCGGGGAGAAAGCGTCTTGAGCAGACTCTATGGCGATCCGATAGAGGTGTGGACCAGGGACGGGGAGCCGACCCAGTTCGTCTGGCGCGACCGGCTCTATCTCGTCCGCCGGGTCCTCGACCACTGGGTGGTCGCGCGCGAGTGGTGGAAGACCGGCGACGGCGATCCGGGTGAGCGCAAGTTCTGGCGGCTGGAGGCCAGCCCCGGGCGCGAGGTGGGCTCGTACGAGCTGCGTTACGACACCGCCGGCAACGGCTGGCTGCTCCTGAGGGCGTGGGACTGATGGCGCCGCCGTTCCCGCACCTCAGCGTCTGCTCCGCGTACTCCATGCGCTACGGCACGGCCTTCCCGCAGGCGCTGGTGAGCCGGGCGGTCGAGCACGGGATGGACATCCTCGCGCTGACCGACCGCGACGGTCTCTACGGCGCGGTCAAGCACGCCCAGGCGTGCGCGGACGCCGGGATCTCCGCGGTCTTCGGCGTCAACCTGGCGCTCGACGTACTCCCGCCGCTGCCGGGGCTCGGGGTGCCCGGGCTGGACATGCCCGGACGCCACGCGCCCCGCCCCAGGACCGGGCCGGACGCCGAGGACCGCGTCACGGTGCTGGCCCGCGCCAAGGGCTGGTCCCGGCTGTCCCGCCTGGTCACGGCCGCGCACTATGCCGGCGAGCGCGGCACGCCCAAGGTGAGCCGCGAGCTGATCGGCGAGTGGGCCGGCGGGCGCGATGACGGGCACGGCGGCGACCACGGGTTCGGCGCAGAGGACGGGCTCGTGGTGCTGCTCGGTCCCAGGTCCGACGTGGGCCGCGCGGTGGCCGAGCGGCGCGACGAACAGGCCAGGACGCTGCTCGGGCTCTGGCGCGCCGCGGTGCCCGGCGTGGTGATCGAGCTGGTCGACCAGTACGGCTTCCGCGACGCCACCACGGCCGTGCACATGCTCGGCCTGGCCGAGTCCATGGGCGTCCCGGCGGTGCTGACCAACGCGGTGCGCTACCTCGACCCGGCCGACCACCAGGTCGGCGACGTGCTCGACGCGGCCCGCCAGCTCGTCCCGCTGCACCCGCGCCACCTCGACCGCATGACCTCCCACGCCTATCTCAAGAGCACCAAGGAGATGTGGCAGGTGGCGACCAAGGTCTGCGGCGCGGACCAGGAGCGGGTGGCGCGGCTGCTGTTCACGACCAGGCGGCTGGCCGAGGCGTGCGCGGTGGAGCCGGTCGAGCTGCTCGCGCTGCGGAGCGACCCGCCCAACCTGCACCTGCCCGAGATCGGCCGCGACCCGGTGCCGCTGCTGCGCCACCGGGTGGAGGACGGGCTGATCAGGCGCGGCCTCGACCGCTCCGGCGAGGCCAGGCGGCGCCTCAGGGACGAGATGGCCATCATCGAGCGCAAGCGCCTGTCCGGATACTTCATCGCCGTGGCCGGCATCACCGACATGATCCGCGGCAAGGGCATCCGCTGCGCCATCCGCGGCTCGGGGGCGGGCAGCCTGGTCAACTACCTCATCGGCATCGGCGAGGTGAACCCCATCGACCACGGCCTGCTCATGGAGCGCTTCCTGTCGGAGGGCCGCGTCGGGCTGCCCGACATCGACGTGGACGTGGAGTCGGCCCGCCGCCTCGACTGCTACAAGGCCATCTTCGAGCAGTACGGCGAGGCCCGGGTGGCCTGCGTGTCCATGATGGAGACCTACCGGGCGCGCAGCGCCATCCGCGACGTCGCGGGGGCCATGGGCCTGCCGCCGCACGAGATCGACGCCATCGCGAAGGCGTTCCCGCACATCAGGGCCAAGCAGATCACCGCGTCCCTCCACGACCTGCCCGAGCTGCGCGAGAGCCGGCTCGGCGAGGCGGGGCTCGACCGGGTGTTCCGGCTGGCGGAGAAGCTCGACGGGCTGCCCAGGCACATCGCGATGCACCCGTGCGGCGTGCTGGTCGGCAACGGCGGCCTGCGCGACAGGACCCCGGTGGAGCGCAGCCTGCTGGACTTCCCCATGTCGCAGTTCGACAAGGACGACGTGGAGGAGGCCGGGATGCTCAAGCTCGACGTGCTGGGCGTGCGGATGCAGTCCGCGATGGCGTACGCGCTGAGCGAGATCAAGCGGGTGGACGACGTCGTGGTCGAGCTGGACAGCCAGAGCGGCGACGAGTCCGGCGTCCAGTACGTGCCGCACGACGACCAGGACACCTACGACATGATCTGCGCCAGCCGCACCCTCGGCTGCTTCCAGATCGAGTCGCCGGGGCAGCGCGAGCTGGTCGCCAAGCTGGAGCCGCGCAGGATGCACGACCTGATCGTGGACATCTCGCTGTTCAGGCCGGGTCCGGTCAACTCCGACATGGTCACCCCCTACCTGGAGGCCAGGCACGGGTGGCGGAAGCCGTACTACCCGCACGAGAGGCTGCGGGACGCGCTGAAGGAGACGCACGGCGTCGTGGTCTTCCACGAGCAGGTGCTCAGGGTCATCGAGGTGATGACGGGCCGGGACCTGTCGTTCGCCGAGATGCTGCGGCGCACGCTGGCCACGCCGGAGGGGCGGGAGTTGGTGCGCAAGACGTTCGTGCCCATGGCCAGGGCCAACGGCTTCGACGACGCGGCCGTCGAGCGCGCGTGGCAGGTGCTGGACGCGTTCGGGGCCTTCGGCTTCTGCAAGGCGCACGCGGCGGCGTTCGCGCTGCCCACGTACCAGTCGGCCTGGCTCAAGCGGCACCACGCGGCGGCGTTCTTCGCCGGGGTGCTCACGCACGAGCCGGGCATGTACCCGCCGCGCGTCATCATCGACGAGGCCAGGCAGTGCGGGATCAAGATCCTGCCGCTCGACATCAACAAGTCGGGCAAGGACTGGCAGGTGGAGCGGCTCGGGCTGCGCGTGCGTCCCTCCTCGCTGAAGGGCGCCTCCTCCCCGGTGCGCAAGGAGTTCAGGATCGGCGAGATCGGCAAGGGGTACGCGCTGCGGGTGCCGTTCTCGGCGATCAAGGGGGTGAGCGAGGCCGAGGTCGAACGCATGGTCGCCGGGCAGCCGTACACGTCGCTGGCCGACTTCTGGGACCGTGCCCGGCCCTCCCGGCCGACGATCGAGCGGATCGTCCAGGTCGGCGGGCTCGACGCGCTCCACGACCTGCACCCGGGCGGACCCCGCTGGCGTCCGGGCGAGCTCACCCGCCGCGACCTGATCGCCCAGGTGGGGACGCTCGAGCGGGGCTCGTCGATCGGCGTGCGGTCGGGCGCGCCCGCCTCCAGACGCTACGCCTCGCGGCCCCCCAGCGCGGAGGAGCCGTCGGTGCAGCTCCCGCTGGGCTTCACTGAGCACCTGCCGCCGGGGGAGCTGCCCGAGATGACGGAGACGGAGATGGTCGAGGCCGAGCTGGAGATCCTGGGCATCGACATCAGCCGCCACGTCATCAGCTTCTACGACGAGCTGCTCGACGGGCTCGGAGTGGTACGTTCCAGAGATCTCCTGAAGCAGCGCAACGGAGCCTGGGTGCTGGTCGCCGGCGTCAAGGTGGCCACGCAGACGCCTGCCGTCCGCTCGGGGCAGCGGGTCATCTTCACCACGCTCGACGACTCGACGGGGCCGGTCGACCTGACGTTCTTCGAGTCGGTGCAGGGGCGGTGCGCGGCGACGGTGTTCGACTCGTGGCTCCTGCTGGCCAAGGGGGTGGTCAGGCGCACGGGGGCGCGGGCGGTGTCGCTGCGGGCGGTGGACTGCTGGAGCCTGGCGGACCTGAACGCGCTCTGGCGCTCGGAGGGCATCGAGGCGGTCCGCGCCCTCCTCGCCCAGCCGCCGGCCAAGGCCGCGGGGGTGACGGGGCGCAAGATCGAGTACGCCAACGGCTTCCGCCTCTCGCCCTACTCCGACCTCGGCCCCGCCGTCACCGACCCGCCCAGGCGACTCTGGCACGCCAGCCCAGGCAGCTCCGGCCCCACAGCGGCCTAAATCAACATTCCTGAAGGACCCAGCGGAGCGGCTTGAGGCGACTCACCGGACTGGCCATGCCCAGAAATTTGTAGTCGACTGTGGCGATATCTGGGATTTTCAGCCGCTCCGCCATGGCGAGGACGATTCCGTCCACATAGCCCAACGGTCCCGACACGAGCCGCTTGGAGAGCTCAGTCGCGCGGACGCGATCCTCTGGGACAGGAGCAACGATCTCGAAGTCCCCGTCCTTGGAACTCATGGCTTCAAGAAACAGCACTTCAAGCGCGGGGCCGTTGCGCACGTTGTTGCGGAGGAAGCCGCACACCTCGGCAAGGACGGGCTCTGGAATGATCACCTGGCCCTGCCATTCAGCCAGCAGCCGGCTGCATCGGATGAACTCTCTGTCTCCATCGTTGAATGTGGCGATCAGTGGCCCGGAGTCGCAGAGAAGTGGCTTCATGCGCTTCGGCGGACGGAATCGATGGCTTCGACGATCATCCGATCGCGGTGCGCCTCGGCCATGATCTCGCGATAACGGGACGAGAGGTCCGGCTCGTCGATGCTGGCCAGTCCTATCCAAGGAAAGCGTCGCCGGACAGCCTCGAGGTCGAAGGGCTCCTCAACGTCCATGACTGCCAATGTAGACGATGCGGCTCGCGCCCGGCCGTGTCGCATGAAAGGGGATGGCGACTCTTCGCGCATGTCTCGTAACTTTACGCGGTAATCCCCTTTGCTGCGGCGGAATCCAGCGGGTGCGTCAGTCCGGGCGCGGGGCCGGGTCGGCGGTCACCGAGCGGAGCAGGGGCCGGCTCAGAGCCCCGGCGGCGATCACGCCCGCGAAGCCCACGACGACGCAGCCCACCAGTGTGAGAACACCCACCGCGCTCATCCCGCCGATCATGAACGGCACCGCGCAGAACACCCCCACCAGGATCGCCCCGCCGCCCATCACCGTCAGCGGGATGAGCGTCTCCGCCCGCCGTGCCCGGTCGAGCACCTCCAGCGGCGTGCCCGCCAGCCGCAGCAGCCCGTACGTCTGCCGCCGGTCCAGCACGGACGACGCGGCCGTGATCCCCGAGCTGGCGATGGCCACCAGGAACGACACCGACAGCACCACGATCGTGCCCACCCGGACGTCGGAGAGGATCTGGAGTCCGAACCGCTGGTCGTCGACCTCCGTCGTCGGGGTGCGCCCGGGGACGAGCCCGGCGAGCGCGGTGCGTGCCCGGTCGATCGTGGCCGTGTCGGCGGAACTGCCCAGGGCGGCGACGACGACGGGCGCGGAGGACCGTCCGGTGGCCTTCACCGTTGCGGTGATCCCGGCCGCCCGCAGCCGGTCGCGGGCCTGGTCGGCGACGGCCGGCCCCTGCGCGGCGGGCGCCGAGACCCGGAGCTGGGGAGGCGCCTGGCCGTCGCCGAACACACCGGGGCTGAGCAGGCCGAGGAAGCCCGCGACGAAGCCGGTCAGAGCGACGCCGCTCACCGTACGCCAGGCGGAGCGCGGATCGTCGACCAGCCGGCGGCCCGCCAGCAGCCGCGCGGGCGCCCGGGCACTGCGGGCGGTGATCCGGCCGATCATGCCGACCACCCACGGGCCGGCCAGGTTGATACACAGGAACGCCAGCCCGAGCGCCACCGCCACGAGCGCGACGCTGGTTCCCCTGGTCAGCAGCGGGAACACCGCCAGCACGGCCAGCAGGACGATCACTCGCAGGAACCGCATGCCGGGCGGCGTCTCGCGCTTGGCCACCCCGAGCGGGCTCACCACGACCCGCCGCAGCCCTGCCACCGCGGACAGACCCACCAGCAGCGGCACCGCCACCAGCACCGCGGCCAGGATCAGCGGGGAGGGGAACAGGTCGGAGACGAACGACGGGCCGCCCGCGATCGAGATGCGGGCCAGCAGCGGCGCGGCGACCGCGTAGCCGACGGTTCCGAGCAGCGCGCCCGCCAGCGCGACGATCGCCGCCTCTGCCGCGGTCATGCCGACCACCTGGCCCGGCGTCGCGCCCACCAGCCGCAACGTCGCCAGCCGCTGGTCGCGCCGGGCGACCGTGAGCCTGGCCGCCGCGCCCCCGAACACCAGCAGCGGCACCACCATGAGCACGCTCGCGACCAGCGTGAGCGCGCGGTACGCCTCGGAGTCCTCCGACGGGGTGCCCGCGAGATCGGCCACCCGGGACGGGCCCTTGCCGAGGATCCAGTCGTCGCTGCGCGGCGCCGTCATCTCGGGCGCGTCCGGCTTGTGACCGACGACCGCGACCAGCTCGTCCGGGTAGACCAGCGCCTCGTCGCCCAGCACGCCCTTGGGGTCGGGATAGCGCTTGGCGAGCTGGTCCGCCGGGAGCTCCTTGGCCAGCTCGGCCAGCGCGGGGGAGAGCCACACCTCGCCGGGAGCGGGGAAGCGGGGCAGCCCGGGCGGCGCGTGCACCCCGCTCTTGAGCGCGGCCAGGTCGACGACCGTGATCGCCCGCTCGCCGACGAAGTCGAAGCGGGCCGCCTCGATCGCGACCGCGCCTTCCTTGACGGGTACGGGGTTGCGCCAGGCGCCGCGGTCGGCCCTGGCCTCGAAGGCGTAGTTCGCGGCCACGGCGAACAGCAGCAGCGCCGTGGAGACGGCGACGGCGCCCAGCGTGAGCCAGGTGCCCAGCATCCCCTTGCGGCCGGCGCCCTTGAGCAGCCGCCAGGTCAGGTCGAGGTTCACGCGCGCACCCCGCCCGCGGTCATGAGCCGGCCGTCGCGGACCTCGACCGTGCGGTCGCACCAGGCGGCCACGTTCGGGTCGTGGGTGACGACGATCAGGCAGGCGTGGTTCTGCTTGGTCGCCTCCACGAGCAGCCGCATCGTGTCCTGCCCGGTCTGCTGGTCGAGCGCTCCCGTGGGCTCGTCGGCGAACACCACGGCCGGCTTGGTGACCAGCGCCCTCGCGATGGCCACCCGCTGAGCCTGCCCGCCGGACAGCTCACCCGGCCGCCTGGCCTCCATGGACTGCAGGCCGAGGGGCGCGAACCACTCGCGCGCCTGGCGTACCGCCTGGGCCCTCGGCACCCCGCCCAGCATGAGCGGGAGCGCCACGTTCTCCTCCGCGGGCAGCTCGGGCAGGAGCTGGCCGAACTGGAAGACGAAGCCGAAGCGGGTGCGCCGCAGCGCGCTGCGCTTGCGCTCACCCATCGCGTCGATGCGCTGGCCGAGCAGGTGCACCTCGCCCGCGTCCGGCTTCATGATCCCGGCCAGGCAGTGCAGCAGGGTCGACTTGCCGGAACCGCTCGGCCCCATGATCGCCACGGCTTCGCCGGTCCGTACGGAGATGTCCACGCCGCCCAGGGCGACCGTCTGCCCGAACCTCTTGGTCAGGGCCTGTCCAACAAGTACGTCGTTCATGACGTACAGACTCCCGGCGCGGCAGGGGGCGGCGGATCGGCCGTGCGACCATTTCCGCCTCGGCCGAACGGACGATCCTTAGAGTTGGGGCCGTGACTATTCGGGTTCTCATCGCCGACGACCAGCAACTGGTACGAACCGGCTTCCAGATGATTTTGGCCGCTCAACCGGACATGGAGGTCGTCGCCGCGGTGGCCGACGGCGCCGAGGCGGTGTCCGAGGCCAGGCGGCTCAGGCCGGACGTGTGCCTGCTCGACATCAGGATGCCCAAGCTCGACGGGCTTGAGGTGACCCGGGCGCTGGCGGGTCCCGGCGTCGAGAACCCCCTGCGGGTGGTCATCGTCACCACGTTCGACCTGGACGAGTACGTCTACGGAGCCCTGCGCTCCGGCGCGACCGGCTTCCTGCTCAAGGACAGCGGTCCCACGCTGCTGATCGAGGCGGTCAGGGCCGCCGCGGCGGGCGACGCGCTGGTGTCCCCGTCGGTGACGGTACGGCTGCTGCAGCACCTGGCCCAGCCCAAACGGGCCGTGCCTTCCATGAACGACCCGCTGACCGACCGCGAGCTGGACGTCGTGCGCCTGATAGCCAGGGGCCGCACCAACCAGGAGGTGGCCGCGGAGCTGTTCGTGTCGCTCTCCACGGTGAAGACGCACCTGGGCAGCATCTTCGCCAAGCTCGGTGTCCGCAATCGAGTTGAAATCGCAGCTTGGGCGTGGGAATCCGGTGTCGTGAGCTGATTAACAGCGGGGCTCCCGGGATAAAAGTGAATCAGAACCTCAGCGCATGGCCCGGGGGGAGAACAACGTGCGCTACACACAGGCACCACCGACAAGAGCCGCCTTTGCCGTATATGTAACGCTTGCCGCCCAGGTCCTCTCCCTCGGTGCCCTCGTGATCTTCGAGCAGACCCGTGGCCGTCACCTCGCCGCCCAGCTCGCCGCCTTCGGGGGCCGCCCGCAGGGCGCCGACGCAGAGGCCGTGGTGGGGGCGGTGACGGCGTTCGCGGTGCTCCTGATGCTGGTGGCGGGCACCTCGATAGCGGCGGCCGCCGCCTACGTGACCTGGCTCGTGCGGGCCAGGCAGGCCAACGACCGCTCGGCGACCTCCGGTCCCGTGGCCGCCGCCTGGTTGATCCCCGGCGTCAACCTGGTGGCGCCCGTGGTGCTGCTGGACGAGGTGTGGCACGGCACCAGGCCGCCCGCGGGGCGCCGTGGGCGGTGGGTGGCGATGCTGGCGGGGTGGTGGCTGACCTGGCTCGCCACGCTCGCGCTGGTCACGATCCGGGTCCCGCTCGCCTCGCCCGCCGGCGGCCTGACGGGGGTGGGCGTGCTGGAGCTGGCCTGCTCGGCGGTGGCCGCCCTGCTCTGCGCGGGCACAGTACGCGAGCTGACGCGGCTGCAGCGCGCCGCCCGCGCTCCCCGGGCCGCCGAGCCCGGCACTGTGCACTCGTTCTCACCGCAGCAGCCTCACCCGGCGCCCGGCTCGACCCCGATCGGCCGCACCGGCTAGACCGCCTCGCCCGCTTCCTGATCGGTGCGGCTGCCGTCACGCCCGTCGTTGGGCAGCTGCCCAAGTGACCCCAGCCGCCCGCCGGCCGTCCCTTCCCAAGGACACCAACCACCCGCCGGCCGTGCCGGGCTCAGCCGAGGACCAGGTCGCGGATGAGCTTCAGCGAGGGCTCGTCGCGCGGGCCCATGACCAGGAGGCTCGTGACGGGGCTCTTGCGCCAGAGCTCCAGACGTTCCTTGATCCGCCCGGGCGGTCCCACGAGCGAGATGCCGTCGGCCAGCTCGTCCGGAATCGCCCGGAACGCCTCGTCCTTCCGTCCGGAAAGGTAGAGCGATTGGATGTGTTCCGCCGCTTCGGCGTAGCCCATCCGGCCGATGATGTCGGCATGGAAGTTGCGGTGCTTGGCCCCCATGCCGCCGATGTACAGCGTGAGCATCATCTTCACGCCGTCCAGCGCGGCCCGTACGTCGTCGGAGATGACCACCATCACCATGGCCGCCACGTCGAAACCCTCGGAAGCGCCCGCGAGCGCCTCGCCGTACATCTCCTCGATCTTGGAGGGGAACGCGAACAGCGGCAGCCAGCCCTGGGCCACCTCGGCGGCCAGGGCGACGTTCTTGGGCCCTTCCGCGCCGAGATAGACGGGGATGTCGGAGCGGAGCGGATGCGTGATGAGCTTGAGCGGTTTGCCCAGACCGCCCGCGAGCGGGAGCGGGTAGTGCGGGCCGTCGCTGGTGACCGGCTCCTCGCGGCGCCAGACCTTGCGCATGATCTCGATGTACTCGCGGGTCCTGGCCAGGGGCCTGGCGAACGGCTGGCCGTACCAGCCCTCCACGACCTGTGGACCGGAGGCGCCCACGCCGAGCAGCAGGCGGCCGCCGGTGAGGTGGTCGATGGTCATCGCCGTCATCGCCGTCGTGACGGGCGGTCTGGCCGACATCTGGGCGATCGAGGTGCCCAGCTTGATCCGGCTCGTCCGTGCTCCGTACCAGGCCAGCGGTGTGAAGACATCGCTGCCGTACGCCTCTGCCGTCCACACCGAGTCGTAGCCGAGCCGCTCCGCCGCGAGCACCGACTCGGTCGCGTCGTCGGCGTGGCGCTGCCAGTAGCCAAGGTTCAGGCCGAGTTTCATGTGACACCTCCGGAATTAAGTTCTATTACGGCCGCCTCGGCCCCACGTGTCAATGGTGGATCTTGCGGGGAAGTGACACTCTGTGATCAAAGGTCTGTGTCGTCTCGCCTGCCTTCTGCTTCTCCTCCAGACGGCGGCCGGGACCACGATGGCTGAGGGCAAGTCCCGGCCGAACATCGTGCTCGTGATGGCCGACGACCTCGAAACGGGGACGTTGCCGTACTTTCCGAACATCACCCAGCACCTCGTACGCCAAGGCGCCTACTTCGACCGCTTCTTCGTGACGAACTCCTGGTGCTGTCCGTCCAGGTCGTCGATCCTGCGCTCCCAGTACGTCCACAGCCATGGCGTTCTGACCAACACCGCCCCTGAAGGTGGTTTTGACCGCTTTCACGAGCTAGGTCTGGAACGTTCCACTATCGGCACCTGGATGCAGCAGGCCGGCTATCGCACGGCACTGATGGGCAAATACCTCAATCACTACCCTGGGGGAACGGCCGAGGAGGCGTTCGTGCCGCCCGGGTGGGACGAATGGGACGTGCCGGTCCGCGCCCTCTACGAGGAGTACGGCTACCGGCTCAACGAGAACGGCGCCCTGGCCGACTACGGCTGGACCGAGCAGGACTACCTGTCGGACGTGCTGGCCCGCAAGGCCGCCGACTTCATCGCCGGCTCGACGGAGAAACCGTTCTTCCTGTACCTGGCGCCGATCGGCCCGCACAACCCGGCCAATCCCGCCGTCCGGCACGCGAGCGCGTTCGCCGGGAGCACGGCGCCGCGGACGCCCTCGTTCAACGAGGCGGACGTGAGCGCCGAGCCGCTCTGGCTGCAGGCACGGCCCGAGATCTCGCAGGAAGGCATGGACGAGATCGACGAGCGCTATCGCGCCAGGATGCGGGCCATGCTCGGCGTGGACGACCTCGTCGGCTCCGTGGTGACGGCGCTCCAGCAGGCCGGCCAGCTGGACAACACCTACATCTTCTTCACCTCGGACAACGGCTTCCATCTCGGTACGCATCGGCTCAGGCAGGGCAAGACCACCCCGTTCGATGAGGCGATCAGGGTCCCGCTGGTCGTCCGCGGCCCCGGCGTCAAGGCGAGCTCCATGATCGATCAGCTGGGCTCGACGGTGGACCTCGCGACGACCTTCGCCGAGCTGGGCGGGGCCACCGTGCCGCCGTTCGCGGAGGGGCGGTCGCTGGTGCCCCTGCTGAAGGGGCGGCCGCCTGCGGAGTGGCGCGAGAACGTGCTGGTCGAGTTCAACAGGCCGGCCAACGCGGCGTCGGCCGCCCAGACCCCGGTGCCCAACTACCGGGCCTTGCGTACGGACCAGTACGCCTATGTCGAGTACGGGACGGGCGAGAAGCAGCTCTACGACCTGCACGACGATCCGTACGAGCTGCGCAATCTGGCCGCGAGCGCCGATCCCGCGCTGCTGTCCGACCTCGAGGCCCGGCTGTCGGCGATGGCGGCGTGCTCGGGCGCCACCTGCCGGCAGGCGGACATGCGTCAGTGACCGAACAGCGAGGGGTAGGCGTGTGCCAGGTGCTCGGAGACCGCCCGGGCGGCCTCGCCCGCCTCGCCGCGCTCGATGGCTTCGAGGATGCGTACGTGGTCGGCGCGCAGGATCGACGTGTCGCCCAGGCGCTGCACCGCTTCGACCGAGTACCTCCGCATCGAGTCCCGGAGCGAGCGCATGATGGCGGCGATGAGCCGGTTGCCCGACGCGTCCGCGATCGCGCAGTGAAAGGCCGTGTCGTGCTCCACGAACTCCTCCGCGGACTTCGCCGCGTCCATCCCGGAAAGAGCGGCGGCGAGCGCGGATGTGTCGGCTTGTGCGGAGGCGGCGTGGACGGCGGCCCACTGCTCGATCATGTGGCGGGCGTCGATGACCTCGCGCATCTCCAGGCTGGCCAGGCCGAGGTGGAGCCTGAGCAGGTCCGACAGCGCCGTGTCGGGGCGCGAGGTCAGCACGGCCCCCGCATCCGGCCCCCGCCCCACCTGTGAGGACACCACGCCCAAGGTCTCCAGTACGCGCATGGCCTCGCGTACCGAGGAGCGGCTGACGCCGAGCTGCTCGGCGAGCTGGCGTTCGGCGGGCAGCCGGTCGCCTGCCGTGAGCCCGTCCTCGGTGATGCGCCGCTCGATCTGTGCGAGGACCTCCTCGAACGTCCGCGTTCGCTTGACGGGACGCCAGCCGCCGTCGTCCAACGGAGCCCCCCTCATGGTGGCCGGAAAGGATGTGGTTCGGTATGGTCTGACCATACTGTGGTCGGACCATACTTCGGAAGGAGAGCTGTGCGAGTTGCCCTGTTCATCACGTGTGTGAACGACACGCTCTTCCCCGGCACCGGCAAGGCCGTCGTGTCGCTCCTGCGCAGGCTCGGCTGCGACGTGGACTTCCCCGCCGCCCAGACGTGCTGCGGCCAGATGCACGTCAACACCGGCTACCGGGAGGAGGGCGTGCGGCTGGCCCGCCACTTCACCGAGGTGTTCGCCGGGTACGACGCCGTCGTGGCGCCGTCGGGGTCGTGCGCGGCCATGGTCCGGGAGCAGTACCCGAAGCTGGCCAAGCCGGGTAGCAGGGGAGCGGCGGCCATCGCGGAGGTCGCGCCGAAGGTGTACGAACTGTCCGAGTTCCTGATCGACGTGCTGAAGGTCGAGGACGTCGGAGCATATTTCCCGCACCGGGTGACATATCACCCGACGTGCCACTCGCTCCGCGGCCTCCACCTCGGCGACCGGCCCACCAGGCTGCTGAAGAACGTGCGCGGCCTGGAGCTGGTCCCGCTGCCGGGGTCGGAGGAGTGCTGCGGCTTCGGTGGCACGTTCGCGGTCAAGAACCCGGCCGTCTCCGCGGCCATGGGCGCCGACAAGACCCGCAACATCCTGGACACCGGCGCCGAAGTGCTCTGCGCGGCGGACAACTCGTGCCTGATGCACATCGGCGGCACGCTGAGCCGCCAGAAGACCGGCGTCAGGACGATGCACCTGGCGGAGATCCTCGCATCCACGGAGGAGGCCCAATGAGCGCCACGTTCCTGGGCATGCCCGGAAATTTCCCTAAAAACGCCGCTAAAGCCGTTCAGAACTCGCAGCTCCGCTACAACCTCCGCAAAGCCACTCACACCATCCGAGGCAAGCGGGCAAACGTCGTCGGCGAGCTGCCGGACTGGCAGGAGCTCCGCGCGGCCGGCAAGGCGATCAAGGACCACACCCTCCACAACCTCGACCGCTACCTGATCCAGCTCGAGGAGGCGGTGACCAGGGCGGGCGGCACCGTCCACTGGGCCAGGGACGCCGCCGAGGCCAACGCCATCGTCGCGGGCCTGGTCAAGGCCACCGGCGAGACCGAGGTGGTCAAGGTCAAGTCGATGGCCACCCAGGAGATCGAGCTCAACCAGGCGCTGGCCGAGCAGGGCATCACCGCGTACGAGACGGACCTGGCCGAGCTGATCGTCCAGCTCGGCGACGACCTCCCCAGCCACATCCTGGTCCCGGCGATCCACCGCAACCGGTCGGAGATCCGCGAGATCTTCCTGGAGAAGATGCCCAAGGTCCCGCCGCACCTGACCGACGACCCGCCCGCCCTGGCCGAGGCCGCCCGGCTCCACCTGCGCGAACGCTTCCTCAAGAGCAAGGTCGCGATCTCCGGGGCGAACTTCATGATCGCCGAAACCGGCACGCTGGTCGTGCTGGAGTCGGAGGGCAACGGCCGCATGTGCCTGACCCTCCCCGAGACGCTCATCAGCGTCGTCGGGATCGAGAAGCTCCTGCCCTCCTGGCGGGATCTGGAGGTGTTCCTCCAGCTCCTGCCGAGAAGCTCCACAGGCGAGCGGATGAACCCCTATACGAGCATGTGGACCGGCGCCGTCGAGGGCCAGGACTTCCACCTGGTGCTCCTCGACAACGGCCGCACGGACGTGCTCGCCGACGAGGTGGGCCGCCAGGCGCTGCGCTGCATCCGCTGCTCGGCCTGCCTGAACGTGTGCCCGGTGTACGAGCGCGCGGGCGGCCACGCGTACGGTTCGGTCTACCCGGGCCCGATCGGCGCCATCCTCACCCCGCAGCTCAGGGGCATGTCGTCGGACCTGGACGCCTCGCTGCCGTTCGCCTCCAGCCTCTGCGGCGCCTGCTACGAGGTCTGCCCGGTCGCCATCGACATCCCCGAGGTCCTGGTGGACCTGCGGGCCAAGGCCCCGCACGCGGCGGCGGAGCGGGCCGGCATGAAGGTGGCGGGCTGGATACTCAACGACCACGAACGGCTCGCCAAGGCCCAGCGCGCGGCGAGTCGCCTGCGCGGGCTCGTACCGAAACGTCTGCCCGGGCCGATGTCGGCGTGGACCGACACCAGGGACGTGCCGGAAATTCCGGAAGAATCCTTCAGAGACTGGTGGGAGCGGAATGAGCGCGCGTGAGGAGATCCTCGCACGGATCGGCAAGGCGGTCGCGGGTGCGGCGGACGTCGAGATCCCCCGGAACTACCGGACGGCGCCGCAGGTGGAGGACCTCGTGGGCCTGTTCGCCGAGCGGGTGGACGACTACCGGGCCATCGTGCACGTGCTCCCCGCCGCCGAGGTGCCCGCGAAGATTGACGAGGTCGTCGCAGGCCGCCGCATGATCGTCCCCGAGGGGTTCGACCGCGAGGGCGGCTGGACCGACCTCGACACGGCCGACGGAGTGATCACGTACTGCGCGGTGGGCATCGCGGAGACCGGCACGATCGTGCTCGACCACGGCCCCGGCCAGGGCACGCGGGCCCAGACGCTGGTCCCCGACTACCACCTGTGCGTGGTGCGGGCCGACCAGATCGTGGGCGGGGTGCCGGAGGCCGTCGCCCGGCTCGACCCGGCACGCCCGCTCACCTGGATCAGCGGCCCGTCGGCCACCAGTGACATCGAGCTGAACCGGGTCGAGGGCGTGCACGGCCCCCGTACCCTCGAGGTGATCATCAGTACCTGAGCACGGCCGCCACGTCCTTGACGGCGTCGGAGAACCACAGCTCCGCGTCCGTCATCGCGGCGGCCCTGGCCAGGGCGGCGTCCGAGCGCTCCTTGACCGGCTCGTTCACGCCCCAGCGCTGCAGCTCGTTCGGGTCGGTGGCGAGCTGGGTGCCGCCCTCACCGATCCAGATGGGGTTCGGCAGCTCGCCGGGCGTGAGCACCGCGTGCACCCGGCCCTCGCGCAGCGCCTGCGCGACGCGGGCCATCCCGTGGGGCCCCGACATCTCCTGGTGCCGCTCCAGCAGCTCGGCGCGCCTGCGGTCGAGCCACTGGTCGAGCGCCCGCTCCACGTCCTCCTCGAACTGCCCGTGGTCGGCCCGGCTGCCGTGCTCGACCATCATGACCCGGTCGGCGGACTTGGTGCCGAGGTGGTGCAGCAGGTACGAGCGGGACTTCGGCTCGCCCGCGACCAGGACGAGCTCCGCGCCGATGCGGCGGACCTGCTCGTCGACCTCGTGGGCGACGGCCACGGCGTTCTTCTCCCAGGCGTCGTCCACCGCACGCTCGTACCGCTTCTGCGACCAGCCGCCCTGCGCGGTCTTCTGCAGCGGCCAGTCAGCCGCCTCCACGACGGCCCTGCGCGGCGACCCGCCGCCGAACACCGTCAGCTCGGCCCCGGCGTGGTCCACGATGACCCGCAGGTGCGGGACGTTCTCGCCGCGCATCATGAGCATGGGCGTGACGTGCGGCAGCGGTGACCAGCTGCCCATGTCGTACGGCGCCCGGGGGAGCGCCTCCGACAGCACCACATCGCCGTGCGTGCCGAACATCGCCCGCCCGGGTGTGGGCCGCCGGGACTCCTCCTCCAGCGCCTCCAGGGTGGCCTTGTCGGCCTCGTCCTCGAGCCGGTCGCGCACGCCGCGCCAGTGGGCCTCTCGCTCCGTCCCCGTGTACGCGCCGAAGTAGACGGACGCGTACGGGCCGCGCCGCTCGTACAGCGGTCGGATGAAGTCGAGCCGCACCGCTCACCACCTCCGCTTCTCGACGCCGAGACCGAGGGCCTTGGCCACTTCGGCCACGTTCGTGTACCGGCGGTCGGGGAGGGATCGCGCCATGTCCGTCACCTGGTCCGGTGCGCCGGCGCTCTCCGCGTGCTGCACCAGATCGTCCTTGGACGCGGGCCAGTGCGCGTCGCTCAGCCATTTCGCGAGGTCGCTGCGGATGTCGACGCCCCGCTGCGTGATGCCTGACGGGGTTCCGGGCTCGTGCCCCGGCGGGTACGACTGCTGCGGTCCCTCGCCGGGCGCAGGCATGGCCTCGGGCTCCTTCCATTCCTCGGCGTGCGTGGTGCCGCCGCCGCGAACCATGCCCTCGGTCTCGTGCTTCTGCTCCTCGTCCAGGCGCGGACCGTGCTTGTCGCTCCGACGTTGCTCCATAGTCCCCTCACTCCTCTCAATTGCGCCCCTACCCCCGCTTTCGTGGGCAAACATCGCGAATGTGTACGCTGCCGAGCGTGTTCGACGCTGATGTGAGCATCGCCACAGAACGGTTGACGCTCCGGCCGTTCGGCCTCCAAGACGCCGCCAGGATCCGCTCGATCGTGCGGTCCGGCGCCCGGTTCCTCCCGCCCGGCGCTCCCGTGAAGACGTCCGGCATCACCCCGTGGCTGTCGAGCGGCGTGCACGAGCTGCGCCGCTCGGGGCAGGGCCTGCACCTGGCCATGGTCGACGCCGAAGGCCTCGTCGTGGGCGCGATCAGCCTGTTCAAGACCTCGTGGACCACGGGAACGACCGAGGTCGGCTACGGCGTGCACCCCCTCTACCGAGGCCGGGGCTTCGCCACCGAGGCCGTGCGCGGGCTGGTGAAATGGGCGTTCGAGACCGTCGGGCTGCGCAGGATCGACCTGACCGCCAACCTCGACAACCTCGCCTCGCTCCGCGTGGCGCTGAAAGCCGGCTTCACCTGGGAGGGTGTGCTGCGCGCCGCGGTGCTGGAGGACGACGGGGCACACGACCTGGTCATCTTCGGCCTGCTGCGCGACGACGGCGGCCTGCCCTGCGCCGCGCTGCCCAGGACGGAGCTGCGTACCCAGAGGCTGCTGTTGCGGCCGCCGTCCGCCGAGGACGTGTCCGACCTGGCCGCCACCGCCGCCGACCCCGTCACCCAGGCCAACACGGGCGTGCCGCCCGGCTACACGCAGGAGCACGCGCGGGCGTTCATCGACTCTTCCGAACGGATGCGGATGAGGGGCGCGGGGATCGGCTGGACGGTCGAAGAGCTGGAGACCGGCCGTTTCGCCGCGAACGTCGATGTCAGGGACCTCGACTGGATGAGCCGGACGGCCGAGGTCGGCTACATGACCGCGCCGTGGGCCCGTGGCAGGGGATACGCGGGCGAAGCCGTCGTGGCGATCGCCCGCTGGCTGTTCGAGCGGCACGGCTTCCGCCGGCTCCAGCTCCGCGCGGCCGTGACCAACACGGCCTCCCAGCGGGTGGCGGAGAAGGCGGGCTTCGTCCGCGAGGGCGTGGCCCGCTCCTCGCTCGGCGGCGAAGACATGATCGTTTACAGCCTCATCCCGTCCGACCTGGCCTGAGGGGACACCGGACTGACCCTCGTACCCTTTGTGAAACCCCTCCGCACCCGTCACCCTTGTGGTGAGGACGGTGAGGCGTAATGATCACGGTGGTCGGCTGGGACGGGCACGAGTTCTCGGCCAGGGCGGTGGCCAAGCTGCAGGAGGCGAGGCTCGTCGTGGGCCCCGACGCCGTTCTCGGGCAGCTCAAGCTCACCGCGCCGACCGTGGCGGACGACTCGCTGCTGGAGGTCCTCGACGACCACCTCGAGCACGGCGAGGGCCCCGTGGTCGTGGTCGCGGAGGGCGATCCCGGATTTTTCGGCGTGGTCCGCCGGCTGCGTGCGCACGGACTCAAGCCGGAGGTGGTGCCGGCGATCTCGCTCGTCACCCGCGCCTTCGCGTGCGCCGGCCTCAGCTGGGAGGACGCGCTCGTCGTCGCCCCGTCGGGCCCGAGCCGGCTCGACCGGGTCGTGAACGCCTGCCGCGCCCACCCCAAGGTCGCGCTGCTGGTCGCGCCGGGCGTCGGCCCCGGGGAGATCGCCAGGGAGCTGGCGCCGACCACGCCGCGCGCCCTGATCGTCTGCGAGGACCTCGGCGGCCCCGACGAGCGCGTCACGCACAGCCGCATGGGGGAGGCGACGACCAGGCCGTGGAAGGACCCCGACGTGGTCCTCGTCATCGACCCGCTGCACCGGTCCAAGGAGCCGAGCTGGGTGGCGGGCGCGCAGCCGGGCCCGGCCGAGTGGGCGCTGCCGTTCGAGGGCGCGCTTCCGGCGGAGGTACGCGCGTTCATCCTGGCCAAGCTGGGTCCCCGGCTCGGTGACCTGGTCTGGGACGTGGGCGCGGGCGTGGGCGAGATCGCCGTCGAGTGCGCCAGGATGGGCGCGGCCGTCATGGCCGTCGAGCGCGACGAGGAGTCGTGCGCCAGGCTCCGCGCCAACGTGCTCCAGCACGCCGTCAAAGTGGCTCTGACCAAGGGCCAGGCGCCGCCCGCGCTGGAGCCGCTGCCCGACCCCGACGCCGTGTTCGTGGGCGGCGGCGGCATCGACGTCGTGCTCGCCTGCGCCGCGCGCGGCCCGCGTACGCTGGTGTGCGCGCTCAGGAAGGTCGAGCAGGTCTCGGCCGTGCTCGAACGGCTGCGCGAGCACGGCTACCGCGGCGAGGGCAGCCAGATCCTGGCCTCGAAGCTGACGCTGGACCCCGACGGTTCGCACCGTCTGACCGCCTCCGACCCCGTGTTCGTGGTGCACGCGACACCCGCGCACACAGCGTGACCTGTTCCCTACCGGGGCGCATCGGTTATCCTCGCGTGTCTTTGTCTACCGGACCGGAGATTCCCTCACGATGAAGCCGCCGCTCCTGCTGATCGGGCAGGGCTCACAGGACGACGCCTACGCCGCGGAGTTCGGCAGGTTCGTACACCGGCTTCGCTGCCGGCTCGACCAGTCGGGCGCCGACGTCTCCGGCGGTTACCTGGAACGTGCCTCTCCCCGGCTGAGCGACTCCGTCGCCTCCCTGGTCGCCAGGGGACACCACCGGCTCGTCGCGCTCCCCCTGAGCCTGAGCAGGATGGGCGAGGAGTTCCCCGCCGCGATGGAGCTGGAGCAGAAGCGGCACCCGACCCTGATGTACGACTACGGCCGCCCCCTCGGCCCTGACCCCCGTGTGCTGTCGCTGCTGGCCGAGCGGCTGAACGAGGCGGCCATCGAGATCTCCAAGCCCCGCTCGCTCGAGCTCGTGGGCGCCAGGCCCCGGCTCCGCGCGGTCGACTCGCCTCCGGTCGACGACCCCCTCGCGCAGGTCGAGCCGGGCGAGACGGCCATCGTGCTGGTCGGCGAGGGCTCCACGGACGCGGTGGCCAACGCCGAGATCCACCGGGTCTCCCGGCTGTTCTGGGAGACGCACGCCTACGACTTCATGACCGTCGAGACCGCGTTCGTGTCGGTCACCCCGCCCGGGGTGCCCGGCGGGCTCGAGCGCTGCCGCCGTCTGGGGGCCAAGCGCGTGATCGTGGTGCCGTACCTGCTGTTCGCGGGCGGCATGCTCGAGCGCGTGTGGGCCCAGGCGCTGGCGTACGGCGCCGGGCACCCCGATCTCGACATTCGCTGCGCCGAGGTGATCGGCGACTGCGAGACCCTGGCCGACGTCGTGATCGACCGATACGAGGAAGCGCTCCAACTCGTCCCGTAAGTGGAGGTTTGCCGTGCTCGCTGAGACGCTCGCCGCGATCCGCCCCGCCGATCCTCACGCCATGGCGGAGGCTCAGGCGTACCAGGACCGCCTCACCAAGCCCCGCGGTTCGCTGGGTCAGCTGGAGGAGATCGCGGTACGTCTCGCCGGCGCGGCCGGCGTGACTCCGCCGCCCATGCCCGAGCCTGCCGCGCTGGCCATCTTCGCCGGCGACCACGGCGTGCACGCCCGCGGCGTCACCCCGTGGCCGCAGGAGGTCACGGTGCAGATGGTGGCC
>NZ_JBFANV010000094.1:0-39132 GCF_040674955.1 Nonomuraea sp. NPDC049695 | reverse complement strand
CGCAGCCTGTGACGCCGAGGGCGAGGCGATCCGGTTCCTGGGAGTGTGGGCATGTTCTGGGGCCCGCTGTCGGAGCAGTGGGCCCCCAGAACATGGCCACCGCGATAACGCGATCTTCAGTGTTTCCACAGGTCGTGATGACCACCGCACTATGATCGATCCGCCGCCGATGGCTGTCCCCGCGTTCCTCGACCCCGGGACCCCTGGACGTCGGGATGGCGGGGAGCCGGCTCCTGGCAAGTGATCATCAAGCGTTTTCCAACCACGGCCCCTTATGTTGCGGGCATGCCTAACGTCGGTTTAGTCGAGATCATCATCATGTTCCTCATCCCCCTGGCGGTTCTCTGGGTCGTCATCTACACCGCTGTACGGGCGGCGATCCGCCACAGCAGGTGACACCCGGCCGGCATGCGTAGGAAGCAGGGGTGCCACGGGCATCTGACGTGAAGGGACCCTGCCCGGCCCGAACCTGACCATGGGCTGGACCGTCCACGGGTCTGAGGCCTCGGACCGGTATTGCTCGTCGGTGGTCCGGCGAACGGGCTACGGGGGGCTGATGACAGTCAGCATGCGGGCGAGTTTCCACGGCCGACGGCCCCAGGCGGCGAGCTTTCCTTCGAGAAGCGGCTTCCCTATTCCTTGTCGGCCGATGAATACCAGCATGAGAGCTGCGGGGTCGGCAGACAGGTGGGCGTCAACGTCGCGTGCGCCCCCCGCGCTGAGTGTCAACGAACCGCGGTCGAAAACCATCAACGTGCGCCCGCCTCCACGCAGGCGCAGGTCGAAGCGGGCTCGGAAGGACCGAGCTTTCTCCTGGTTCAACAAGGCCGTGGGCGGTAGAGCCGCAATGAGCGGAAGCACGGCGCCCTCGACGGCGAGCAGGGCGTGGTGACGCTGTATCGGCCACGAGCGCCCAGTGGCTGCGGCGATGTCATGGCCATGGATCAGGCATTCCTCGAGCAGGTGGCACGCCACCGCCGCAGGCGGCAGGCGGGCGCCTTGCAGCCAATCGACGGTGGTCGCTCGCGAACGCGACGCGATGTCGTCGAACTCGTCTGCCAGCGTGCCGATGCGATCTGCGAGTACGGCTGGGGCCCGTTCGCCGTCCTGGGACAGCATCTTCGCATTGGCCTCGGCCATTCCCGCCGTCGTCACTGTGGCTTGCGGGACCGGCCTCCCGGCGACGGCGTCGGTGTCGAAGCGAAAAACATGAGCCAGGTGAGCCGCGACATCGCCCACGGTCCACGTACCGACCGAATCGGCGTCGGCATCAGGGACGCTCCGCACAAGTTCGACGAGGCTGGGAGCAACATCCCGCAATGCCGCACGCGCCTGGGTCATGGTGTCGGAGGCCCCGCTGTGCGTCGCGGCCGGGACCGTGCCCGCGCCTTCCCCGGCGTCAGAGTCTGGGCCTCGGCTGGGAGATGGGGTGTCGGTCATCGTTTCACTCCTGTGGCGTGAGTGCTTGTGGCGGTGGCCGTCCCATGACCCACATGCAGCCCCCCTCTGTGCTCTGCTGGATATTGTCAGGCAGACTTGAGAATGTAAAGTGCTGGTCATGAGTCGGAGCTATGGCCAGTACTGCGGTCTCGCCCGGGCGCTCGACGTCGTGGGCGACCGGTGGAATCTGCTCATCGTCCGTCAGCTCCTCATCGCTCCCGCCCGCTACCGCGAGCTGCTCGATGGGCTCGGCGGCATGGCCACGAACCTCCTCACCGACCGTCTCCGCGACCTGGAGACTGCCGCAGTGGTTGAGCGGCGACTGGCCGAGGAGGGCAACGCCATCGTGTACGCACTCACCCCATGGGGCGCCGAGCTGCGGGAACCGATTGAGAGCCTCATCCGCTGGTCCACGCCGCTCATGGCACGCGGACCAGGCGGCGACCGCTTCCACTCCGAATGGCTCGCCGTCGGCCTCCGCGCCTTGCTCGCCGACAGGGCCGCCGCGCACCAGGCATCGACGGTGGGGATCGCGGTCGACGGCCGGCTGCTCCAGGTGCGGGCGACGCGCTCGGGCACAGAGGTGACCCTGCATGATGGCGGCGATCTCGATGCCGTCGTGCGCGCTGACGCCCCCGTCATTCTCGGGCTGGCAGCGGGTGCGCTCACCCTCGACGACACCCATGGGCTCGTTGACATCGAAGGCGATGAAGCTACGGTGCGAGCCCTCTTCGACTCCCGGCGGGCCCATGCCGGAGAGTCCACTCGCCGAGACAACGTCACCGTGCCCGCGAAGCTGCGGAAGCGCAGCGACGCGTAGGTCTTGCGCACCATGGGATGACCGTCGTCACCCCGGGTCGCCACGAAGGCCGACCGCGCGCCCAGCCGCCGCGCGGCGTGCAGGGCGGCGAGCGTAGCAGCGCTCGCCAGGCCCAGCCGGCGGTGCGCCGGATCGGTGCCCACAGGCTCCAGCAGCGCCGCCCGGTGCTCGTCGTCCAGCCAGACCAGGCAGAACGCCACCGGCGTGCCGTCCGTTGTCTCGACCAGCCGATCGAGCTCGGCGCGATAGGACCAAGCCCGCATGACCTGACGACAGCTCTCACCCGTGACCCGCGAGGGCGGCAGGCCCGGCAGCGAGCCCGCGGCCCGGTGCACCGCCGGCCTGGCCTCGGCGTCCTGCTCGCCGCGCAGGGTGTGGCCAGCGGGGGCTGTGCCTACTCCACGCTCGACCGCCGAAGGCGACTTCAATGTGTACGTGCGCCATCACAGCGCAAGAGAGCCACCGTGCTCCCTGCTATCAGGACGGATACGCCCTCACAACCCTGACCAACTTGCTCACTTCAGAAGAGCCGCACCCGTTCTGTTCGCTGGCTTGAGCGACGGTTGCAGTGGTGCCGAGCGGTGATGCCGACGAGATTCAGCGACGGTGTCACAGAGATCGATCTTGGGGGATCGCCCCGCCGATCCTGACCTGAGCGATTGCTCATGGCGCGCGCCTGGTCTGACATTGGTACTCCTGCCCGGACGGTCGCATAGTGAGGGCCATGGACCGATCCCTACGCGTCGCGGTCATTGGCGACCGCGACCCCGCATTTCCCCCGCACCTGGCCACCGACGACGCGCTGCGGCACGCCGCAGCGCACCTCGGTGTCAGGGTGGACGTCCGCTGGCTGGCCACTGAAGCGCTCGAATCCGACCTGGCCGAGGTCAAGGCTGCCGATGTGTTGTGGTGCGCACCCGGAAGCCCGTACCGCAGCCTGCGCGGAGCCCTCACCGCGCTGCGGCACGGCCGTGAGCATCGCGTGCCCACTCTGGGGACGTGCGGCGGCTGCCAGCACATGGTCATCGAGTACGCCCGTCACGTGCTCGGCTATGAGGATGCCCAGCACGCCGAGTATGACCCGTACGCCTCGACCTTGTTCATATCGGCGCTGACCTGCTCGCTTGCAGGCAAGACCATGCCCGTCACCCTGGCCGCCGGCTCTCAGGTGGCGGCGTTGTACGGGCGGACCGAGGTGGAGGAGGAGTACTACTGCAACTTCGGCCTCGATCCTCGTCGGCAGGGGGCTCTGCACGAAGGCGGCTTCGCGGTCACCGGCGTGGACGGAGATGGCGAGGCCCGGGTGCTGGAGATTCCCGGCCACCCCTACTACGTGGCCACGTTGTTCGTGCCGCAGGTCCGCTCGCGTCCCGAGGCCCCGCACCCGCTGGTCGTCGGCCTGATGCGAGCGGCGCTATGACGCTCACCCAATTGAGGACCCTGCAAGCAGTCGCACGGATCGGCAACATGACTCGGGCTGCCGAGGAACTGGGCACCACGCAGTCTGCCGTGAGCCATGCGCTGCGCGCTCTGGAGAGCGAGCTCGGCGTAGCGCTGCTGGTACGGGGCAACCAGGGGGTGAGCCTGACGGCGGTTGGGCGTGCCGTGTGCCGCCGTGCCACGCTCATTCTCACCCAGGTTGAGGCGCTGGAGCAGGAGGTGGCCGCGGCCCGGGAGCACGAGCGCGGCAGCCTGCGTGTCGGTGTCATTCCCAGCGCCAACGTCCGGCTACTGCCGCCGATCCTGCGGCGGTTCGGGGATGCGCATTCGCAGGTGCAGCTCACGGTGATGGAGGGCTCGGACGACGAGGTGCTGGAGTGGCTCGAAACGGGGGCGGCGGACATCGTGACCGTGTCAGCCGGGGTCGCGGGCAACGCCGGGGCGACTTCAGCCGTACGGGCCGCTGGGGCCGCGCTTCCTGCCGGGTTGGTGGCGCGGCCGCTCGCCGTGGACCGCATGCTGGCCGTCCTGCCCAGCGGGCATGAGCTGGGCGTCCGGCACTCAGTGCCGGTGGCCGAGCTGGCCCGGTACCCGTTCATCATGTCCACGGGTGGCTGCGAGCCGCTGATCACTGCTCTCGCGCGCGCGGTCGGGGCGAGCCTGACGTGCCACTACCGGGTGCGCGACACCAACAGCATTCTCGCCATGGTCGCCGAGGGGCTCGGGGTGAGCATCGTCCCCGAACTGTCCTTGCCCGCCCAGGGGAGGGGCGTGCACGTGGTTCCGCTGGACCCGGTCGCTGAGCGCACTGTTCTCCTCGCCTTGCCCGTGGATCCACTCCCTACGGCCGCTGCCTTCGCCGAACTGGCCATCACCCTCACACCACTCAGCGGCAATGGTTGGGCCCCCGGTCACCCCAAGATGCATAGCTGAGGAGCGGTCCGAGTGTGCCCGGTGCGAAGTGGTCAGCCAGCGGTGTGTCCGGCTCAAAGGCGAGTCTGGGCCAGACGGTAGGAGTCGGCGCCGGTCTCGAGGATGGTCCCGCCGAAGGTGGAGGCCAAGGCGCTGAAGGACGAGCCGGCCGCGATGCTGCCGTTCGCGCCGATCGCCTCGCTGCTGATCGAGCTGGAGGCGCGCACGCTGGGCTGCTTCACTCACGCCGGCGGGCGCAAGCTGACCACCTCGGCCGAGACCAGGCGCAACATCCTCGCCGTGCTCATCGCGATGTCCACGAATGTGGGCTTGGCCCGGATGTCGCAGGCCTGCGGCGTGGTCATCGTCGACCACCACTACGGCCTGGAGCCGGCCAAGGTGATCGCCGGTGCGCACGCGTGAGGATCTATCGAAAGGTGGACGACTGGCGACCTGCTTCTCGGCCAGGCTGAGGAACCATGAAGAAGACGATCATTGCCGTGCTCGGCGCAATGCTGCTCCCCGTAGCAGCGGCGACGCCCGTGGCCGCGGATACCGGGCTGTCCTGGCAGGACTGCGGAGATGGCCTGCAATGCAGCCGGATCACCGTGCCCGCCGACTGGGCCGCGCCCAAGAGCGAGCAGATCACGCTGGGGCTGGCCAAGCTGCCCGCCAATGACCCGGCCGCCAAGAAGGGGACGCTTGTCCTCAACATGGGTGGCCCCGCTCAGCAGATTTCGGTCCTGCGCGTGGCGAAGAAGGCCTTCGCCGACCTGACTCGATGGTTCGACGTGGTGGTCTTCGATCCGCGCGGATTCGAGGCGAGCACCGGGGTGCGCTGCCCCGACCCGGCGCCGTGGGCCACGAACGCGGAGTGGGTGTTCCCCGACCGCGCCACCTACGCCCGGTACACGGAGCAGAACCGCCGCTTCGGCCTCGGCTGCGCCGATGCCGCCGGCCCGCTCGCGGGCCACCTGGATTCCGGTCAAGGGGCCCACGACCTGGAGGCCGTCCGGGTGGCGCTGGGCGAACAGAAACTCAACTATTACGGCAACTCCTACGGCACCGTCCTCGGCGTGGCCTACGCCGAGAAGTTCCCCTCCCGCGTCGGACGCATGTACCTGGACAGCCCGATCGACCACACCGACCGATCGTGGACCGAATGGCTCCTGCCCAGAGCCAAGGTCAAGGAAGACAACCTGCACCGTTTCGCCGAGTGGTGCGCCACCGACCAGAGCTGCGCGCTCCACGGCCGCGACGTGCTCAAGGTGTGGGACGAGGTCATGGACCGCGCCGCCAAGCAGCCGATCCCCGCACCCGGTGCAGGAGCCGGAGCAGCGGCCAGTGCGACCCTGATCGCCTCCCGCGCGACTGTCACGTTCGATGCGACGTGGCCCGATCTGGCCAAGTCGCTGGCGGAGGCGTACGTGGGCGACGCCACCCGGTTCGCCAAGCCGTCCACCGGTGCGGCCGATCCGGATTTCAGCAGGATTGCGAACTGCGCCGACTTTCCGTACCCGACCGCATACGGCGAGGTCAAAGCTCTGGAAAAGCGGCTGAGGCGTGTCGCGCCGCGCATCGGCTGGACCGTGGCGTGGCCGCTGGCCAACTTCTGTACCGGGCTACCGCAAAAGGCGTCCTTCCCGCCCCATCCCGTTCACCCCCGCGGCCTGCCCCCGATCCTGGTCGCCGCCGGCCTGTACGACGACGTGGCGCCGCCCGCGTCCGCCCGCCGGATCACGGCACAACTTGACGGCGCCCGCTACCTGGCGGCCAAGGGCGGTCACGCGCTCTACCTGGCAGGCAATCCCTGCGTCCGCGACCACGTTCACCGTTACCTGACGACCGGGCAACTCCCGCCCACGGGCACGACCTGTGGTCCGGCATCATCGTGACATGCCCTGGCTGAAGGAGATTCTGCTCGTCGCCGGCGCCGCGGCCGCCGCGGCGCTGCTGACGGCACTGGAGGGGCCGGTGCCGGCCGACGTCCCGCTTCTGATCGTCTTCAGCGTCGGCGCCAGCCTCCCTCTGCTCATCCGGCGGGTGCTGCCGTTGGCCGCCGCGGTGACGTCCGCGGTGATCGTGCTGGCCGGGATGGGGCAGCTGCACCGCTGGGAGGGGATGCTGGTCACGATGGCCCTGTTCTGCGCGGCCGTCTACTATCGGCCGCGGCGTCCGGGCCTGGTGCTGGCAGTCTCCTCGTGCTGGGTCCTCGGCACCATGGCGGTGCTGGGGGGTGAGGGCGTCCCGGAGCCGACCAGCATAGTGATCATGAGCATCGCGCCCGTGGCCACCGGTTACGCGCTGCGGCTGCACCGGGACCGGGCCGACCAGTCGCTGCGATTGCAGCGGGCCGAGGCTGAGCGCGTGCTGGCCGAGGAGCGTACCTGGCTGGCCAGGAACGTGCACGACAGCGTCGGCCACCACCTGACCGCGATCCGGCTGCAGGCTGCGGCGGCGCGGCGGGCGCCCGGCGACGCGCCCGCGAAGCAGGCCCTGCAGACGATCTCGGACCTGTCGCAGTCGGCGCTCACCGAGGTACGCGGCCTGCTGCGGACGCTCGACGAGCACCCGGCCGCCATCCAGCCCGGCACCGCCGACCTGGAGCGGCTGGCCGGACGGCTCACCTGCGCGGACCGGACGATCATCCTATGCCGCTCCGGGTCCGGGGACGCACTGCCGCCGGCCGTCGATCACACCGCCTACCGGGTGGTCCAGGAGGCGCTGACGAACGCCGTACGGCATGCGGACGCGACCGAGGTCACCGTCCACCTACGACAGGACGACCGCGGCCTGCGCATCGAAGTCCTCGACAACGGCGCCCCGGCTCCTGCGCCCCAGGCCGAGGGCCAGGGCATCCGCGGCATGCGGGAACGGGTGCGCCTGCTCGACGGCACCCTGTCGGTGGGACCGGTCGACACGGGCGGCTGGCGGGTCCGCGCCGACCTGCCCAGGGAAGGGAACGCGTGGTGACGATTCGGGTGCTGGTCGCCGACGACCAGAAGGCGGCGCGGGAGGCGCTGCGGCTCATCCTCGACGGCGAACCCGACATCGACGTGATCGCGACGGCCGCCGACGGCGCCGAGGCGGTGCACCAGGCGCTGTGGCGGCGGCCGGACGTGGTGGTGATGGACCTGCGGATGCCGGGCATGGACGGCATTGCCGCCATCGACCGCCTCGCCGCCGCCGAATCCGCCCCCCGCGTGCTCGCCCTGACCACGTTCGACCTCGACGAGTACCTGTTCGGCGCGCTGCGCGCAGGAGCGGCCGGTTTCCTGCTGAAGGACAGCGACCCCGATGTGATCGTCGCGGCGGTCCGCGAGCTGCACCAGGGCAGGGGGTTGATCGACCCGCAGGTCACCGGACGCCTGATCAGCCGCTTCACCGCGCTGTCCCCGCGCCCCGCCACACCTGAACTCGACCTGCTGACCCCGCGCGAACACGACGTGCTGCTCCTTCTGGCCCGCGGGCTGAGCAACGGCGAGATCGCCGCCGCATGCACCATCGAGGAAGGCACGGTCAAAACACACGTCAACCGGATCCTCACAAAACTCGGCCTCCGGACCCGCGTGCACGCCGCGATTTACGCCCACGAACACGGCCTTGTCGCCCGCGATGCACCATGACCGTCCGCCGGTGCACACCGGCGATGGTCGGATCGTGTCAGCCCAGCTCGGCATCCGTCGCCGCGACGGCGCTTCGGCCCCGCCCGCCGCGGCGACCACGCCATCCCGCGCACCCGGCTGGAGAAGCTGTTCACCGACCCCTCCAACTCCCTGCGCGAGCGCGTGCTGTGGCGGCTGCTGTACGACACCGCTGCCCGCGTGGTTTCAAAGAGCGGCGCGATCGAGCATCGGGCGGGGCGCCTGTCCTGTCCGCGCGCCCAGCCCTCGACTTGCCGTGCAAGATGGCGTCTGTGATTGCCATGCCCCTCCAACGCGGTGACCGAGTGCGGCGGCCACCTGCGGCGATAACGGTCAGAAGATGTGACTGCGATCAGGTCTCTTCGAGGACGTGCACCTGGGGGAGACTGCGGTGGCGGTGGTGGGCGTGGGCGATCGCAGCGAGGTTGTCGCGGCCCAGGGCACGGTAGGCCATGGTGAGTAGTTCGTTGGCGTGGTGTTCGAGCTCGGGGTCTCCTGCGCTGATCCAGTGCAGGTCACGGCCGAGGGTGAGAGCATCGGCGGGGTATCCGGCGGCGCAGCGGCGCCGTGCCTCGGTGACGCGGGCTTGGCGGGCGGTTGGGTCGTCGGTCAGCTCCTTGTGCAGGGCTGTGCAGAAGTCGTAGTCGTTCCATGGTCTCTGCCGGCCGCGCTCAATTGCGGTGTCACCGTCGACGAGCGCGCCGCCGCCGTCCAGAGTCTCGATCCGATCCGGATCTCCGTGCTCGAGCAGTTCTGAGGAGCGTCCGTAGGCGTCGTGGTAATCCTCGCCCTGTTCGTCGCGGTCGCCGGTCTCGAAGGTCATCAGGGCCTCGCGCAGAAGCCGTAGCCGGTGCCGTCGTACGACCACCTCGAGGTCCATGGGATCGGCCGGCTCATCATCCTGATCCCCGGCGTGGCGCCATCCCCATTCCAGCGTGTGCCGGACGGCCTCGAGAGGAGTGCCCGACGGGAGGCCCACGCCGCCACCGTCGTTGTTGTAGTAGGAGGCAACGCCGGTGCAGGTGCGGCCGTCGTCGTACCAGAGCCCGAAATGCAGCCCGTCGGTGCCGCCGTGCATGAACGTGAGGAACTCGGGCGGGTCGCGGTAGTAGCGCCCGTGTACGCGTACATCGATGCCGGCCCGGGACTTGCGAGCGGGATCATCGAACAAGTCCATGATCCCGAACGGGACCAGTTCCAGGTCGTCGAGGGCCTGCTTTTCGGTCGGGCCCAAGGACAGCAGGAAGGCGCGAAACCGGAAGATCGAGTCGGGCAGCTGGAATCCCCAGTCGCGGGCAAGGCGTTCCTCGATCGCGGCGCGCTCCTGCTCCACCTGGGCCACAGCGGCCGACCTCACCTGCTTGTCTTGTTCCTGCGGTCGGTTCGCCGCCTTCCACACCGCGTAGTCACGCAGGTCGGCGGCGGAACGCGATGCGGCCCGCCGACGGTGGGCCCGTTCCCACAGCGTCGGCGGTGGATCGGGCTGCCCGAACATCGTTGCCACCAACCGTTCTTCGGCATTGGAGCGGTCGATGGCCGGGTGTCGCGACCGGCGCTCTTCCCGGGCGGCCGCAGCCGGCAGCCAGCGGCCGGAGTCGGCCGCCACCCGCCTTCTCGCCTCACTGGCCGGCAGCGGCGCGATCTCCTGATCGAACGCGCGCAACGCCACCGCCTTACGCCGCTGCACATGGGCGTCAACCTCGGCACACAGCGCGGTGTAAACGTCCCACTCCTGGGCCAAATCCTCCTCAGGAAGATCGACACGCCCGAGAAAGAACTCGAACTTCTCCCCATACCCGAGGTCGTCGTACTGCGCCGCTATCTGCTCCCGCAGCTCCGCAAGGACCTCCCCGTCGTCCTCCGCCTTGCTGGACCACAGCGCGGGTATGTCCTCGGGATGCTCCAGCTGGTCCCGGTGGAGTTCCACTGCTGTTTGCCGGCCGAAGATCGTCACATGCGCTGTCAACCTGTCACCGTCCGCAGAGACGATCTCTGCGTCAAAGCCGGCGAACGGGCCATCGACAATCCTCACGAACTGACGCTCCACGGTGGGTCCCCTATCGCCACGGACAATCTCTGGGCCAGCATGATAGAGATCGCCACGGACATCCGGGCCCTTGTCCGCCTGGGGCCAAGGATGATGTCCCCCTGATGAGGCCGGCGGCTCCCTCAAGTCGAACAGGTAGAAGTCTCGGCTCTGTGTGCGGTCGCGGGCCGGACGTGCGCGGGCAGGGGTCTCCGCCGGGCGTGGGGGCGCGCCGCGCCGGGTGGCGTCGTTCGGCCTGTGGCGCGGCCGATGCGAAGGCGGTCTTGAGCAAGATTGAGTACGGGCGGACGGTGATGCCTTGCGGGTAGACGGCCAGGGTGAACGCGACGTGCTCGTCGCGGGTGTTGCCCTGCAGCAGCGGTATGGCCGCCTGCCTGCCCGCGGCGAAGACCTTGGCCGGCTCCTGCGGGACGATGCTGGCGCCGCAGGCGAGCAGCGGGAACCGGGCGGTGTTACGGCAGCAGCTCGCCGGCGCTCTTGCGACACAGGCGGCCACGTCGGCGCGCTCGCCCGCTTCCGCTGACGCGGCGCCGATCTCCGGCTGCCGCCCACGCCGACCCCGCCGCGCACAAACCCCTCTGACCGGCATCGGAACGGTCGGCGGCGGTAACTCAGCCTATGTCGGCTCGCCGACGCCACTGGCCGTTCCGTTGTCGATCAAGCCCCGGAACCACGACAGACCGGTGGTGACCGGTGGTCTTGTACGACGTGCGCAGTCCCGGAGATCTGGCGGGGGTTGTGGCCGCGGCGGCGACGTCCGCTGCAGCCGTGTGAATGGTGGGTCACCACCCGGCTCCGTGAGGCCGCGCCGGCCGGGACAGACCGCCCCACGATTGACCTGGAGAGTCGTGCCCGGGAAGAGAGAGCTTCCTCCGGCTGGTGGAGCTTGGGGGGTTCAGGACTCTCGACGTGTAGTGAGCGTCGAATCCGATGTCGGTAACCCTTTGGCCTGGACCGACCCGGATGCTTTCCCCCTGACTACATCCGCTTTCTCGCCAAATGTCGTGTGCAAACAATGTGTTGTTGATCACCGATCTGGCTGAGAACGAGCTACCGAGGCAAAGGCGAAGTGGAACTGACCGATTAACATCCAAAGCTCCGTTGAAGTCGGTGTCGTCGTAGAAGCACAGCCTGGACTGCGGGCATGCTTCGGCGGTACGCGGCTTTGATTCTGCGGCGGCTGGGCCGGCGAGTACCCGCTGGAATTGTGAGTGCGGCGAGGGGGACGCCGTTGACACCGCCGAAGCGGACGAAGTGCTGCAGAGCCCGCCGAGCATGGTGACGGCGGCCAGGAGCACCAACATTGTGGATCTGCGCATCTTGCTCTCCCATCGAGTCCCGGGGGTCATCCGCCGAACTGGCGGTGATCCACCCTGTCGGTCTCTACGGTCACCCGAGCAGCAGGAGCGACGGTATCCCCAGATCTCGGGGGTTGCCGCGGGTGCAACGCGAGCGTCAGCGGTTCCAGCGCTGACTCAAACCTGCGCCGGAGATTGGATCGCCCGCGACGTCTCTTCCGGGCATGAGCAAGAGAGGTGCAAGGCCCCTTATTAATGAGATCACGACGTGGCCGCCGCATGACTGAACACTGCGAGTGATTTCCCGATGATGCCGGGCTGGTGTCTGTTCCATCCATATGATCATTTCTATGTATAAAATGATCTCTCGGGCATCGGCTCGGGTGCTACTGATCGACCACGCTGGTCGGATTCTGCTCTACCGCGGCTTATTGCTCCAGGTGGAGGACCCTTTCTACGCGTGGTTCACGCCGGGAGGCGCTATCGATCCCGGGGAGACCCCGCAGCAGGCGGCTGCCAGGGAACTGCGGGAGGAGCTTGGTCATGTTGTGGACCCCGAAGCTCTTGGAGCGGTCGTGGCAACGAGTGCGGGAACGTGGTCCATGCACGGTGAGGTCTTTTCCGGGCACGACTCCTACTTCGTACTGGGCGTGCACGGATTGAAGGTGGACACCTCCGGGATGGACGAGGAAGAACGCGCGGTGACCGACCGTTTCCATTGGTGGACGCCGTACGAGCTCGCTTCGGCGACCGAACCGGTCGTGCCGGCGGGACTTGCTCCCTTGATGGATCGTTTGACCGGTGGAGATCTCCCGGCCGAGCCGGTTGTCTTGCCGTGGCACTTGCGGGACAACCAGCCTTCCTGACCCGATTGTTCGCATCAGACATGTCAGGCTATGACGTCCCGGCGACCTGGGAACACCGACGATTCTTAGGTGTTGCCAGACCCGCCCGGCCCGGCCCGTCCTCGCGGGAGCCGGCGGCGTACCACAGGCTGACCCCGACGATCGGGACGGTGGGGTCGGGGGAGAGGGCGACCCGCATCCCGCTGCCGAGGCGGGTCTCCACGACGCGGTGGCGGCCGGTGTTCATCGCGCTCCCGCCGCCCGGGCGCCGCGCACCAGGGCGAGGACGCTCGCGACGCCGGGCCAGTCCGCGGGACGGCCGGACGACCTCTTCCGTGGCCAGCCATGGTTCGGACTCCAGGGTGTTGTCAGCCCTCTCCGGTCGCCGCCGCCACCTTGGCCGCCTCGACGCTCTCGCGCAATGCGGTCGCGATCGGCTCGATGGGCGCGGACAGCTGCTGGATCCGGTCCCGGCGCAGACGCATTTCCCGCCAAGAGGGAACCACCGTCTTGAGCTCGGCCGCCGTGGCCAGCGCCGCCAGGACGCGGACGTCCTCGTCCAGGTGTCCGACCGGCTGGCCGCCGCGGATGGCCCGGCCGACGCGCTCGGCCAGCCTGCGCGACAGGTACGCCTTGCGCGGTGTGATCCGCTCGACCGGGAACAGCAGGATCCGGCGCCGTTCCACGCTGATCATCCGGGCGGCCGCCAGCTCGTCGCGTACCACGCGGACCGCCTCGCCGGCGTCCTTCTGCACCCAACGCCGCCACGAGCGGGGCGGCGAGTTCGAGATCTGCTCCCAGACCACGGCCCGCAGCGAACCCGGCTCGGCGGCAGGGGCGGTGAGAGCCCGCGCCTTGCCCGACTCATCCGCCAGGTGGCCCGCCAGCAGCAGCTCGGCGAGGGTGGCCGCGCGCAGCAGGCAGCCCAGCTCGCCCCGCTGGGGCAGCTTCTCCTTCCGCAGGTCGAAGGCCAGTAGGAAGGCCGATCGCGTCAGTGACTCACCCTGCTTCACTTGCGTCTCCATCCGCCCGCTCCTCTTCTTCTTCCTGATCTGTGCCGTCCTCTGGCGCCTTCCTCGGCCGTCCGCGTGGGCGCATCCGCCCCACCCCGTCGGGCAGACGTCCAGCCTCGGACAGGGCCCTGCGCAGCAGGAACTCGATCTGGGAGTTCGTGCTGCGCAGCTCGTCGGACGCCCACCTGGCCAGCGCGTCGTGAACCGCCGGATCAAGCCGCAGCAGGATCTTCTTCCGCTCCACGGTGATTACTGGTAGAGCGTGCCCGTGTTGACCACGGGCTGGGTGTCGCGGTCACCGACCAGCACCACGAGCAGGTTGCTGACCATGGCCGCCTTGCGCTCCTCGTCCAGCTCGACCACGTCGTGCTCGGCGAGCCTGGCCAGGGCCATCTCCACCATGCCGACCGCCCCCTCGACGATCCGCTGCCGGGCCGCCACCACTGCGCCCGCCTGCTGGCGGCGCAGCATGGCGTGGGCGATCTCGGGTGCGTACGCCAGGTGGATGATGCGCGACTCGATGACCTTCACCCCGGCGGACGACACCCTGGCCGCGATCTCCGTGGACAGCCGCTCGTTGATCTCGTCGGCGTTGTCGCGCAGGGACAGCCTGGGCTCGCCGTGCGAGTCGTACGGATAGGTGCCCGCGATGTGCCGCACGGCCGTCTCCGCCTGGATGGCCACGAACTCCACGAAGTCGTCCACCTCGAAGACCGCCTGCGCGGTGTCCTGCACCTGCCAGACCACCACGGTCGCGATCTGGATCGGGTTGCCGTCCGCGTCGTTGACCTTCGTCACGTCCGTCTCGTGGTTGCGGATCCTCGTGGACACCCGTCGGCGCACCGTGATCGGGTTGACCCACTGGAAGCCGGGGGTACGCAGGGTGCCGACGTACCGGCCGAGCAGCTGCACCACCCTGGCCTCGCCCGGCGCCACCGCGGTGAGGCCGAAGTACATGAAGACGCCGAGCATGATCATCAGGACGCTCGCGATGACCACCCACATGCCGCCCTGCCCGGCCCCCGAGGCGAGCATGACGATCCCCACGACGAGCAGTGCGATCCCGGCCAGGTCCAGCGCCGTCGCCACCCCCAGCATCACGAACCCGTTGGCCGCCCGCACCGGGCGCTCGCTCGTGTGCGGTGCGGGCATGTCCACGACGGCGGCCTCAAGCGCCGCCTCGCCCGATGCGTTCGCCATCGTACGTCCCTTCTGCGTGACGTTATCTTGCTAGCAAAGTGATATCACTTTTTCGGCGGCTGTGGAAGGCCGGTTATCAAGGGCCTCGCCATGACCCGAGCGGGGGGCGAGGCGGTGTGGCGGGCGAGCGCGGCCTCCACGGCGGTCTGCCTGCGGTCTTCGACGACGACATGCTCGCCTGCGCGCGCTCTCGGCAGGAGCGGGGCGTGCCGGTGCCCGGCATCGCGGCCAAGCCGGTCATCCCCACGGGCAAGGACAAAGGACGCCACCCCGATGCAGGCCAGTGACGTGCGGGACGCGGATGACGCGCTGGTGCGGGGCGGCCAGGTGCAGGCTGCCGCTGATCAGGATGACATTCCGTAGCGGGTGGCGAGCGCCGTGGCGCGGTTGCGCAGGGAGTCGCGCAACCACTGCGGGGCCAGGGCTTCCGCGTTGGTGGCGAGCTGCCACAGCGCCCATACGGCGTGTCTCGGATCTTGGAAGGTCACCTCGAGCCGCAGCCAGCCGTCTGGGTCGGCTTCTTCGGCGAGGACGGCCAGCGCGGTGCCCACCAGGTCCTCCCGCCGCGCCGGATCCAGCCGCACCAGCACGGTGACCTGGTCGCCGCCGGTCCGGAACCGCGTGCTGCGTTCCTGCCAGGCCCGGTCCAGATCGACCCGGTCCGGACGCTCTGCGGGTTCGGCGAGTTCCTTGGCGGCCAGGACCCGGGACAGCCGGTAGGTGCGGTCCGCGCCAGACCTCGAGGCCAGCAAGTAGCCCCGGTCGCGTACGGTGACCAGGCCGATCGGGTCCACCGTGCGCCACTTCGGGGTCTGGCCCTCAGCCGCGTAGTGGATCTGCAGCTTGTGTCCGGCGAACACCGCGCGCAGGACCTCGGCCGCTATGGCGTCAGGCACCTCCTCATCCACCAGCCGACGCGAGAGGAGGTCGGTCTCCGGGTCGATGAGCAATCGCTCGGCCGCGCCGGCCGCGGTGTCCCGATAGCTTTCGGGCAGCGCGTCAACCACCTTGAGCATCGCCGAAGCGAGTGCCGAGCCGAGGCCGAAGGCCTGCGCGCCGCGCCGTGATCCGGCGACCAGCAGGGCAAGGGCCTCGTCGGGGTTCAGTCCGGTGAGCTCGGTCCGGAAGCCGGGCAACAACGCGAAACCGCCGTGCCGGCCGCGTTCGGCGTAGACCGGGACGCCGGCTGCGGACAGCGCCTCGATGTCGCGCAGCACGGTGCGGGTGGACACCTCCAGCTCGCGGGCCAGCGCGGACGCGGACAGCCGACCGTGCCGGCGCAGCAGCAGCACCAGCGAGACCAACCGGTCGGCGCGCATGCGAGAACTCTACAGAAATACACGACACAGGATGTCGTGATTTGTTGGGAGGCTCTTCGACACCGGCCTTCGAGCCGATCAACGTACGTGATGTCAATGAATCGAATGGAGCTGATGTGGCAATGGAGCGAACGGCGGTCAACCCGTGGGCGTGGTCGGTGGAGCTGGGGTACAACCAGGGTGAGGTGGTCTCCGGCCATACCCGGACCCTGTACTGCTCCGGGCAGACCGCGATGAGCGGCGACGGCAAGCCCCAGCACGCCGGTGACATGGCGGCGCAGTTGGCGCTGAGCCTCGACAACCTGGAGGCCGTGCTCGGCGAGGCCGGCATGTCCCTCGCGAACCTCGTCCGGCTCAACGTCTACGCCACCGACGTCGATCGGCTCTTCGAGCACTACGGCGTGCTGGCGGCGCGGTTGGGCGCCGCCGGAGTGGCGCCGTCCACCACGATGCTCGGGGTGACACGGCTGGCGATCCCCGACCTGATGGTCGAGCTTGAGGGAACCGCCGTCGCGTGATGCGACCTCGCCGCCTCCGGCAGGGCTGCCGGAGGCGGCGCACCCGGAGGTGGGCATGCCGAGCACGGCAGGCGCTGCGGCGGTGACGGACCGAGTGGATCTCTACGACGCGCGCTCGGGACGATGGCGCGCTGCTGCCCGCGCCGGATCCTCGAGGAGAGAGGGGATCCTCGCTCAGGCGTCGGAGTCCTGGACGTAGCGCTCGAAGCGGGGGACGAAGCGCGTGCCCAGCAGTCGCCGCCAGCCGCGCGGCCGCCCGGCCATCGCCAGGGCGAGCGGCGCCGAGTCGAAGTAGGAGATCCGTTCGGCGATCAGCCCGTTGACGAGCGTGAAGCGATCGACCGCCGTCCAGGCAAGTTCGCGGCCGCCGAATGTGCCGCTGAGGGTGAACTCGATGAAGATCGCGTCGTCGCCGGCGCTCCAGCGGTGGACGGTCGCGTGGATGTCCGGGACGAGCTCGAAGAGCCGGGCGAACGCCGCGCGGCACTCGTCGCGTCCTCGCAGCGTGCCCAGCAGCGGCTGCGTGAGAACGATCTGGTCGCTCCACAGTGCCTCGTGCTTGCGCAGATCGGGCGTCCGCCAGCCGTCCTGGAACTTCTCGACGAACGCGGCGGCGGCGTCGTGATCAATGACATCGGGGGTGATGGCCGGCTGCATGATCCGACTGTAGGACCCGGCGTGAGGCATGTCATCGCGGATCCCGGGAACGTCGGAGTCAGTTTTCGCGACGCTGCGGCCGGGCACCCCCAGTTGAGCTGGGGAAACGTTTGACCTGGTTCGCGGGTGAAACCTACTGTTAACCATGGCAGTGGTGACGCGAGAACGGCCCGCCGGTAACCTGCCCGTCGAGCTGTCAGGGGTTGTCGGACGCCGCCAGGAGCTGTCACAGGCCAGGCGGCTGCTGGCCGACACACGCCTGCTGACATTGACCGGCCTCGGCGGGGTGGGCAAGACGCGGCTGGCGTTGCGCGTGGCGGCCGAGGCCCGGCGGGCCTTCCGCGACGGCGTGTGGCTGGTCGATCTGGCCCCGCTCCAGGACGGAGAGCTGCTCCCGCGGGCCGTGGCCGACGCCTTGGGCCTGCGCGACGAGTCACTCCAGCGCCCGCTGTCGGGCCTGGTGGAGTTCCTGGAGGACAAGCAGTTGCTGCTGGTGCTCGACGGCTGCGAGCACCTGACGTACGCGGCCGCCATGCTCGCCGGCAAGCTGCTGGGCGCCGCCCCCAGATTGCGGATCCTGGCGACCAGCCGGGAGATCCTGGGCGTCGAAGGTGAGTACGTGCTGGCCGTGCCTCCGCTGGCCGTCCCGGAGCCGGGCCAGCCGCCGGCGACCCTGACGCAGTCCGATGCGGTGAGACTGTTCGCCGAGCGGGGCGCGGCCGTGCTGCACGGCTTCACGGTGACGGAGGCCAACGCGGATGCCGTGACCACGCTCTGCCGGCGTCTGGAGGGCATCCCGCTGGCCATCGAGCTGGCCGCGGCCCGGCTGCAGGCGCTGTCGGTGACGCAGATCCTCGACCGGCTCGACACCCATACCCCGGCGTACCGCACCTCGGTGCCCCGGCACCAGACGATGCGTACGGCGATCGACTGGAGCTACGACCTGTGCACCCCGCAGGAGCGGACCCTGTGGGCCCGGCTGTCGGTCTTCTCCGGCGAGTTCGACCTGGAGGCCGCCGAACACGTGTGCGCGGGCGACGGCCTGCCGCAGGAGCAGATCTTCGACCTGGTGGCGTCCCTGCTGGACAAGTCGATCCTGGTACGCGGTGAGCACGTCGCGCACTACCGGTACCGGCTGCTGGAGATCATCCGCCAGTACGGCCAGAACGTCCTGGCCGAGTCAGGGGAGGAGATGGCTTCGCGCCGCCGGCACCGCGACCACTTCCGCGACCTGGCCAAGCGGGCGGAGGCCGACTGGTTCGGCCCGCGCCAGGCGGAGTGGATCGCCCGGTTGCGGCACGACCACGCCAACCTGCGGGCCGCGCTGGACTTCTGCCTCCGCGAGCCCGGCGAGGCGCGGCACGCCCTGGAGATCGTGGCGGCGTTGTGGAACTACTGGGTGTTCTTCGCCGGCTCCTTCGGCGAGGGCCGCCACTGGCTGGAGCGGGCGTTGGAGCTGGACGGGCAGCCCACCGCCGCCCGGGCCAAGGCGCTGTGGGTGGACGCCTGGTTCGCCCTCAGGCAGGCCGATCTGAACGCGGCCCCGCCGCTGCTGGACGAGTGCCGCGAGCTGGCGCGGCGGCTCGACGACCGGGTCGCCCTCGCGTTCGTCGCGCACTTCTCCGGGCTGACCGCCTATCTCCGGGGCGACACGGCCGAAGCGATCGGGCTCCTGCTCGAGGCGCGGGACCGCCACGCGGCCAACGGCGACCAGGACGGCGTGTGGATGACCCTGTTCCACCTGGTCATCGCCTACTCCAGCGCTGGGGACGATGACCGCGCGAACGCGCTCGCCGCCGAGTGCCTGGCGATGTGCGAGGCCCGGAGCGCGTACCTGTCGAAGTCCAACGCGCTGTGGGTCGTCGGCCTCGCACGGTGGTTCAGGGGCGAGCAGGACCGGGCTTCCGCCCTGGTCAGGGACGGCCTGAAGATCATGCGGTCGCTGGACGACCGGTGGGGCGTCGCCACCTGCCTCGAAGTGCTGGCCTGGGTCGAAGCGGCCGACGGCCGGGACGAGCGCGCGGCCGAGCTGTTCGGCGCCGCCGGCATGGTGTGGCAGGCGATGGGCACCTCGCTGCCGGCGCTTCGGCCGTTCGCCGACTTCCACAACCTGTGCGAGACGCAGCTGCGCATGTCCCTGGGCCATTCCGGCTACTCCGCCGCGTTCCAGCGCGGCAGCGAGCTCACCACCGAGCAGGCCGTCGACCACGCGCTGGACATCAAGGAGCGGCCCCCCGCACCCCGCCAGGAAGCGGAGCCCGGTGAGGCGGCCATGCTCACCCCCAGACAGCGAGAGGTCGCCGCCCTCGTCGCCGAGGGGCTGAGCAACAAGGACATCGCCGCGAAGCTGGTCATCGCCCAGCGCACCGCCGAAGGTCACGTCGAGAGCATCCTGACCAAGCTGGGCTTCACGTCCAGGGTTCAGATCGCGGCCTGGGTCAGCAGCCACCGGTGACGGCCGCGTGACGAGACCGGCGCCACCATGAGCAAGGCACTCGAGGAACTGGCGGGGCTGCCTCTCATCGAACGTCCCGCAGAATCACCCGTCCCCACAGTGGCGACCCTGCTGCGCACGTACCCTCGCCGCCACCGGGGTACGGGCGCGCGGGCGCAGCGCGGCAAAGGCCAGCACGCCTGACGCGCTCGCGACCAGCACGGACAGCCCGGCCAGAGTCGCGGTCCGCCAGTCGCCACCGTCCAGTGCGCCGAAGAAGACGGTGCCGGTGATCGTTGCGCCGAGCACACCCCCGGTCTCCTGAACGGTCCCGAGCATCCCGGCCGCGGCTCCCGCCCGCTCGGGGCGTACGGCGGACAGCACTGAGGAGAGCAGCGGCGACATGAGCAGCCCCATCCCGGCCCCGACCACGAGGAGGGCCATGGCCACCTGGTACGGCGGCGCCGCACGCGCCACCACGTCGTACAGGAGGCACAGCCCGAGCAGCAGCACAGGAGCGCCGATGCGTCCTGGGCGGAGCGAGGCGACGAAGAAGCCCGCGTTGAGCGCGGTGCACACGGCTCCGGCGGCGAGCGGGCCGAGGCCGAGGCCGTCCTGCAGGTAGAGGGCGAGCACGAACGACAAGCCGGCCGAGGTGCCGAAGAGCAGCGCCACGGCGACCAGGCCCAAGGCGAACGCCCGGTCCGTGAACACGTCGAGGTCGAGCAGCGGGGTCCGCCCCGAGCCCGCCAGTCGCCGCTGCCGGCGGACGAACGTGACCAGGATCGGGCCAGAGGCGGCCAGGCACCACCAGGCCCACGTCGGCCAGCCTTGTTCGCGGCCCTCGATCAGCGGCAGCACGACCGCCACCAACCCGGCGGCCACGAGCACGGCCCCGCCCACGTCGAGCCCGGCCGGCCGGATCGGTGACGGCGAGGGCGGGGGGATCAGGCGTCCCGTCATGGCCAGTGCCGCCGCGCCGATGGGCACGTTCACCAGGAAGCAGGCCCGCCAGCCCAGCGCGAGCGGGTCGGCGGCCACCAGCGCACCGCCGATCACCTGGCCGCTCACCCCGGCCAGGCCGACGGCCGTGCCGTACCAGCGGAAGGCCGTGGCCCGGTCGGCGCCCCGGTAAAGCTCTCCGAGCAGCGTGAGGACCTGCGGCGCGAGCAGCGCCGCCGCGCCGCCCTGTACGAGCCTGGCGACCACCAGCCAGGCCGCTCCGCTCGCGAGGCCGCACCCCGCCGACGCCAGCGTGAACAGCGCCAGCCCGGCACGGAACACCCGCCGATGCCCATACAGGTCGCCGAGTCGCCCGGAGGCGATCAGCCCGGCCGCGTACGTCAGCCCGTATCCGGCGATCACGAACTGCACCGAGGCGTCGCCCGCCCGTAGATCGGCACGGATGGACGGGACGGCCAGGTTCGCGACGAAGAAGTCCAGCGTGGTCACGAACACCGCGACCAGCAGCACGGGCAGGGCCGCCCAGCGGCGGGTAGTCATGAGGGCTCCAGTGACCGGGGGAGGTTGGGGGAAGAACGTCGGCAAGAACACCGCAGCGCGGTGAACGGTTGCTCTCCTCACCCTGGAGCGGCGGCCTTATGGATCCCTTCGGACCGGCTACGGATCTGGCGCGTCGGCACGAGGCGGCGCATACTCCTGTGTCATGCCAAATCACATGATCAACCGGCGGGCGCTCCTACGCACCGGCATCGTCGCCGGAGGCCTCCTGGCCGGTGCGACGTCCGCGGGCACAGCCGTATTCGCGCGCACCGCTCAGCCGTCGAACGGGACCACGCCGGACCAGCGTCCCGCCGGCCCGGACCAGGCGTGGGCGACCCTGCGCGAGGGCAACCGCCGCTGGGTGGACGGCACCGCCACCCACCCGCACCAGGACGCCGATCGCCGCAGGGAAGTGGCGCAGAAGCAGAACCCGTTCGCGGTCGTGTTCTCGTGCATCGACTCGCGGGTCTCGCCCGAGTTAGTCTTCGACGCCGGGCTGGGCGACCTGTTCGTGGTACGGACTGCCGGGCAGACCATTGACCCGCTGGTGACAGGCGCCGCCGAGTACGGCCCAGCCGAGCTCGGCACCCCGCTCGTCGTCGTGCTCGGCCATCAGCGCTGCGGAGCCGTCACGGCCGCCGCCGAATCGCTGCACGAGCACAAGAAGCTGCCCGGCCAGCTGAACACGATCGCTTCCTCGCTGCATTCGGCATACACGCGTTCGGGCGGAGACGTCGACAAGATGATCCGCATCAACACCGTCGACGTGGTGAACCAGCTCAAGAAGGACAAGCTCTTCGCTCCTCGCATTGCCAAGGGCAAGCTCAAGATCATCGGCGCGTACTACTCGATCGACACCGGCGAAGTCACCCGCCTCCTCTGACTTACATGTACGGCTGACTTCATGGACGGTGACCTGCATCGCCCAGGCCCGAAAGCGTGAATCGGGCCCTTGACCTTGATCCATATTTGATCGTGCAAGCCGGCTCCGCCAAGGCGGAGCCGTACCGTGAACCAAGGGAATTTCATGGCCAACCGATATCGGACCTTATGGGCGGTCGTGGCGAGCATCGCCACGCTGGCGACCGCCGCGGTCACACCGGCGCAGGCGTCCGCCGTCGCCCCCGTCAGCCTGACGTTCGCCGCAGCGGAGGACGTGTTCGTCAGCCAGGCCGAGCCGGCCAAGAGCTTCGCGACCGCGACCTGGGTGAGCGTCTGCGGCACCGCGTGCGGCAGTGCCACCGCGGGGCAGCGCGTCGCCCTGACCCGGTTCAAGGTCACCGGCATCCCGCAGGACGCCGAGGACGTGAAGGTCACGCTGGACGTGGTCTCGGCCAGAACGACGGACACCACCGTCTCCGTCCGCCCGGTGACGGGCGCCTGGACGGAGGCCGCCACCACCTGGAACACCCGTCCGGCGCTGAGCGCGCCGGTCATCGGCTCGCACACCGGCTTCACCACCGGCCAGACGGCCAAGCTGGACGTCTCGTCGGCCGTCAAAGCTGATGGCACGTACGCGTTCGCTCTCACCGGGACCGATGCCACCACGACCGTCCTGATGTCCTCGCGCGAGAGCGGGAACCGGGGACCGAAACTCACGGTCACCTACACCGAAGGCACCGGGGGAACCGGAGGTGAGCAGACCGACGGGCCGCTGCCCTTCACCCTGGCGGGTACGACGGCGCTGCGGTCCTCGGCCAAGAAGGTGTTCGCGCACTACTTCACCCCCTTTCCGATCTCCCTCGACAATCAGGCTCCGGCCGGCGACTACTACGCCAGGAACTACCTCAAGCCGGACGGCGAGAGCGGCAAGCACGCCGCCTACGGCGGGTTGCTCCGCGATCGGCCGCTGGGACGTGACCCGATCGCGGGCGACTACGCGCTGGCCGATCTCAAGACCGAGGTGCGGCAGGCGATTGCCGCGGGCCTGGACGGCTTCACCGTCGACATCCTCTCCGTGACCAGCGCGCAGTGGACGCGGGTGCAGAACCTCATCAAGGCGGCCGAGGCGGTGGACGCCGGCTTCAAGATCGTGCTCATGCCGGACATGAACGGTCTGGCCTCGACCGACAGCGCCGCCTTCGCCACCGCCATGGCCAAGCTCGCCGCGTCGAAGTCGGTCTACCGGCTCGCCGACAACCGCCTCGTCGTCGCGCCCTTCAAGGCCGAGGCCCGCACCGCCGCTTGGTGGTCGGACTGGATGAAGACCATGGAGACGCAGCACGGCATCAAGGTCGCCCTGGTGCCCACGTTCGTCGACTTCACCAGGTACCGCGACGCCTTCGCCCCGATCAGCTACGGCTTCTCGAACTGGGGCAACCGCAACCCCGCGGCCAACGCCGGCCTGACGGCGAACATCGACCGCGCCCATGGCCTGGGCAAGATCTGGATGCAGCCGGTGTCGGTCCAGGACGAGCGGCCCAACCAGGGCGTGTTCGACGAGGCGGGCAACACCGAGAACCTGCGGGCCACCTGGAAGGGGGCCATCGACGGCAAGGCGGAGTGGGTGCAGCTCACCACCTGGAACGACTACTCGGAGAACACCCAGTTCGCCCCCTCCAGGAACGCCGGCTGGACCTATCTGGACATCAACGCCTACTACCTGACCTGCTACAAGCTGGGCTGCCCGAAGATCACCAACGACACGGCGTACCTGACCCACAGGATCCAGCCGGTCGCGGCCGACCCGGCGTACGCGCAGACCAAGCTCATGAAGCTGCGCGCCGGCAGTACCGCGGCCCGCGACACCGTCGAGGTGCTCACCATGCTGACCGCGGCGGGCAAGGTGTCCGTCACGATCGGCGGCACGACACAGACCTACGACGCGCCCGCGGGGGTGTCCGCCAAGACGTTCCCGCTGAAGGCGGGCGCCGCGTCCGCGACGGTCACCAGGAGCTCGGCCGTGGTGGCGAAGGTGGTCTCGCCGCACGCGATCACCGCGACTCCGCAGGTGCAGGACCTGCACTACCGCGCGGCCTCCAGCGAACGCTGACGCTGCGCGCCTGATCCCCGGGCCGGCACCTCGGGGATCAGGCCGGGCGACGGCGAAGGTGTCGCTCCCACGTCAGCACGCGGTAGGGCCGCGTACTCATCGGCGGGCGGAGGCTCGGCGTTGACGGCGGTGATCCGGCTATTGACCAGGCTGTAGAACTCGTCCATCGGGGTGGTGGCGGAAGGTCAGCGGTCGTGAGCCGTGTTCGATCGGCGAGCGGGCCGCCGGTCAAGCGGAGACTTCTCGGTGATCTGCTCGCGTGGTAGCTGGTAGAGCGCCTGCAGGGCGCGGAGGAAGCCGTGGCGGTCGGCCTCGGGCAGGCGTGCGAGCAGGCGCTCCTCGTTGGCCTGGATCTCGGCCCGCACAGATCTCCGCACTTCGCGGCCCTCGTCGGTGATCGCGAGGATTCTCACGCGGCGGTCGTGAGGGTCTGGTTCGCGAGTGATCAGTCCGGCTGTCTGCAGTTGGTCAAGGGTGCCGATGATGCGGGTCTTGTCGGCGCCGATCGCTTCGGCCAGGGCGGCCTGGGTGCGTACCGAACCGTCGTCCAGGGCGCCGAGCACGGTGTAGCCCCACATGGAGACGCCATACGCCGCCAGCACCGGTAGTTCCGCTGCGATGAGCGACTGCAAGAGAGGATGCATCATCTCGGCGAGGTCGCGGCGGCCCGTCACGAGTCCAAGATACCCATTTGACAGATAATAAGCGTATGCACATCATATGTGAATGCTTATGAATGTTGTCGCGCTCGACGCGCAGGCCGTCCGCACCAGCGTCGAGCTGGCGGCTGGAGTGCAGCCCGCGGACCTGTCCCGTCCGACGCCCTGTCTCGGATGGACCGTGTACGGCCTGCTCGCGCACATGGCCACGCAGCACTATGGCTTCGCCGCGGCATCCAGGGGGGACGGCGATCTCGCCCAGTGGAAGCTGCGCTCTCTCGGCAGCGACCCTGTGGCGAGCTATCGCGCCTCAGCCGAACATGTCATGACGGCCTTCGCCGCCGACGGCGTGCTGGAGCGCAGGTTCCCGCTGCCCGAGTTCGCAAGCGGGAGTCCCTTCCCCGCTGCGCAGGCGATCAGCTTTCACTTCATCGACTACGTGGTCCATTCCTGGGATCTCGCCAAGGCACTGGGCGCCGAGGTCGAGTTCCCGCCGGACCTGCTGGACGCCGCCCTCGCGGTGGCGAGAGCCGTACCCGGCGGCGAGGCGCGCCTGGCGCCCGGTGCGGCCTTCGCTCCGGCGTTCCCGTGGCCGGGCGGGTCGCCTCTGGACGAGATCGTGGCCATCCTGGGCCGCTCACCGAGCTGGCCCAGGTGAAAATCACCGGCCTGCTCGGTGGGGATGGCCGATCACAGAGTCGACGCGGCGGGCTCGACGCAAGGCGCCTCCGGCGCCGCCTTCCGGGCCTGCCGGCCGTCGTCGCGTGCACGGCTCTGGGGCGAGGTTTCACGGCGACGCGCGGGTGCCGAGGTCATTACTCCTTGGATTTGAAGTAGTGCGCGACCATGTAAGCCGTGACCTTTTTGCCGATCTTCGCGCCTTCGACGTCGGCCGTTCGGGTATGGATTCCGCCCCAGATGCGGGCTTCGATGACCTCGGCGAGCGCCTGCGAGAAACTGCGAAAATATCTGGTGGTGCCCGAGGCGGCGCTGTACCCCCTGAAGGGGATGTCGTCGCGGCCGAAGAAATACGCCAACGCCGACATGCTCGCCGCTGTGAAGCAGGTATGTCCGGACGTGTAGTCGGGGTGCGGTGGTGTGACGAGCAATGGCGTCCAGTCGGGATCGGCCGCCGTTCGCGGATTGCCGTCGGTGTCGGCCAGGCGGATCGCGGTGACCGGCCGCCAGAAGTGCCACGCTGCCTTCTCGTTGTAGCAGGCGATCGTGGCGTCGGCTTCGGCCAGGTCGACCATCGCGAACATTCGCGCCGTCTGCAACGTGTTCAGTTGCCGCTTCGTCGCCAGCTGGCGCTTGATCTCCCATTCGGCCAGGTGCCGGTCGTGCCACCAGATCGCGGCCTGCGTCTGGTCGGACGTCCTGACCGTGCTGGTCGCCGAGCCGATGGTCTTGATCTCGTTGAAGTCCCGGGCGTACCGGTGACTGGTGAGCGACGGCGGGCCGGACGTGCGGAACATGGAGGCGTTGCGGACAAGGAACGGTTTGAGGTCACCGACCCAGGCTCCGTCGGAGGCGAATGCGGGTGGCGCCGGCCGCCACTGACCGGGCTGGGTGCCCACGATCCAGGTCTGGTTTCCGAACGCTCCGTCGTTCTGCCGTGCGGCGTTCATCGCAGCGGCCGCCTGAGTGCCCACGGTGATTCCGCGCTGCTTGGCGGTACCGCCGGGAATCGCGGCCAGCGCCTCGTCGTACTGCGTCCTCAGCCTCGCTTGCTGGTCTGGGAACAGAGCGTTCAGCACCAGGAAGCCCGCGGTCGCGACGGCCGCGTCCGTCGACTCGGTCCCATCGGCAGGAGGCGCGATCAGGTACGGCTGATAGGGAGTGCCGGCGATCGCGTTTACGGCGTCGTAAACGGCTCCGTGGACCATCGCGAAGCTGCGCGCCTGGACCTGCGGTTGCTGACCGGCAATATCCCATATCGCCGTCTGGGCATTTATGTCCCAGGTGATGACGGCATTGGGCGGCGTATTCGATGTCGACGCGTTCGCGAATGACGAGCCGAGTCCGATCGGAGACCCGACAGCAATCACTCCGGCGACGGATAAGCGAACGGCCTTGCGCGGAAGGACGCCTGCCCATCCGGGGTAACGTAATTTGACCATGATGGGAAATTACTCCGACCGCCACGATCGAGCCAGCGCGCGAACAACTGCCACATCGGAACCACATCCTTCGGCTCGGTGGCCGAACCGTACGACCGGTACCGCCCGGAGTCCCCGGACGAGTTGATCGACGAACTCACGGCGGGCAAGGCGGCTCGCGTGCTCGACGTCGGACGCGGCACCGGCAAAGTGGCCCGGACGCGGCGAGACGAGGGCGACGGTGCTGGTGTTCGCCACCACCGGCCCCGTCCCAACGATCCCGTCCACCGGCCGCTGACGGTATCGCGAGGACCAAGTACGTCAGCAAGGGCTAACAGGGCGCGTTCGTGGCATCGAGCCCGAATCGGGTCACCGCAATCATGGCGCCGCAGAGTGGCTCGCCTGCGCAGCGACGTCTCGGTCCGAGATCCACGCGCAGCCGCTGGCCGGGCTTCCGGCGAAGGCGATGACCGCGTCCAGACGGTCACGGGTACGGATCAGCGCGGCGATCTGGGCGTCGATGCGGTCACGCTCGGCCGCCAGCCGGGCACGCGATTCTGGGGTGCTGACCTTGGCATCGACGCAGGGCAGCAGCTCGGCGATCGTCCGGCTGGACAGGCCGGCGGAGTAGAGCATCTGGATCAGCTGAACCCGGTCGGCCGCCGACTCGGGATACTGACGCTGCCCGGACTCGCTCCGGTGCGCCTCCAGCAGCCCCTGCTCCTCGTAGTAACGCAAGGCCCGCACGCTGACGCCCGAGCGCGCCGCCAACTCGCCGATCCGCACCGTGACCTCCCTCACAACACTTGCCTCTGACGTCAACGTCAGGTTTTAGTCTATCCGCATGCAGATCAACGGAGCACATGTGCTCGTCACCGGCGCCAACCGGGGCCTGGGCCGGCAATTCGTCCTTTCCCTCCTCGACCGCGGCGCCGGCAAGGTGTACGCCACCGCCCGCCGTCCCGACCTCATCGACGTACCGGGAGTCATCCCGCTGCGCCTGGACATCACGGACCCGGTGTCGGTCGCCGCCGCGGCCGCCGCTGCGCCCGACGTCAAGATCGTCATCAACAATGCGGGCATCTCCACCGGCGCGAACCTCATCACCGGCGACCTGGACACCATCCGCCGCGAGATGGACACCCACTTCTACGGCACCCTCAACGTGATCCGCGCCTTCGCGCCCCAGCTGGCCGACGGTGCGATCCTCAATGTCCTGTCTGCGATCTCCTGGCTCGCCTACAACGGCGCGGGCGCCTACCACGCGGCCAAGGCCGCCGAATGGGCGCTCACCAACAACGTCCGCCTGGAGCTGGCCGACCAGCGCACCCTGGTGACAGGCCTGCACCTGGGCGCCGCGGACACCGACATGATGGCCTGGTACGACGGCGACAAGACCGCCCCCGAGACGATCGTCGCGGCCGCCCTCGACGGCATCGAGGCGCACCGGCCAGAGGTGCTCGCCGACGCCTGGAGCCGCCAGGTGAAGGCTTGGCTGTCCGAGGACCCGAGCGTCATCTACCGGGAAGCAGCGGCCGCCCTCACGGCCTGACCTTCGGGCCGGGCCCGTACGTGGACCGCGCCCGGCAACCAGGCCACCGGCCAGGACGGGACCGATCGGCTCGTGCCGCCGGTTCTGGCTGCATCTGATCATGGTCGGGTGGCTGGATTTCCACTCTCGCCCGTTACATCCGGGACGAAAGCACGAGGCGTTTCAGCGCCGTGAGGCCGGCTCGTCCAGCCCGCCCGGGTGAGCATCTGGGCGTGGTAGGCGGCCTGCACCCAGACATGCATCGGATACCCCACTACTCGCACCTGGTGTGACCGCTTCAATCGATGATCGCGGTGACTTCGGCCTCGATGAGGATGCCGGGCTCGAAAAGCACGTCCACCCCGATCAGCGCGGCCGGCGGCGTGGCGATGTCGAACTCGCGGGCCGCCTGTTCGATGCCCGCGTTGAAGGCGTCGTACATCTCTCTCTTCCAGCCTGCGGCGTACCACGTGAAGCGGACGACGTCGTGGAACGTCGCTCCGGCCGCGTCCAGCGCTTTGGCGACGTTGCGGTAGACCTGGGTGACCTGCCCGGCGAGGTCGCCCGGTGCCACAAGCGCGCCGTTCTCGTCCCAGGCGACCTGTCCCGCGATGTGGACCTGTCTGCTCCCCGTCGCCACCGCGACGTGGTGGTAGAGCGGGACTTGGACATGCCCGTCAGGGTTGATGAGCGAAACTGCCACGAGATCTCCTGATGGTTATGTGATCGAGGCGCCGGAGGGCGCCCGTGCTCTCTTGCGGTTACTCAGAAACCATAGGAGAGTGTTCGCTGACATGGAAGAACGCACTTTTTAGAGACTGGGGAACCTCATGGTGACCAAGCAGTTCGCAGGCACGGCTGACGAAGCGGACCTGAGACGTGCGGACTCCCTGGCGCGGGAGATCTTCTCGGACGTCGCCAACAAGTGGGCGTTGCTCATCATCGAGGCTCTCGGTGAGCGCACCCTCCGCTTCAGCGAGCTGCGCGACGAGGTCGAGGGCATCAGCCACAAGATGCTCACCCAGAACCTGCGCATGCTGGAGCGCAACGGCCTGGCCGAGCGGAAGGTGCATCCCACTGTGCCGCCGCGAGTCGAGTACACCCTCACCGAGCCGGGCCAGGCCCTGCGCGCGACGGTTGATCTCATCTGCGGCTGGACCCATCAGTACTTCGGCCACATCGAGACCGCCCGCCAGCGCTTCGACGCCTGACGGCTCAGGCCGAGCGCGCACCGGCGATCTCCCTCCGCCGGCCATCGCAGTGGCCGACACAGGCGCCCGGCATGCGACGTTCCTGGCCGCCGACGCCGCCGACGCCGCCGACGCCGCCCACGCCGCCCACGCCGCCTACAGCGCAGCCAAGGCCGCCCCCGAGCAGAGCTCGTGGAGCGGGCCCGCTGCAGGACCGGCCGGCCTGTCGGCCAAGCACGCCGGCACGCACGCCGGCGACAGCGCATGACCCCGCCCGGCATTGCGTCGCGTGCGGCCGCGCGAGGCCTCCCCACGACGCGTCGTTGCGTGCTCGAGGCCGCCGCAGCGCACGACGCTGTCCGAGCCGGCCGACGCAGAGGCGACGGCCTGAAACTCCCGAAGCTACGGCGAAGGCAAAGTAGCCGTCGATCGGGGCGCTACTGATCCTGCTGGGCCTCGGGCTGGGCATCTGTGAGGGTTTTGTGTACAACGCCGACGGAGCCACACCACCAGCCGCGACGCCAGGAACGTGTACGCGGGCCTGCCTGCGAGCAAGGCGGGGGAGTGACCCATGCCCATGTACGCACTGGGCGACCAGGAGCCTCGGATCCACCCGGACGCCTTCATCCATCCTGACGCCGTCGTCATCGGCAGCGTGACCATCGGCGCCGAATCATCGGTCTGGCCGGCCGCCGTCCTGCGGGCCGACTTCGGCCGCATCGAGATCGGTGAGCGTACCTCCGTTCAGGACGGCACCGTCGTGCACACCACCGAGCAGTGGCCGACCGTGATCGGCAGCGACTGCGTGGTCGGCCACAACGCCCACCTCGAAGGCTGCACCATTGAGGACCGCTGCCTCATCGGCTCGGGCTCGGTCGTCCTGAACCGCGCCGTCGTCCGCACCGGGTCGGTGATCGGCGCCCAGGCGCTCGTCGCCGAAGATCTGGAGGTCCCGGCGGGTCACCTGGCCCCCGGCGTGCCCGCGCGGCTGCGGCCGATGGACGACGACGTCCAGAGCCGATGGATCGACTACGGAGTGAACGAGTACCTCCGAAACGCCAAACGCTACCGGCACGAACTGCGCAGACTCGACCGTTGAGCGTGCCCGTCAGCGGCGCCGCTCCAGGAAAGCCGTCATGCGCTGCGCAGCGCCGGCGGTGCGTTCTTGGCGATGCGGGCGGCCGGCCGGTCCGCCGCGGCCGGCAACTCGTCCTCGGGAACCACCTCGTTCACCAGCCTGACCGCCAGTGCCTCCGCGGCGGAGAGCACCCGGCCGGCGAGGTCACAGGCGTAGGCCGGCTCGGCGCACACCTCGTGCAGATCGGCCACCATCGCGGCATCGATCGCGTTGCGCACGTGCGGGCGGTTGCCGCTGATCTCAGGGGTTCGGCGGCCTGCTGATGCGCTCCCACTCACGCGTCGCGTCCGGCTCCCACCTCGCATGTTGCCGGTGAAAGAGCTTCGCGGCCCGAGCGCCGCTCCACCTTGAAGGCAGCAGTTCGGCAGGCAATGCGGGATCGATCAGCGCGAGCCGGCGCCAGGCATGCACGAGCCGGGTGTGCCTGACCAACGGATCATGCGAAGGCGGCCGCGTGAACTCGGCAAGGAACTCCTCATACTGCCGCGCGACCTCGTCAAGGTCCCATGCTTGGCGGACGAGGGTGGAGACTTCACCGCCGGCGAGGTATTCCGACAGGAACACCTGCGCTTCCTCGCGAACCCCGGCTTCGTCCAGCACGGACTCGGCCTCGCCGACCCGGTCGGTGTGCGTGCTGACCCACACGCCCGGCGCCGGGTTGCCGAACCCCGCCCACCGCAGTCGCGTGCGCATCAGATGGCGTCCGGCCCGATTCGTCTCCGCGGCTCGGGCCAGCACCACCAGCCACCGGCCGTCCCACTCCGGCTGGGTCGCGGTGAAGCCGAAGATCCGTTCAGCGCCAAGGTTGAGGAACTGCGCGAACGCCGGGCTGAGATGCCACCACGTGTACCGTCCTGCACGTTCGGGGATGAGCCAGCCGTCCGCAGCGGCACGCGCAAGGGCCTGCCTGCAGGCTTCCTCCTTGACGTCCAGGCGGCCCAGCGCATCGACGAGGGCCGAGGTGGGCGCGGGTTGCCCCGACGGACGCACGTAATCACCGAGAACGGTGATCAACAGGCCCCGGACGCCACCCGTGCCCGCGGCGTACCGGCGGGACAGCAGGAATCTTTCCTCGGAGGCGTTGTCGAACGGGCCTTCCGCCGTCGTTTCATCTCGAGACTCAGACATGCCGGTGCCGGCGACCGGCTGTGCAGCTGCGGGCGTGGTCAGAGCGCATGCGCGGATTGTAGTGCGGTGGCGGGCCACTCGATCACCAAGTGGGACCGTGGAACTTTCACGGACACGCCTCCGCGACGGGGCCCCTACCAGCCGGAACTCGCGGACGTTTGACAGAGACGTTGACCGCCGTCGTGCAACTGTCTTACGGTCCTCGGCGACGACAGTCGTCGATGGAGGCAGCGATGGCCTCGATGAAGGACGGGCTCGCCGCTGCCCCCAGGGCCGCGAACCGCCGGACAACAGCGCCCGTTCGACCAGAAGACCGCGCTCGCGCTGGGCCACGGCTCGGCAGGACGGTCGCTGTGGACGTCGATCTGTGACCGCAAACCCACCACGGAAGTACGCAGTCGAGGGAGAAGTGATGCACCTGTCCCGGTTACGTCCCTTCGTCGCAGCCGTCGTTTCGGTAGTGGCGATCACCGCCGTCAGCGGGGTGCTGCCGGCCGCGCACGCCGCGACCGGTTGCCGGGTCACTTACGCGGTGGCCTCCCAGTGGACGGGAGGTTTCACCGCCGATGTGAGCCTGACGAACCTGGGTGATCCAGTCTCCGGCTGGACCCTGACCTGGTCGTTCGGCGCCGGTCAGCAAGTGACTCAGGCATGGGGCGCCACGGTTTCGCAGAGCGGTTCGCAGGTGACCGCTCGCAATGCCGCGTGGAACGGCAACCTCGCGACCGACGGCAACACGAGCTTGGGATTCAACGGCTCGTGGAACAACAGCAGTAACCCGGTACCGTCCACCTTCGCGCTCAACGGCGTCACGTGCACCGGCGGCACGGGCGAGCCGACGCCGACGGTCACCCCGACCGGCCCTCAGCCGGCGAACTCGATGGGCTTCATCGGCTGCTCGATGGCGGAGAACGTCGCCCAGGGGTATGTGGCGGTCGGAGGCAGACGCATGTGGGGTCCGTACGGGACGGGCGGCTTGGTCGTTCAGTCGTGGACCGATCCGAATTCCAGCGCGTGGCAGAAGTTCGACCAGCAGGTGAGCAGGTTCGGCAGACCGACAGCCGTGTGGGTGCAGATCTGCGTGTTCACCAACGGGGCGACCTATGACGAGGTGAAGCGGCTCATCGCCAACGCCCGCCTGCACGCCGCCTCCGGCGCCGAGATTCTCATCACCGGTCAGCCGCTCTACGATCCCGGCCAGACGTGTTTCCTGGCGGGCCCCAACGGCCCACAGTTGACCGACAGTCTTGCCAGGCAGGCGGCCGCCGACACGACGCAGAACGTGACCTACCCGGGGTCGTTCCATCTCAGGAGCAACGAGGTCGCCGACGGCTGCCACGCCAACACCGCAGGCCAGCAGTCGCTCGGCAGGCAGGCCCAGGCGTTCTGGGGCTAGTGTCCCGGGTTGCGGCCTGCGGGACCCGCGGTGACCGCCGGCCACCTGGCAACCTCTCGGGCAACAGCACCCATTCCACACGTACGTGAATGCTCACCTAGACCCTCGGGTCAGCCTGCGCACGCAACCGTGGAGATCGTGGACCCGGGCTGACTCCGCTGTTCTGGCAGCACGTCCAGCCCTACGGCGAGGTACGGCTGGACGTCGCCAAGCGTCTGCCGCTGGGCGGTGGCGCGGGTCAGGACGCCTGATCGCCCGGCCTGTGCCCGCGGGTGGCTACTCGGTGAGGCAGGCGGGCCAGCCGCGTTCGAGGAGAGCGGTGACGACGTCCAGGGTGTGGCGGGCGTCGGCGCTGATGGTGTTGGCCAGGTCGGGGATCTGCAGGACGTGGCGGGCCAGGAGCCGGGCGGCGAGGTCGTCGGCCGGAAGCGCGGCCTCGCGGGTGATGGCCGCGGTGAGCGGCTCCTGGGCCACGGTCCAGGAGTGCAGCGCGAAGTCGCGCAGTTGCGGGGTGGCCCGGATGAGATCGAGCGCGCGTTGCTGATCAGGGGCGGGATCGGGCTCGAACGGGCCGCGGCCGGCCATGTGGTCGTGGAGTGCTCGAAGGACGCTCTGACCGGGGGAGCGGAGGTGGACGGCGTCGACCAGGGCGGCGATGTGCTCGCTGCGGTCGGCGGGGAAGACCAGGCTGGCTTTGCCGTCGGGGAAGTAGGCGAACAGGGTCGCGATCGAGGTGCCGGCCGTCTCCGCGATCTCGCGGACGCCGACCTGGTCGTAGCCGCGGGCGGTGAACAGCTCCAGCGCGGCATCGGTGATGGCCTGCCGGGTGGCGGCCTTCTTGCGTTCGCGTAGCCCCGGCGGGCGGGCCGTGGACGCGGACGCGGCCTGCGGCGGGCGATGCGGCGGCGCCTGCCGTTCGGGTGCGGGCCAGCCGTGGGCGAGCAGGGTGAAGGCGGCGTCGATCTGGGCGTGCGGATCCTCGCGCTGCCAGGGCTGGGTGCGGTCCAGGACGAACCGGGTCACCGCGCGGGCGGCGACGGAAACCGGCAAGTTGCGCTGGTGGGCGCGCGGGAACGATTGAGCTTGCTCTCGCACGTCGAGCTGGCCGCTTGATCACCAGCTCGCAGGCCAGGCGAGGGGACGTCAGGAGAGCTCCAGCGAACTCAGCTCAGGAACTGTTGCTCACCCCACTCCGCCACGCCCACGCCACCGAACTCATCAACGTTCGACGCCCTCCACCACTGGTCAGATCTTCGCGATCGACCTGGTCCACGAGCTTGTCCGCACTGGGCGCGCTTGAGGAGGTGGAGGCCGGTCGCCGCGACACTGTCGTGCTGTCGGATCGATGACGACCGGCGTCCCGGAAAATTCTTCAAAGAAGTCCGGGAGGGGGTGTCGGATCGGGGCGGTGGTGTTCGTAGCAGGGGTGAGGCCACCCGCAAGGGGCGGCGCCAAGGCAAAGGAACCGCGATCATGAAGCTGACGACTGTGACTCAGGTCACCATCGATGGAGTGACGCAGGGAAACGGCGGTGCGTCGGATGAGGACCGCAGGAACGGATTCGAGCGCGGGGGATGGGCCCGGGGGGCGGGTGACGACGAGACCAGGACGTTCATCACGCAGACCTACCAGCGCGCCGAGGCGTTCCTGTTCGGCCGGCGCACCTACGAGTTGTTCGCCGGCTCCTGGGGATCAATCGACCAGGCACATCCCATCGGCGTGGCCTTGAACAAGGCCCCCAAGTACGTTGCCTCGACCACGCTCACCGCGCCGCGCTGGGAGGGCACGACCGTTCTCCGCGGTGACCTCGCGGCGGCCATCGGTGAGCTGAAGGCCAAGCCCGGGGGTGAGCTGCAGGTGCACGGCAGTGGCATCCTGACCCAGTGGCTGCTGGAGAACGATCTGGTCGACGAGATGATTCTGATCGTGATCCCGGTGATCCTCGGCCAGGGCGCGAGACTGTTCGCGGAGACCGGTCCGGATCGTGCGCTCGACCTGGTCGAGTCGCGGGTCGACTCGAAGGGCGTGACGATCCAGGTCTACCGGCCGGCCGGGCGCCCGCGGTATGCGACGGCCTGAAGTCCCTACCATCGAACCACGCTGTCTTGACACCACAGGAGATGATCTTCAAATGCGGTACCTGGTTTCCGTGATCGATGACAAGAGCAATCCCGGCAGCACGGACAGACAGCCCGCCATCAGCGCGTTCAACGAACGACTGATCGCCGAGGGCTACTGGGTTTTCGCGGGCGGACTCGCGGACACCGACGCGGCCACGGTCATCGACAACCGGGGCGAGCAGGCGGTGTTCAGCGACGGGCCTTTCGTGGAGTCGAAGGAGTACCTCGCCGGCGTCTGGGTGTGGGAGGCCCCCGATCTGGATGTGGCGCTCAAGCTCGCCGCCGAGGCGTCGAAGGTCTGCGATCGGAAGATCGAGGTGCGGCCGTTCCTGTGAGCGACGTCGAGGAGGCGATCATCCGGGCCCACCACGACGAGTGGGCGCGGGTGGTGGCCGGGCTGACCAGGCGCTTCGGTGACCTCGGCATCGCCGAGGAGGCAGCGGCCGAGGCGTTCGCGACCGCCGTGGAACGGTGGCGGGCCGACGGCCTGCCCCCCAACCCGGGCGCGTGGCTGACCACCACCGCCAACCGCAAGGCCATCGACCGGATCCGGCGCGAGAACAAACGCGACGACAAGCACAAGGAGGCTCAGATGCTGCACGACAACACCCCACCCGAGCCGCTGGGCGCCATCGACGACGACCGGCTCCGGCTGATCTTCACCTGCTGTCACCCGGCGCTGGCGATGGAGGCCCGCGTGGCACTGACGCTGCGCATGGTCGGCGGTCTGACCGTGCCCGAGATCGCCCGTGCCTTCCTGGTGCAGGGGACCACCATGGAGCAGCGCATCACCCGCGCGAAGGCCAAGATCAAGGCGGCGCGCATCCCCTATCGGATGCCGTCCGCCGACGATCTGCCGGCGCGCGTCTCCGGCGTCCTCGCCGTCCTCTACCTCGTCTTCAACGAGGGCTACCTGGCCACCGGCCCCGACACCGATCCCGTACGACACGACCTGACCACCGAGGCGATCCGGCTCACCCGCCTGATCCGCGCGCTCCTGCCGCAGGACGGAGAAGTGGCCGGCCTGCTGGCGCTGATGCTGCTCATCGAGGCCCGCCGCCCCGCCCGGGTCTCGGCCGGCGGCGAACTGGTCGCGCTCGACGAGCAGGACCGCGGCGCCTGGGACGCGGCACTGATCGCCGAAGGTCATCGGCTGGTGCGCGAGCGCCTGGCCGCTGCCGCTGCCGGGGCGGCTCCGGGTCGCTACCAGATCCTCGCCGCGATCAACGCCGTGCACACCTCCGCCCGCGACATGCGCGGCACCGACTGGTCGCAGGTCCTCGCCCTCTACGACCAGCTCGTCCGCCTCGACCCCTCGCCGATCATCGCCCTCAACCGGGCCATCGCCGTGGCCGAGCTCGACGGGCCGGAGGTGGCGCTGGCCATCGTTGACCGCCTCGCCGAGGGGTTGGACGGCTATCACGCCTACCACGCCACCCGCGCCGACCTGCTGCGCCGGCTGGGCCAACGTCAGCAGTCACGCGCGGCCTACGACCGGGCCATCGAGCTGGCCGGCAACACCGGCGAGACCGTCTCCCTCACCCGCCGCCGCGACCAACTGCAGTAGCGCCCGCGTTTGAAGAGCGCGCTTGACACGGCGATGAAAGGCGACGCGGAACAGACCTTCGTCCGGGGTCGCACTCGCGCTGACCACGGTCTGGCCCGCGCTCCCGCCTGCTCCGAGCCACACGACTACATCGGCCAGGCTCCTGCTCTCAGGTGGTCATGTACTGGCAGCGGCGATCGTCATACCGGGCCTGACGTGGGCGATCCGGAGAGCGCCGCGGCATCTCCAGCTGTCACACGCGGCTGAGAAGCGTGCGTGGGTGCCTCCACATCACCGTGGCCGGTTCGCTGACGACACACACGCCGGAAGATCTCGACGAAATTTTGGTGGGCGGTGTCGGATCGGGCCGAGGGTGTTCGTAGTGGGGGTGGGAGGCCGCCCAGGAGGGGCGCCCCGACGGAACCGATAAGGACATTCCTCATGACTACCTTGACGGAGCCGGACACCGTCACCCCACGCCACTCCAGCCGCCAGATGTGGGCGATCCTGGGGTTGGTGCTACTAGCCGACGCCCTCGACGTGATCGATGCGACCGTCACGAACATCGCCGCCCCCACCATCGCCAGCGAGCTCAACGGCGGTGAGAGCCTGATCAAATGGTTGGGGCCGGCGTACATGCTCGCCATGGGAGTGCTGCTCGTGGTCGGCGGACGGCTGGGTGACAAGTTCGGCCAACGCCGGCTTTTCCTGATCGGCATGGGCGGGTTCACCCTGGCCTCGGCAATCGCCGGGTTCTCACCTGACCCGATCCTGCTCATCGCCGCCCGGGTTGCTCAGGGAGCGTTCGGGGCGCTACTCATCCCGCAAGGCATGGCGATCATGACGAAAGCATTCGACCGCGACATGCTCGCCAAGGCGTTCGGGCTGTTCGGCCCGGTTCTCAGTCTCTCCAGTGTCGGCGGCCCGGTCCTGGCCGGTTTCCTCATCAGCGCCGACGTGTTCGGTCTGGCCTGGCGCCCGATCTTCCTCATCAACATCATCCTTGGCGTTGTCGGGCTGATCATTGCCGTCAAGATCCTGCCGTGTGACGACGACGCCGACCGGTCCACCGTCGTCGACGGCTGGGCCTCCGGCCTGCTTGGGGTAACCATGCTCGGGCTGCTGTACGGCCTGATCGAGGGCTCGACCAACGGCTGGGGCGTCATCCCGATCGTCTCGATCGTCGTCGGCGTCCTGTTCTTCGCTGCCTTCGCCTACCGCCAGCGCACCGCGACCCACCCGCTCATCATGCCCTCGCTCTTGAAGAACCGGGGTTTCACCTCCGGATTGCTCGTGTGCCTGGTCGCCGTCGCCGCCGGCACCGGCCTGCTCTTCGTGCTGTCCCTGTTCCTGCAGGAGGGGCTGCACGTCAGCCCGAGGGACACCTCGCTCGGTCTGGTGCCGCTCACCCTGGGGCTCGTCGCCGCCGGGTTCGCCGCCATGGGTGGCCTGGTCGCCAAGCTCGGTCGCACCCTCGTCTTCATCGGCCTCACCGTCGACCTCGTCGGTTGCGGTTGGGTCCTGGCCCTCGTCACTTACTCCGGGACGAACGTCAGCCTCTGGGCGCTGGCCCCGGCGTTCTTCGTCATCGGCGTCGGCATCGGCCTCAGCTTCGCCACGATCCCCGTCGTCGCTCTCGGCGACGCGAAACCGGACGAAGCCGGCAGCGCCAGCGGGTCGTTCAGCTCGATCCAGCAACTCGCATCAGCGATCGGCTCGGCCGCGGTCACCTCGATCTTCTTCCAGGCCGCAACCTCCGGACTGGGTCACGCCATGAAAATCAGTCTCATCGTCGTTCTGGCCGTCACCGCCCTCAGCCTCCCGGTCGTCGCCCTGATGCCCCGCAAGGCACCGTCAGAACCCCAGCAGTGAGCAACCGGCCATCCTCGCCACGTGGGTGACCACCACCGCCAACCGCAAAGCGATCAGCCGGATCCCGGACTAAACCCCGCGCGCGGCGGCAGGTGTTCGGGAACAGCCCGCCGCCGAGCGGGCGTGGCCGAAGATCGTCGTACGGGTCGGAGATCCAGCCGAGCGGCGCGACACCGACCAATTGTTGGGCCGGCTGCTTCAGCCCGACTGATCCGCATCGAGCTGGACGGCCACTGCGCCCGTCACGGAGGTGGCTGTGATGTGATCGAGAGGACTTCTCCGCCCGATCACACTAGCGGACAAGATCCGTCAAGGCCTGTCCGCCGCCCCGATCTGGCCTCGGGAAGCGTCCGGAACTCTCAAAGGCTGCT